>NZ_SGTX01000009.1:0-134720 GCF_005435025.1 Halorubrum sp. CGM4_25_10-8A | reverse complement strand
GCACAGCCCCGCACCTCGCGCCTCCCCAGCCTCGTCAGTCGCCTCCGCTTCGCTCCGGCGACTGACTCCCTCGCGCGGTGCTGTCTCGCGGCCGCCGATGACGGCCGCTCGTCGGCACGCGCCACCGCAGAAGATTTTCGAGGTCTGCGTCGCCTATCGCAGGAACTCGATCGCGGCGCCCTGCCCGAAGCCGACGCAGAGCGTCGCGAGCCCGCGGTCGGCGTCCTGTTTTTGCATCTCGTGGAGCAGCGTCACGGGGAGGCGCGCGCCCGAGGCGCCGAGCGGGTGGCCGAGGGCGATGGCCCCGCCGTTGACGTTGTACTGGTCCTCATCGATGCCGAGCTCGCGCCGCGAGTACTCGCACTGGGAGGCGAACGCCTCGTTGAGTTCGACGAGGTCGTAGTCGTCGATGTCCGTGCCCGCGCGGTCGAGCAGGCTCCGGGTGGCGGGCACCGGGCCGATCCCCATCACGGTGGGGTCGACGCCGGCGACCGCGTTCGTGCCGACCTCGGCGAGCACGTCGAGCCCGTGCTCCTCCGCGAACGCCTTGCTCGTGACGACGGTCAGCGACGCGCCGTCGGAGATCTGCGAGGAGTTCCCCGCGGTGACGCTGCCGTCGCCGGTGAAGGCGGGCGGCAGGTCGGCGAGCTTCTCGGCGGTCGTGTCCGGGCGGATCCCCTCGTCCGCCTCGACGAGCCCGTCGTCCGTCTCGACGGGGACGATCTCGTCGTCGAAGCGGCCCGACTCGGTCGCCTCGGCGGCGCGCTGGTGGCTACGGGCGGCGTACTCGTCTTGGGCCTCGCGGCTCACCTCGTACTCCTCGGCGACCTTCTCTGCGGTCATCCCCATCTGGAGCTGGAAGATGTTGTACTGTTCAGACAGCTCCGGGTGGAGGTGTTCGTAGGAGTCGCCGTCCATCGGGACGCGGCTCATGTTCTCGACCCCGCCCGCGATGATACACTCGCGGTTCCCGGCGGCGATGGCGTCCGACGCCGAGATGATCGCCTGCATCGAGGAGGCGCACCAGCGGTTGATCGAGGTGGCGGGCACCGACTCACCCAGCTCCGAGAGGAGGGCGATGACGCGCGCGACGTTGTTGTCCTGCTCGGTGCGCTGCTGTGCGACCCCCCACATCAGGTCGTCGACGTGGTCGCTCGTCAGCCCCGTCTCGTCGAGCGCATGGTCGATGAGCGTCGTCGAGAGGTCCTCGCTGCGGACGTCCTCGTAGACGCCGCCGTCTTTCCCCTGCGGTGTTCGGTAGGCGGCCGCGATCACGGGCGTGGTCTCGTCTGTCATGAACGATCACAAGCCCGACGACGTATTAAAACGCCGTGGAACGAGCGAGAATCGATCCGAAGTTTATCGTTTACGCTCTAGCAGGCTCTCGCCGGTCATCTCATCGGGGCGGTCGCGCTCCATCAGGTCGAGCAGCGTCGGGGCGATGTCGCACAGCGACCCGGCCTCGCGGACCCGCTTCGCGCCGTCGTCGCCGTCGGGCGTCAGGTAGACGAACGGGACCGGGTTGTACGTGTGGGCGGTGTGGGGGTCGTCCGCGGTACCCATGTCGTCGGCGTTGCCGTGGTCCGCGGTGACGACCGCGTGCGCGCCGGCGTCGGCGATCGCGGAGAGCAGGCGGTCGAGCTGGGCGTCGACGGCCTCGACCGCCTCGACGGCCGCCTCGAAGTCGCCGGTGTGGCCAACCATGTCGGGGTTCGCGTAGTTCAACACGAGCAGGTCGGGGTCGTCCGACGCGATGGTCTCGACGGCCTCGTCGGTCACCTCGGGCGCGGACATCTCCGGTTGCTGATCGTACGTCGGCACGTCCGGGCTCTCGACGATCGTCCGGATCTCGCCCGGGAACTCCACCTCTCGGCCGCCGTTGAGGAAGTAGGTGACGTGAGGGTACTTCTCCGACTCCGCGATCCGGAGCTGCGTGCCGCCGGCGTCCGCGACGACCTCGCCGATCGTGTTCGCGGGGATCTCCGGCGGGAACGCAACCGGGAACTCAAACGTCTCGTCGTACTCGGTCATCGTCGTCATGCGGACCTCGGGCTGGCCGAGGTCGAACTCCCACTCGGGCCGCGTGTCGGTCAGCATCCGGACCAGCTGTCGGGCGCGGTCGGCGCGGAAGTTGAAGAATATCACCGCGTCGCCGTCGGCGAGGGCGGGCTCGTCGGCGACGAGCGTCGGCTCGACAAACTCGTCCGTCTCCCCACGGGCGTGTGCCTCGCGGGCGGCCGCAACCGCGCTCTCGGCCTCGTTCGGGGCCTCGCGACCGACGATGGCGTCGTACGCCTTCTTCGTCCGCCCCCAGTTCTCGTCGCGGTCCATCGCGTGGTAGCGCCCCGTCACGGTCGCGACGTGACCGGTGCCGCGCTCGTCGGCCTTCGCGGTCACGTCGGCGAGGAACTCGTCGGCGATCTCCGGGGCCGTGTCGCGGCCGTCGGTGAACGCGTGGCTCGTGGCGGGCACGCCCGCGTCGGCCGCGGCGTCGATCAGCGCGAGCAGGTGTTCCACGTCCGAGTGGACGCCGCCGTCGGAGACGAGCCCCATGAAGTGGACGCGGCCGCCGGTCGAGTCCGCGTGGTCGAGCGCGGCCGCGACCGCGTCGTTGTCCGAGAGCGACCCCTCCCCCAGCGCGTCCGTGATCCGGGTGTACGCCTGCTTGACCACCCGCCCCGCGCCGATGTTGAGGTGGCCGACCTCGGAGTTGCCCATCTGTCCCTCCGGGAGCCCAACGCGCCGCCCGTGAACCACGAGGCGGCCGTCGGCCCCGCGCTCCGTCGCCGCGTCGAACGTCGGCGTGTCGGCCGCCTTCACGGCGTCGCGGCGGTCGTGGTCGCCGAGCCCCCAGCCGTCGAGGATGACGAGTGCCGTCTCCATACCGCAGCGTGCCGCCCGGAGGCTAACTACCCTTCGATGGGCGGCATCTCGCTCGCCGCCGCTCGCGTCACGTCCCGGTCGTTCGCTCCGCGTCCCGAGGGTTTACCTCACGTCCCAGCTGTTCACGCCACGTCCCGATCCTCGTCGGCGTGCGAGCGGACCCACAGCTCCCCGATCCGCGAGAGGCTCGTCCGGTAGGACTTCCCGTGCTCCTCGCGTTCGATGTACCCCTTCCCGCCGGGACCGAGCCGGTCGACGTTGTAGATCACCTTCGAGCGGAACGAGTCCGTGTACTCCTCGTTGAGCTCGGCCGCGAGCGTCTCCGCCAGCTCGGAGACGGACTCAAACTCGCCGTGCTCGCCGAGCGTGAACAGCACCAGCTCCTCGAACGGCTTGACGTTCTGGAAAGAGGCGACCGGCAGCTCGATCACGTGGCGGTCGCCGATCCGCTTCGCGCCGATGGTGGTGCCGCGCTCGTCGAACTCCGCGAGGAGGTCCGTGGTGCTCGCGAGCCGATCGGCGACGCGGTCGGGATCGACGCCCGCGTCCGCGAGCGCGTCGGCGTCGCTCCCCTGGTCGAGGTCGCGCAGGAGGTCGCGAGTCGCGCGGAGTTCCTCCGCCAACTCGGTTTCGAGGTACTTCTCGGGGGCGGTGTAGTAGGTGTGGATGCGGTCGCGGTCCGCCTGCCGCTCGACCATTATCGAGTGGGCCGCGGTCGCGAACGCGAAGGAGACGGGCCGGGGCATCGAACAGAGGTTCACCCACACCTCGCGCTCGTCGGACTCGTCGACTCCCTCCTCGCGATCGAGTTCAGCGTTGATCAGGTCGAAGGCGCGCTCGAAGGCGGCGTCGTAGTCGTACACGTCGTCCAACTGCTCGCGGACCGTCTCCGCGCCGAGCAGGTTCTGGAAGTCCTGTTCCAGTTTGCGCGCGATGTTGCGCGAGTACTCGACGTTGGCCTCGCTGCCGACCGTCCCCTCCAAGAGGATCACCCGGTCGACGTCGAACTGGTCCCGGATGAGGGGGGCGATCATCCGGTCGTAGTCGAACCCGACGGGCACGACGTGGGTCTGCATACCCTGACCGTGGGTGTGGGATTCATAAAAACCACCAGATCACTCCGCGACGCGAGCGGTCGCGAACGGAGCCGACCTCGCCGCCGGCGCCCGTCTCGCCGCCGGCGAGCTACCCGTCGCTTCCCGTCCGGAACGACAGGTCGAGCGCCGGCGCGGAGTGGGTGAGCCCGCCCATCGAGATCACGTCCACCCCGGTCGCGGCGTAGTCCGGGACGGTCTCGACCGTGATCCCGCCCGACGCTTCGGTCAGCGCGTCTCCGTCCGCGGCGGCCACGCGCTCAGCCGCCGCCGTCGTCTCCGGGGGCGCCATGTTGTCGAGTAGGACGACGTCGGCGCCGGCCGCGGCGGCGCGCGCGGCGGCGTCCGGGCCCTCGACCTCGACCTCGACGCCCGTCGCGAAGGAGGCGCGCTCGCGGAAGCGCTCGATCGCCTCCGTCAGCCCCAGCTCCGCGACGTGGTTGTCCTTGACCATGACCATGTGCGAGAGGTCAAGGCGGTGGGTGTCGCCGCCGGCGGCCGCGACGGCGCGCTTCTCGACGCCGCGGAGCCCGGGCGTTGTCTTGCGGGTCGCCGCGACCCGAACGTCGTCGTCGACCTCGCGGGCGGCCGCGACCGCGGCGTCGGTCCGCGTCGCCACTCCCGAGGCGTGTGCCGCGACGTTCACGGCGACGCGCTCGCCGCGGAGGACCGCCTGTGCCGGTCCCGCGACCCGCAGCAGCGCGTCGCCGGGCTCGACCGCGGTCCCGTCCGCGACGCGCTCGGTCACGGTCGCGTCGAGGTAGTCGAACACGGCGCTCGCGGCGTCGACGCCGGCCGCGACGCCGGACTCTTTCGCGACGAGCCGGCCGCTCGTCTCGCCCGGCACGTCGTTCGTCACGTCGTGGTGCCCCACGTCCTCGCGGAGCCAGCGCTCCACGTCGGCGTCGGTGAGCATCAGTCGTCGGCCGCCGGCCCGGGTTCGGCGGGCTCGGCGTCGTCCGCGACGTAGTGCGTCCCGACGCTCTCGTCGTTCGCCAGCGCCTGTCGCGTCACCAACAGCGCCGTCACGGTCGCGTTGCGGAGCTCGTACAGCGAGCGCGAGGTCCGCGTCCGGACGTAGGCGTCGACCTCGCCCTTGAGCCGCCGCAGGACGTCGAGCGCCCGTCGGAGGTCAGCGGGGTCGCGCTCGATCCCGACGTGCTCTCCCATCACTCGGCGGAGTCGGCGGGACTTCTCGCGGGCGAACGCTGACGGGAGGTCGGGGTCGCGGTCCAGTAGGTCCGGGGGCGCGACCCGCTCTGGGTCCGCCGGCGCCCCGTCGGAACCTGCCGCCTCGGCCGCGTCGGCGCCCGCCCGGAGCCCCCAGACGAGCCCTTCGAGGAGGCTCGTGGAGGCGAGGCGGTTCGCGCCGTGGACGCCGGTCCGCGCGCACTCGCCGACCGCGTAGAGTCGGTCGAGGGTCGTCCGCCCGCGGTCGTCGACGGCGACGCCGCCGCAGAGGAAGTGTTCGGCGGGCGCGACGGGGATCCCCTCGTCGGGATCGACGCCGCGGTCGGCGCACTTCTCGGCGAGCCCGGGGAACGCGCCCGCGAAGTCGAGCGCTCCCACGTCGAGGCGAACCTCGCCCGTGGCGTCGCGCTCGGCGGCCACGGCCCGCGAGACCACGTCGCGCGGCGCGAGTTCGGCGTCGTCGTGGTACCCCGGCATGAACCGCTCGCCGTCGCCGTTGCGCAGTAGCGCGCCCTCACCGCGGACCGCCTCGCTGACCAGGAACCCCTCCTCGTTCGAGCCCGCGTCGTACGCCGTCGGGTGGAACTGGACGAACTCCATGTCGGTCACGTCGGCGCCCGCGAGCGCGGCCATCGCGACCCCGTCGCCGGTGGCGCCGCGCGGGTTCGTCGAGCGCGGGAACAGGTCGCCGACTCCGCCGGTCGCGAGCACGGTCGCGTTCGCGTACATCGGGACGCGACCGTCGTCCGACGCCACGACGGCCCCGTGGACCCGCCCCTCGCGCGTGATCAACTCCAGCGCGGCCGCGTCGCCGACGACCTCGACGCCGTCGCGTCCGTCGAGGTGGTTCAACAGCGGGACGTGGACGTGCTCGCCCGTCGCCGCGCCCACGTGGAGGATCCGGTCCTCGCTGTGGGCGGCCTCGCGGCCGTAGTCGAACGCGTCGGCGCCCGCCTCGCGGTCGAACTCGACGCCGAGCGTGTCGACGAGCACGTCCCGGACGGCGCCGTCGGCGTTCTCGACGAGCACGTCGACCGCGTCCGGGTCGGCCGTCCCGTCCGAGGCCGCCAGCACGTCGCGCTTGAACCGCTCCGGTCGGTCGCGGGCGACGGCGATCCCGCCCTGCGCCCACCACGACGCGGCGTCCGCGGGGCGCGTGGCCTTCGTCGCCACCGTCACTTCGCGTCCCTCGCGCGCTGCGGCGAGCGCGGCCGTCAGGCCGGCGATCCCCGAGCCGACGACCAGCACGTCTGCGGTCTCGTGGCCCGTCATCTCACACCTCCAGCATGCGGTCGAGCGCGACGCGCGCGAGCTCCTTCTCCTCGGGCGCGACCTCGACGACGTTGCGCTCGCGTCCGGCGGCCAGCTCTTCGAGCACCCACGCGAGGTAGTTCGGGTCGATCTGGCGCATCGCGTTACAGTCCATACACGCCTCGCCGCACAGCGGGACGACGTTCACCTCCGGGTGCCACCGCTGGAGGTGGCGGGTCAGGTGGACCTCGGTGCCGATCGCCCACGTCTCGCCGGGGTCGGCCTCGGCGACGGTCTCGCGGATCGTCGCGGTGGAGCCGACCACGTCCGCCGCCTCGACGACCTCCCGGCGGCACTCGGGGTGGACGACGACTCGCGCGTCCTCGTGGTCCGCCCGGACCTGCTCGACGTGCGACGGGCTGAACCGTTCGTGAACCTGACAGTAGCCGTCCCAGAGGATCACGTCGTTGTCGACGACCGCCGCCGCGTCGGCGGAGGCGGCGTCCCACGGGTCCCACTCGGCGATCTCCTCTTCGAGCCCGAGCCGGTGGGCGGTGTTCTCCCCCAGGTGCTTGTCGGGGAGGAACAGCACTTTGTCGCCCTCGTCGAGGGCGTACTCGAAGGCGCGGTGGGCGTTCGAGGAGGTACACACCAAGCCGCCGTGCTCGGCGCAGAACGCCTTGAGGTCGGCGTAGCTGTTCATGTAGGTGACCGGTACGACGTCCGCGTCGGTCGCGGCCGTCAGCTCCGCCCAGGCCGCGTCGACCTGGAGCGCCTCGGCCATCCCCGCCATCGGGCACGACGCCTCCATGCTCGGGAGGACGACCGTCTGGTCGTCGTCGGTGATGATGTCGGCGGACTCGGCCATGAACGTGACCCCGCCGAAGACGACGTACTCCGCGTCGGCCGCGGCGGCCTCCTTGCTCAGCTGGTAGGAGTCGCCGACGAAGTCCGCGTGCTCGACGATCTCGCGTCGCTGGTAGTTGTGGCCGAGGATTACCACGTCGTCGCCGAGCGCGTCCAGCGCCCCCTCGATCCGTCGCGTTCGCTCGGCCTCGTCGAAGTCGCGGTATTCAGGCGGAAGCTGTTCGAGATTATCGTACTTGAAGAGACTGAGTTCGGTATCGAACTCAGCGGTTTCCATTGCTGTCATAGTGTATTTTCGTCGCGTGCTTTCTCACAGACTCGTATAGTGAAAAGATTTTGTCTTCAATAACCTTGTTCGACTGATTACAAGCTCTTTGAGTTCGTTCAGGTGCGCTATTTTCAAACAGCTCGGGCGGTCTCGCCAGCGATCTCGGGAGCGCGGGCCGGTGACCACTCCCCGGGGGCCGCGAGCCCGACAGACCCCGAGTGCGGTAGGAGCTCCCCGCCGCGGGCGATCCGCCGAGCGAGCGCGCCTCGTGATTCCCGGGATTCGCGGCCCTCGGGATTCGCCGCGCGAGTGCCGCCTCCCTTACGGTTATGACGTGTCATACCGTACCACTATACGGTATGGCGCAAACAGAGGTCAAAGAGGAACTGTACGTCGACCAGTACACGCTCGGCCTCGTCGGGCCCGACCAGGAGTGGGCCGGGACGGTCGCCGACGGCGGCCGGGTGACGACGTACACGCCGCCGGGCTGTTGGGGGCCGATGGTGACGCCGTCGTTCCGCGGCGGCCACGAGGTGACGCGCCCGATCCGCGTCGAGGGCGCCGAGGTCGGCGACGCGGTCGCGATCCACATCCGCGACGTGGAGGTGACGAGCATGGCGACCAGCACGGGCTCGATGGCGGAGCGGGACGAGGCGTTCGGCGACGACCCCTTCGTTGACCACCGCTGTCCCGAGTGCGGGACGACGTGGCCCGACTCCGTCGTCGAGGGCACCGGCGAGGACGCGATCCGCTGCGCGGAGTGCGGCGCCAACGCCTCCTCGTTCGGCTTCGAGTACGGGTACACCGTCGCGTTCGACCACGAGAACGCGGTCGGGATCACCCTCGACAAGGACGGGGCCCACGAGCTCGCGACCGACGCGGAGCGCGTGATGGACATTCCCGAGAACGCCCGCCAACACCCGATCCTGCTGTACGAGCCGGACGGGATGCCCGGAACGCTGGGTCGCCTCCGCCCGTTCATCGGGAACATCGGCACCACGCCGCCGGTCACCATGCCCGACTCGCACAACGCCGGCGACTTCGGGCAGAACCTGATCGGCGCCGACCACGACTACGGCGTCGAGACAGAGGACGACCTCGACCTGCGCACCGACGGCCACATGGACGTGCCCGAGGTCCGCGCGGGCGCCACGCTGATCTGCCCCGTCGTCGTCGACGGCGGCGGGGTCTACGTCGGCGACCTCCACGCGAACCAAGGTGACGGCGAGCTCTCCCTCCATACCACCGACGTGAGCGGGACCGTCACGATGGACGTGGAGGTGATCGAGGACGCCGACCTCGACGGCCCCGTCCTCCTGCCGAACGAGGAGGACCTCCCCTTCATCAGCGCGCCCTACAGCGACGAGGAGATCGAGGCGGGCGACGACCTCGGAGACGAACACGGCGTCGACATCGACACCGACGCCGCCCCGATACAGGTGATCGGCTCGGGCGCGACCGCCAACGACGCCACGCAGAACGCCTTCGACCGCGCCGGGACGCTGCTCGGCATGAGCGAGGGCGAGGTCCGCGCCCGATGTACGTTCACTGGGGGCGTCCAGATCGGCCGGCTGCCGGGCGTCGTCCAGCTCGACATGCTCGTGCCCGCGGACGTGCTGGAGGAGTCCGGCCTCGGCGACGTGACGCGCGAACAGTACGGGCTGTAAGTCGGAGCGTCCGTCGCCGCGGTCGATCGCCTCGCTATTGCTGCCGGCGGACCGACGGCACGCACCGGCAGAGCCCCGGTCGCTCGCCGATAGGTGACTGCTGGCCGAGCGGTGACGACCACCGCAATATCCTCCGGCCTCGTGTCCCACGCCTCTCACCGCCGCGCCCGCCCGCGCCCGGCGGTCGTCCGCGACGGCCCCGCCGGGATCCGGCGCGTCGGCCCCTGTGCCTCCGCCCTCTCTCGCAGGCGCTCGACGCGCTCGTCGGTCGACGGGTGCGTCGATAGCCAGCGCTCGGCCGCCCCGTCGGTCCGCTTGTGCGTCGAGAACGGGGCGAACGACCACGTCGGATCGGTCGCGCGCTCGATCCGGCGGAGCGCCCGCGCGAGCGCCACCGGGTCGCCGGTCACCTCGGCCGCGCGGTCGTCGGCCGCGAACTCCCGCTTGCGCGACCGCGAGCGAGCGACGAGCGTCGCGAGGACGAATCCGGCGAACAGCGCGCCTGCGAGCGCCCGGTGGAGCCGCGCGAAGGAGCCGGACCGGTCGCCCGGTCGCCCGCGGATCCACGCCGACGCGGCGGCGAGCCCCGACAGCGCGAGCAGCGCCGGGAGGGCCACCACGGTGGCGATCCCGACCAGCGAGCGCCCGATCCCGTCGGCCATCGCGATCGCGAAGCCGTCGTTCCCCTCCAAGTGCGCCAGCTCGTGCGCGAAGATTGCCTCGATCTCGCGGGGGGCGAGCAGCCGGAACAGCGACCGGTCGATCACCAGCGCGCCGCCGTCCGCCCCGCCCCCGACCGCGAACGCGTTCGGCGCGCGGGCGTCGGTGACGTACAGCTTTGGGCGCGCGACGTCCATCCGCGCCGCGAGCGAGTCGACCCGGCGGTGGAGGTCCGGCGCCCGCTCCCGGGGGACGCGGTCCCCCTCCAGGTTCGCGAGGATCTGCGCGGTACCGAGCCGGTAGCTGAGGTACGCCGACCCGAGCGCGGCGGCCGCCAGCAGCGCGAGGAGGACCAGGAGCTCAGGGCGGGCGGCCCAGACCGCGCGCAGCAGGTCGGCGACGAACAGCGCCGCGGTCAGGTAGACGGCGAGCAGGGCGACACCGACGACCGCCGCGGCCGCGCGAAACGCGAGCCGAGACATGGCCGGAGCTACGCGACGGCGGGGCAAACGCGTTGCGGCCGGGGCGGTCGCGGCGGTCGCCGTCGCCGCGTCGCGACGGCTCGCCGCCCGGGCTCTCGGCGTCCCGACCTCACCCACCCGCCACGCCGGAAGGAAAAGCGGTAATTCCCCGGCGGCGAAACCGGCTGTCATGGACGCACGCGTCCGCGAGCACGCCGAGATAATCGCCGACCACGCCACCGGCATCGAGTCGGGCGACGACGTGGTCATCCAGATGCCCAAGGAGGCCGAGGACCTCGCCGTCGCGCTCCACGAGGTCTGCGGCGACCGCGGGGCGAACCCGATCTACCTCAACTACTCGAAGCGCGCCCAGCGCGCCTTCAAGCGCTCCTCGGAGGAGTTCACCGAGCCGAGTCACCGCCGGGCGCTCTACGAGGAGGCCGACGTGTTCGTCATCGCGCGCGGCGGCGCGAACGCCACCGAGGACGCCGACATCGACCCCGAGACCAACGCCGCGTACAACCGCGCGATGGAGGACGTCAAGCGGACCCGCCTCTCGAAGACGTGGTGTCTCACGCAGTACCCGACCGCGAGCCACGCCCAGCTCGCCGGGATGAGCACCGAGGCGTACGAGAACTTCGTGTGGGACGCCGTCTCGCTCGACTGGGACGAACAGCGCGAGTTCCAGTCGAACATGGTCGATATCCTGGACGAGGCGGACGAGGTTCGGATCGTGTCCGGCGAGGAGACCGACCTCACGCTCGACGTGTCGGGGAACTCCACGCTCAACGACTACGGCGAGGCGAACCTCCCCGGCGGCGAGGTGTTCACCGCGCCGACGCGCGACGGCGTCGACGGCGAGGTCCACTTCGACCTGCCCCTCTACCGCTACGGCCGCGAGATCGACGGGGTCCGGCTCCGGTTCGAGGACGGCGAGGTCGTCTCCCACTCCGCCGAGCGCAACGAGGATCTCCTCTCCGGCATCCTCGACACCGACGAGGGCTCGCGTCGCCTCGGCGAGCTCGGCATCGGGATGAACCGCCAGATCGACCGGTTCACCTACAACATGCTGTTCGACGAGAAGATGGGCGACACGGTCCACATGGCGGTCGGGTCGGCTTACCCGGAGACGGTCGGCGAGGAGAACGCGGTCAACGAGTCCGCCGAACACGTCGACATGATCGTCGACATGAGCGAGGACTCGGTTATCGAGGTCGACGGCGAGGTCGTCCAGCGGAACGGAACGTTCGTCTTCGAGGACGGGTTCTGAGGCGGCCGGCGTATCGAGCGCCGTCGCCGCGCGCCGCTCACGCCGACTCGGCGGCTCGCTCCGCCCTCCGGCGACCGAACGCCGCGTACGCGACGAGGAGGACGCCGAACAGCCCGACGGTGCCGAGCGCGGCGGGGACCGGGTAGTCGGCGAGCGGCGCGATCTCCCCCTCAGGCGTCCCGAACACGTCGACGACGCCGGTGCCAACCGACAGCGCGAGCACGGCGAGCCACATCGTTCCGACGGCGTACCCGAGCGGGACCAGTCGGTCCGTGCGTGCCGCGTGCGCGACGACCGCGCCGCCGCCGAGGACCGGGAGCGCGACGAGCGGGCCGGTCGGGTCGGGGAGAAGAACGCTCCCGCCGAGCGCGATCGCCGTCCAGTAGACGACGACGGCGACGGCCCTGCGGAGCGGGTCGGGGACGGACATGGCGTGAGCGTTCGGGCGGGTGGCACAAAACGGTCCGGGGCGTCCCGCCGCCCGCGCGTTCCCGCGGACACCGCGGCGACATTTATATCGCGAGGACGCGTACGGACCGGTATGCCCGAGGAAGTCATCTTCGAGTCCGAGAGCCGGCGGAGCCGCGAGGAGATTGCCGCGTACCTGCGGACGGTCGCGGACTCGCTCGACGACGGGAGCGCGATCACGCTCAGACGCGGCGAGGAGTCGACGACGCTGGACCCCCCCGCGAGACCGACCTTCGAGGTGAAGGCGGAGCGCGAGGGGCCCGCGGAAGGGCCGGGCGAGCTGAGCGTCGAATTCGAGCTAGAGTGGGACGAGAACGGCGGCGAGGAGAGCGCGGACGGTGAGCTAGAGATCGAGTAGTCGGACTGTTCCGGGGTCGGCGACGAGAAGGGTGCGTCTCGTTCGCCGCCGACAGTCCCCCGTTCGCCGTCGACCGCCCGCCGTTCGTATATCGACCGCGTCGCGCGTGTCGCGCTACGGGACTTCGCCGGGGACCTCGACGAACGCGTCGCGTGCGGAGAGGTGATCGAGCGTGTCGTCGACCTCGACGCGGACCGACTCCATCCGGTCGAGGAGCTCCTCGTACTCGTCGGAGTTCGTCGTGCCCGCGGCCTCCAGCGCCGCCTTCTTGGAGGCGAGCGCGAAGAACTCCTGGCTGCGCTCGTCGAACGCGGCGCGGTGGAGCAGCACCTCGACGAGCGTGACCAAGTCCTCCTTGGTCACCGGCTTCGTCTTGTAGTCGTCGAACGGCATCTCGACGATGTCGACGTCCGGCTCGACGGCGGTCAGCATCGCCACGCGGGCGTCGTACCCCTCGTCGCGGATCGCGTCTAACACCTCATGGCCCGACATGTCGGGCATCCGTCGGTCCAGGAGGACCACGTCGACCGCGTCGTCCATCACGTCGAGCGCCTCCTCGCCGCCGGTCGCGATCCGGACGTCGTAGGACGGGTCGAGGTACACCCGATACAGTTCCGCGAGGTCCGGCTCGTCGTCGACCGCGAGGACGGTCGCGTCCGGATCGCCCGTCATTGGCGGGACCTCCCGGTCCGTCCCTCGCGGTTCGCGAGCGCCGGACCGGCGCGTCTGCCCGCCGTTCGTGCGTCCATACGCGGGTGTTAGCTCACCTCCGTCTAAAACGTTGACTCCTAATTATCGTATTTGATACCGCAGGAGGCTGACGGCGTTCACCCCCGCTCCGGGGGCCCGGCGGTCGCGCTCGTCTCGCCGATCCAACGGTCTCTCCGTGACCCAAAGGCACATTTACGCCCGCATCCTATTCCGGATAACGAATGTCTCACAGCCCGTCACTCCCCGACCGCCCGCGGTTGGAGCTCGACCCCGAGATGAGCGACGCGGAGCGGCTGGAGGCGATCCGCCAGCACTACCGGCGGATCGTTCAGGTGAACGATGAACTGGAAGATCGGCTCGCCGACGCAGAAGGGCGCCGCGGCGAGCTGAAGGACGACGTCGAGCAGCTGAAACGCGAGAACGAGGTCCTGAAGACCTCCTCGCTGTACATCGCCTCCGTCGAAGAGATCACCGACGACGGCGTCGTGATCAAACAGCACGGCAACAACCAGGAGGTCCTCACGCAGGCCGCGACGCGGCTCGACGAGAACCTCCGTCCCGGCGACCGCGTCGCGATCAACGACTCGTTCGCGGTCCAGCAGGTGCTCGACGACGAGACCGACTCCCGGGCGCAGGCGATGGAGGTCACCGAGTCCCCGGAGGTCGAGTACGCCGACATCGGCGGCATCGACGACCAGATTCGGGAGGTTCGCGAGGCCGTCGAGGACCCCCTCGAGAACCCCGAGCAGTTCGAGACGGTGGGCGTCGAACCCCCGAGCGGCGTCCTGCTCCACGGCCCGCCGGGCACCGGGAAGACGATGCTCGCGAAGGCGGTCGCCAACGAGTCCGACGCGACGTTCATCAAGATGGCCGGCTCCGAGCTCGTCCGGAAGTTCATCGGCGAGGGCGCGCGGCTCGTCCGCGACCTCTTCGAGCTCGCCGCCGAGCGCGAGCCCGCCGTCATCTTCATCGACGAGATCGACGCGGTCGCCGCCAAGCGGACGGACTCGAAGACCTCGGGCGACGCCGAGGTCCAGCGCACGATGATGCAGCTGCTCTCCGAGATGGACGGCTTCGACGACCGCGGCGAGGTCCGGATCATGGCCGCGACCAACCGCTTCGACATGCTCGACGAGGCGATCCTGCGTCCCGGCCGTTTCGACCGCCTCATCGAGGTGCCCGAGCCCGGTCCGGAGGGCCGCGAGCGCATCCTCGAAATCCACACCGCGGACATGAACGTCGCCGACGGCGTCGATCTCGGCGTCGTCGCCCGCGACCTCGACGGGTACAGCGGCGCGGACATCGCCTCGCTGGCGACCGAGGCCGGGATGTTTGCCATTCGCGACGGCCGCACCGAGGTGACGCAGGCGGACTTCGAGCAGGCCCGCGATAAGCTTCAGGACGCGGATACAGAGGACGAGCAGGTCATCAACTACCAGTACTGAGGCGACTGCGACTACGTGATTGAAGTTCGGTTTTTGCGAGGTGCTGTTGCGCCCGTTTCTTCGGCTGAAATTCCAGCGGTTCGTTTATAAATAGTTGACTGTGGATCGGCGGCGACCACCGCCAAAGCCCCAGCCGTGAGGCGGGCGCAGGCGATGTAAGCACCGCAGCGAGTGAGCGGAGCGCAACGAGCGAGGGGCGCAACGAGCGTGCGCCCGCCTCACGGCTGCCCCTTTGAGTCCCGCCCGCACCGCGCAGCACCGCACCTCACGCCTCCCCAACCTCGTCGCTCGCTGCGCTCGCGACTCCCTCGCGCGTGCTGCTCGCGGCCTACCGGCCGCTCGCAGGCACGCGCCACCGCCTTTTTATGAGTGTGATACTCTCCGCGCCGGCGGGCGGGTTCGTAACCCCTTACCGCGCTCGCCGCCGATTCGCCGGTAATGAACACCATCCACGTCGCCGGCGGCGTCGGCGTCGCCGACACGGCGATGGCCTCCTACGACGCCGCGCTCGCGGACGCGAACCTCCACAACTACAACCTCGTGGCGGTCTCCTCGGTCGTCCCCGCCGAGGCGACCGTCGAAGCGGTGTCGGAGGCGCCGGATCTGGGTCCCGCTGGAAACCGGCTCACGGTCGTCGAGGCGCGCCGGACGATCGGTCCCGGGGACGAGGTCGACTTCCGCGAGGGCGGTCGCGCGGGCGCCGAGGGCGCCGAGTCGAAGCGCGCGCCCCGCCGACATCCCGACGCGGTCGCGGGGCTGGGCTGGGCGACCGGCCCGGGACCGGGACTCTTCTACGAGGTGACGGGGGAAGATCCCGAGGGCGTCCGCGACCGGATCCACGCGGGGCTCGACGCCGGGGGCGACCTCCGCGACTGGGACCTCCCGGACCGCGAGACGCGCGTCGAGACGGTCGCCGCCGAGCCGGACCGGTACGCGACCGCGGTCGTGGTCGCGGCGTACGGCGAGTCCGAGCCCATCCTGTAGCCGGCACGAGCGGTCCGGCGTCGGGTCGAAACCGCGGTCGCCGCCGCCGACGCCTTTTTGACTCGGCTCCGCGTACTTGTCGTGTCTTCGAATGAACGGCAACAACCCGTACGCCGGGGCACCGGGTGTGACGGACGCGGGCCCGCCCGCGGCCGTCGACCTCTCTCCGGACCAGGAACGGCAGCTCCGGCGCGCGGTCGCCGGAATCGTATCGCGCACGGAATCGTATCTGCCCGACAGCTACGCCGTCGGCTCCGAGCTGTCCGTCGGCGCGAACGGTCCGCAGGCGACGGTCGCCGTCAACCCCCCGGCCGGCCACCCCGTCTCGGCCGGCTTCACCCCCGACCCGGAGGACTTGGACGCCGGCATCGCCGAGTCCGACACCGACGAGGTCGCCCGCGGCCTCGCCGCCAGCGCGGCGGTTCAGGTGATGGACGCGGTCGGCGACATCACGCCGACCGCGAAGTGAGCTCCGGCTAACACGCAGTCCGACCGTTCTTACCGGTCCGCGCCGTTCCGCGCTCCGTCGCTTTCTCCCGTGCCCTCCGAGTCGTCGCGCGGGTACACCCGCAGGTCGCCCTCGCCCGGCGGCCTCAACGCGCCCGTGACGCGGCCGTACATGCCGAAGATGTCGTCGTATCCCTCCTCGCTCGCGAGGATCGGGACCAGCCCCGGCTCCTCGACGCGGTGGGTGTACACGTCGTCCTCCGCGAACACGGCGCCCTCCGGGATCGCCTCGAAGTTCGCGAAGTGGACGCGCGGCTCGCCGCCGCCCTTCGGCACCTCCTCGTCGCCTTTCACCACGACCGTCTCCGAGAACGTCGGCGGCTCGTCCGCGATCGCGCCGTGAACGCGGAGGAACGCTCGACACGCCTCGTGGCCGAACTCGACGGCCGCCTCGCTCCCCTGTCGGCCCACCTCGATCGAGACGGTGTGCGGGATCGTGGAGTCGAGCGTCGTCGACCGCAGGCCGCTCGCGTCGACGACGTGGTCGACCGGGAGCCCGGTGACGGTGCGGCGGACGGACTCCGTGAGGTCGCTGAAGATGGCGAACGGCGGCGGGGCGCTGTGGGAGGTGTGGAGCGCGAGCACGGCGTCGAACTCCTCCAACTCGGCGGCGAGCCGCGGCGCCAGCGCCCGCTCGTACTCGTCGCTGTCGGCGTCGCCCGGGAAGGCCCGGTTCAGGTCCGCGTCCGTGTAGCGCGTCTCGGCCGCGATCGCCGGTTCGTTGGCGAGTATCAGCCGGACGAGTCCGTCGGACTCCACGCGGTCGTCGTTCGGGTCGAGGGGTGGGAGTTCCTCGGCGAGCCGCTCCACTATCCGGACGCCGGCGGGCTCGTCGCCGTGGATCCCGCCGACGATCGCGACGCGGGCCGACCCCGCCGACCCGCGGTCGATCGTTTGCATACCGTGGGTACGACGCGGTCGGCCAATAAATCGTCGCGATCCGCGCGCGGGGATCCTCAGCGGTCGAACCGCTCCGCGATCGCGGCGCGGTACCGGCGCGCCAGCCGCCGCGCGACGAACCGGTCGCGTGGGTCCACGCCGAGGAGTCGGAGCGCGGCCGCGTACGCCGCGAGCCCGATCACGCTCCCCCCGAGGACCACCGGGAGACCGGTCAGCAGCGCCCGGACCGCGAACATCGCGGCGGCCGCGACGCCGCCGGCCGCGAGCGGGGTGAGGAACGTCCGGTCGAACGGCCACAGCCCCTCGAAGCGGCGGAGGAGGACGACCTGGATCCCGTTCTGGACCGCGATGGCGAGCGACGTGCCGAGCGCGGCGCCGACGAGCCCGTAGCGGACGACGAACGCGTACGTCAGGCCGACGTTGAGGACCGCGAGCAGCCAGTCGAGCGCCATCCGCGCGTACTGGTGGTCCGTCATCATCAGCAGCCAACCGGTCGCGCCGACCGCGCTCCCGACGAAGACGCCGCCGAGGTAGACGACGAGCGGGAGGTACCCGGCGACGTACGCCTCGCCGAACAGGCCGAGTATCTCCCGGCCGTACACCACGAGCGCGGCGAGTATCGGGACGACGGCCGTGACGATCTGCCGCGTGACGGAGCCGTACACCTCGTTGAGCGTCGCCGTCCGGTCGTCCGCGTACAGCTCCGAGGCGACCGGCGGGAGCAGTTGGTTGAAAGATAAGAGCGGGATCCACGCGACCGCGATCACCACGAGGACGACGTTGTACACGCCCGCCGCGGTCGCCGTCAGCAGCGCGCCGACGAGCAGCACGTCGACGCGGTTCTGGAACACCTTCCCGAGGCTACTCATCGCGACGGGCGCGGCGTGGTCGTAGAAGCGGCGCGCCTCCGCGCGAGCACCGCGGAGCGTCGGGCGAACACCGGTGACGGACGCCGAGAGGGGGACGGCGGCCGCGGCGAGCAGTCCCGTCGCGGCGACGATGGCGCCGGCGACGCCGACGACCGAGTAGCCGAGCGCGAGCGCGCCGACGGCGCCGACCAGCCGGACGCCCGGGCGCAACAGCTTGTTGAACAGGACCTCGCCGCGGGCGGACCCCACCGCGCGGAAGAGCGCGGACGCGACCATCACGACCCCGAGCAGCCCGACGAGGCCGCCGAACGCGCGCATCGTTCCCGTGAACGCCGGCTCGGTGACGGTGCCGGCGTTTATCTCCGGCGCCGCGAGCCAGACGCCGACCGCGATCGCGACCCCGAACCCGATCGTCGTCCCGTACGCGAGACCGGCGACGGCGCCCTGCCGGCCCGCGTCGTCCGCGTACTCCGGGAGGTACCGCTGGATCGCGGGGACGCTGCCGAACGTCACGAGCCGGGAGCAGAGCTGAGCGATCCGCCACGCCAGCGCGTACACGCCGTAGGCGGTCGGGCCGAGCCCGCGGGTCAGCGCGAACTCGGCCGCCGCGATCAGCGCGCGCTGGCCGGCGACCCCGCCGGAGGTGAGCACGGCGCCGTGCGCGATCGTCTCTAACGCCTCGCGCTCGTCGTCGGGGATCTCGCCGCGCTCGCGCTCGTCGTCGGGCTCGGTCGCCGCCGCCTCGCGTTCGCTCTCCACGGTCGTCTCTGCCGATCCGGTCGCGGTCGCGCAAAAAAAGGAACGCGTTTCGCAGCCGGCCCGACCGGACTCGCGGTCCCGCGGCCGCGACCTACCAGCGCTGGTGGACGTGTTCGCGCACGTGTTCGTCGTACACCGCCGCCGCGGCCTCGCGCTCGGCGTCGGAGAGCGCGGCGGCCACGCTCGCGGCCGCGTTCGCCCGGATGTGGTCTGGGGTCGTCGAGCCCGGGATCGCGGTCGAGACGGCGTCGTGGTCGAGGATCCAGCGCAGCGCGAACTCCGAGAGCGGCCGGTCGTCCGGCAGGCGCTCGTCGAGCGCGTCGGCCGCGTCGAGGCCCGCCTCGAAGGGGACGCCGGCGAACGTCTCGCCCACGTCGAAGGCGTCGCCGTCGCGGTTGTAGTTCCGGTGGTCGTCCTCGGGGAACTCGTCGTCGCGGGAGAGCGTGCCCGTCAGCAGCCCCGAGGCGAAGGGCACCCGGCAGATCACGCCCACGTCGCGCGCGGCGGCCTCGTCGAGGAACAGCTCCGCGGGCCGCTGCCGGAACGGGTTGAAGACGATCTGGACGCTCTCGACGCCGGGATACTCGATCGCCTTCAGCCCCTCCTCGACGCGCTCGACGCTGACGCCGTAGGCGTCGATCCGACCTTCGGATTCGAGCGTCGCGAGCGCGTCGAACGTCTCCGGCCGGTAGTACACGTCCGTCGGCGGGCAGTGGAGTTGGACCAAGTCAAGCGTCTCGACGCCAAGGTTCTCCCGCGAGCGGTCGACGAATCGGCGGAGGTTCGCCTCCGTGTACCCGTCGGGCTCGTGGGGGTCGAGTCGGCGACCGGCCTTGGTCGCGACGGTCACGTCGCCGGCCGCGATCTCGTCGGCGAGCGTCTCGCCGAGGATCCGCTCAGAGCGACCGTCGCCGTACACGTCGGCGGTGTCGAAGAAGTCGATCCCGGCGTCGCGCGCAGTCTCGACCGCCGCGACCGCCTCGTCCTCCGTGACCTCGCCCCAGTCGCTCCCGATCTCCCACGCGCCGTAGCCGACCTCGCTGACCTCGCCGACATCGCCGAGTTCGCGGTGGTTCATACTGTCCGCTACTGATCGCGGCGGGGGCAAGGGCGTTCCGGAGGCGGCGAGGCCGCGACGTTCCATTCCACCGCTCACTTTTACCTGGAGTGTGGACGACACGAGAGACATGGCGAAGCTCGGGCTGGTAGTGAACGCGGTCGGTCTCCTGCTCAGCGCGGTCGGCACCCTCCTGCTGTACGCGCACGTGACCGACGAGTACCACTCGCACATTCAGGACATCGGGTCGATCGCGGTCGGCTACCTCGGCGTGATCCTGTTCGGGATGTCGGTGTCGCTCACCGGGATCGCGCTGTTGCTGCGGCGGTCCGCCGACTGAGGCCGCCTCCCTCGTGCGGGAACGGGAGGTGCGCCCGTCCCTGGTCCCACTCGGCGTTCATCACCCGCCAGCGGGGGTTGTCCCGCCACAGCGACAGTTCGTCGCGTTCGGCGAGCCGATGCGCCGTGGACTTGTCGTGGCCGTTCGCCCGGTAGAGGATCTCTCTGAGCTCATGATACAGGATGAACCGGTCGTACCTCGACCACTTCTCGGAGATCCAGACCTCGTTCCTCGGGATGCCTAGGTCGTCGGCCGCTGGCGGGTAGATCAGCTCCCCGTCGAGTTCGACGCGGTAACAGGCGTTGTACTTCGCGATCCTCTCGTGGGGGACGTGTTCGACCGTCCAGCCGTGCTCCCGGATCGCCTCGCGTGGCGACGGCATAACCGGATGCCCGCCGCGTCTGAGATGAAGATATCGGCGGTTTGTGGGCCCGTCTCACCCCCCGTTCATAACACCGCCGCCAGCGCGTCCATCGTCTCGTCGACGCGCTCGACTCGCGCGTTGTGACCCATGTGGCCGACGCGGAGTACGTCTCCGGCGTCTTCGCCCAGTCCGGTCGCGAGAATCACGTCGTGCTCCTCGCGCAGCCGCTCCTGAAGCGCCTCGGCCCGACCGGGGACCTCGAAGGCGGTCACCGTCGGCGAACTGCGCTCCGGGTCGGGAACCGGCTCCAGTCCCAGCTCCGCACCGCGCTCGCGGCACCGGGCCGCGGCCGCCTCGTGTCGCTCTCGGACCGCGTCGAGGCCCTCGTCCAGCAGCAGCCCGAGCGCCGCGTCGAGCGCGACGACCTCGGTCGTCAGGTGCGTGTACGGGAACCCGTCGCTCACGTCGCGGAACGGGAGGAAGTTCGCGTACAGCGAGTGCGGGTCCCGCTCCTCCATCGCGGCCCACGCGCGCTCGCTCACCGCGGCGGTCGCGAGCCCGGGCGGCGCGCTGAAGCACTTCTGTGAGGCCCCGAGGCACACGTCGATCCGGTCTGTCGGGACCGAGACGCCGCCGAGCGACGAGACGGCGTCGACGACCGTGAGGACCTCCGCGTCTGCGGCCTCGATCCGGTCGAGCGCCGCCGTAACGTCGTTGAGCGCGCCGGTCGGCGTTTCGCAGTGGACCATCGTCGCGATGTCGAAGTCGGCCTCGTCCCCCGCCAGCGCCTCGTCGAGCGCGTCGACCGGGAGCGGCTCGTCGTGGTCGGCGGCGACCAGGGTCGGGGTCCCCCCGTACGACTCCACGAAGTCGGCGAACCCCTCGCCGTAGAGCCCGTTCGACAGACACAGCACCTCTGTGCCGGGCTCGACGAGCGACGCGACCGCCGCCTCCAGCCCGAGGATCCCCTCGCCGCCGAGGGCGACGACATCGCGGGCGTCCCCTCCGGGTGCGTCGGTGTCGACGCCGTAGACCCTCGCGAGCCGGTCGGTGAGCCGGTCGTATATCTCCCGGAACCGCGGGTCTACGTCGGGGTGTATCAGCTCGCGGGACATCGCGTCGCGCACGGGCTCTGGGACCGCGGTCGGCCCCGGCGTCATGAGCATACGTCCCGGTTTGACCGCCCGTATATAAACCGTCCGCGCGAAGCGCGACCGTCGGCGCCGCGGTCGAGCGATCGAGACGGTCGGCGACGGAAACGGCCGGGCGACATACTCATATATTTCTGTCGCCTGAGTACGATCACAATGATGCTCCCGACCCACGTGCTGGCGGGGATGCTGCTCGCGACCCCGCTGGCGCTCGTGGCGCCGGAGCTGGCGCCGATCGGGTTCGTCGCCGGCTTTCTCGGCGGCCTCACGCCGGATCTGGACATGTACGTCGGTCACCGGCGGACGCTCCACTACCCGGTGTACTACCCGGTGATCGCGGTGCCGGCGCTGCTCGCGGCGGCGCTGGCGCCGTCACCCGTCACCGTCGGCGCCGCGTTCTTCCTCCTCGGGGCGGCGTTCCACAGCGTCACCGACATGTACGGCGGCGGGCTGGAGCTCCGCCCGTGGGAGGGGAACTCCGACAAGGCGGTGTACGACCACCACCGGGATCGGTGGATCCCGCCGCGCCGCGGCGTCCGCTACGACGGCGCGGTGGAGGACCTCGCGCTCTCCGTCGCGATGTCGGTGCCGCTGTACCTCCTGCTCGACGGGCCGCTCCGACGGCTCGTCGTCGCCACGGTGATCGTCGCCGCCGTGTACGCGGTCCTTCGCCGGCGTCTCGCGGACGCCGCCGCAGTGTTCTTCCCGCTGCTGCCGGCGGTGTTGGACCCGTACGTCCCCGAGCGGTACCGGTGACTGCGGCGGGTTCGATCAACGTTATTAGGTTCCCCGCCCCGTTTCATCCGATATCAGCCCGCGCCGGCGACGGCCGTCCCGGCGCGTCCACCCCACCATGCAACAGTACCTCGATCTCGTCGACGACGCGCTCTCGACGGGCACGTACAAGCCGAACCGGACCGGCGTCGACACCATCGCGACGTTCAGCGGGCAGTACACCGTCGACCTCGCGGAGGGGTTCCCCCTCCTGACGACGAAGAAGATGGACGGCTACCGGTGGAACTCGCTCATCCACGAGGTGCTGTGGTACCTCTCCGGCGAGGAGCACATCCGGAACCTCCGCGAGGAGACGAAGATCTGGGACGCGTGGGCCGACGAGGAGGGGAAGCTCGACACCGCGTACGGTCGGTTCTGGCGGCGGTACCCCGTCCCGGAGGCGGCGGCCGAACTCCCCGGCGAGACGTGGCCCGACGACGCGGACCGCTGGGTCACCGTGGAGGAGGACGACGACGGGACGCGGCGGCGCACGTTCGACCAGATTCAGTACGTCCTCGACACGCTCGAAGAGAACCCCCACTCCCGCCGGATGGTCGTGAACGCGTGGCACCCGGCGAACGCCGCCGTCTCGACGCTACCGCCCTGCCACTACACCTTCGTGGTGAACGTCCAAGACGGCCGGCTCAACCTCCACCTGACGCAGCGGTCGGGCGACATCGCGCTCGGCGTCCCGTTCAACATCGCGGCGTACGCGCTGCTTGCGAACGCGCTCGCGCAGCGGACCGGCTTCGAGGTCGGGGAGTTCGGCCACACGGTCGTCGACGCGCACGTCTACTGCGGCCGCGGCGAGCGCGGGAAGTGGTACGCGAACAATCTCCGCTACGTCCAAGAGCGGCTCGCGAACGTCGAGAGCAAGGAGGACTACCTCGACGTGAAAAGCTGGGTCGAGCGCACCGCCCCCGACGAGCCGAACGGGCAGGAGGGGTACGACCACGTGCCCGGCCTGCTCGAACAGCTGTCGCGGACGCCCCGCGACCGCCCGCGGATCGAGATCGCGGACAAGCCGCTGGACGAGCTGACCTACGAGGACGTCGAGGTCGTCGACTACGACTCCGCGGACGGCATCTCGTTCGCGGTCGCGGAGTGATGGCGGGCATGGATTCGAACCCGGACCTCGTCCTCGTCGCCGCCGTCGCCGAGAACCGCGTGATCGGCGACGGCGACGCGATGCCGTGGCACTACCCATCGGACCTGGCACGGTTCAAGCGCCTCACGACCGGCCACCCGGTGATCGTCGGTCGGAAGACGTACGAACGCATCGCCGAGCGCGTCGGCGGCCCGCTCCCCGAGCGGACGAGCGTCGTGTTGACGACCCGCCCCGTCGACGACGGCGACTTCCCCGACGGCGCGGTCGTCGCGCACGACGTCGAGTCGGCGCTCGCGCGGGCGGGAGCGAACGCCGCCGACCGCGGCGTCGACGACGTGTACGTCATCGGCGGCGCGACGGTGTACGAGGCGTACCTCGACCGCGCCGACCGGATGGAGATCACCGAGATCCCCGAGCGCCCCGACGGCGACACGCGGTTTCCGGACTGGGACCGGGAGACGTGGGTCGAGCGCGCCCGCGAGACCGACGACGACCTCGCGTTCGTCACCTACGAGCGGCGCGACGCGAAGTGAGCGAGCCGGGGGTAACGCCTCGCTCACTCGATGAACCGCGACTCCACGTCGCCGGTGGGCATCATACACCGGTCCTTCTTCCCGAACCACCGGTATCGGTTGTCGGCGACGAAGTCGTAGACTCGGTCGCGAACCGACTTCGGGACGTAGCGGAACGGCGAGAGCAGCCGGTAGCGGCCGCCGAGCCCCGACGCGATCTCGATGATCGCCGACGACTTCACGTAGCTCTCGCCGTCCTCGATCAGGACGACCGAGTCGAGGTCGTCGCTCGCAAGGTCGTGTTCGGCCAGCAGCGCCTGTCCCACGTCGGACTGGAGCGAGGCGAAGCGGTACTTCCCCTCCGCGTCGCGGGGGACGACGAACTGTACGAACCCGCTACAGAGGTTACAGACGCCGTCGAAGAGGATGACGGCCTCATCGTCGGGGATATCCCCGTCCATCACTCGCGAACCTATGTCGCCGCCGCAGTTCAGGATTGCGGTGGACCCGGAGCCGGGGTTGCGGTGGCGGCGGAGCGGAAGATTGCGGCGAGCGCAGAAGGGGGATACCGGTTGCCGGGTACCCCGGCGGGCGCCGAGGCGGACGCGGTCCGTCCCGCGCACGGAAAACTTATACAGGTCCCTCGGCCTCTCCAACAAGTTGGAGTCCGACATCATGGCTCGAAGTTCCTCCGTCGCGACCGCCCGATCGCGGTTCCGGACCGTCGTGCGACGGCTTTCGGCGGCGCTCGCCGCGCGGTGTTCGGTGGACCTGCGCGCGCTCGCCGCCTTCCGGATCGGCCTCGGTGCGCTGGTGATCGCCGACCTGATCCGGCGGTCGCGCTCGCTGTCCGCCTTCTACACGGACGACGGCGTGCTCCCGCGGAGCGCGCTGTTCGCCGACTACGGGGAGGTGTACTCCGTCCACGCGCTCGTCGGTGAGCCGTGGGCCGTGGCCCTGCTGTTCGCGCTCGCGGGCGCGTTCGCCCTCGCGCTGCTCGCCGGCTATCGGACGCGGCTCGCGGCGCTCGCCTCGTGGCTGCTGCTGCTCTCGCTCCACGCCCGGAACCCGATGGTGTTGAACTCGGGCGACAGCCTGCTCCGCATGCTGCTCTTCTGGAGCGTCTTCCTCCCGCTCGGCGCCCGCTGGTCGGTCGACGCCCTCAGGCGGGCAGGCGCGGGGACCGACGCGGACGCCGCCGCTGGCGCGGGCGGCTCCGAGAGAGATCCCGGGGCGGACGACGGCGATGAGTCCGCGACAGCCGGGCCGTCCGGGTCCGCCGTGGCGACCGTCGCCACGATGGCGGTCCTGATACAGGTGCTGTTGATGTACGTGACGAACGGCATCCACAAGCGCGGGAGCGACCTCTGGATGGACGGCGAGGCGGTCGCGTACATCATGCAGGCGGACCACTTCACCTACCTGCTGGGGAACCACCTCGCCGAGTTCACCGGCCTGCTCCGCGGTCTCACGGTCCTGTGGATCGCGCTCCTGTTCGCCTCCCCGCTGCTGATCCTGCTCACGGGGATCCCGCGCGCCGCGATCGCCTCGCTGTTCGTCGGGATGCACCTCGGCATGGCGGTCACGATGCCGATCGGCCTCTTCCCCATCGTCGTCGTCGTCGGCTTCGTGCCGTTCTTCCAGACCCCGGTCTGGGACGCCGCGGAGCGCGCCGTGGATCGGTTCGGCCCGCCGGCGGCCCTCGAACGGTGGCGCGCGCGCCTCGAGTCCGTCGGAGACGCGCTCGCCTCGCTCGACGCGTCGATACCCCGACCGACGCCGAGCGGCGCCCTCGCCGGCCTCCGCGCGCGAGTCGGACGCGGACGACCGCTCCTCTCGACGGTCGTGCCGTACGTCTTCCTCGTGCTGATCGTCCTCTCGAGCGCCCAGGCAGTCGGCTACGCCGAGACGCCAGACCCGGCCGAAAACGCCCTCGAAACCGTCGAGATGGACCAACACTGGCGGATGTTCGCACCGGATCCCACCCGCACGACCCGGTGGTTCGTGACGGTCGGCACCCTCGCCGACGGGACCGAGCGAGACGTGTTGCGCGACTCGCCCGTGGAGTTCGACCGGCCGCCGCGCGCGGAGGCCACCTACCGGAGCGCGCGCTGGCGGAAGTACCTCGGCAACGTCGCGTCGACGGACAACGAGAACCACCGGTCGTACCTCGCGAACTACCTCTGTGAGGACTGGAACCGGACCCGCGAGACGGCCGTGGAAAACGTCACGATCCACCAGCAGTACGAGCGGACCGACCCCTACAACGGGAGCGTGGTGGCCGCGAACGGGTTCGAGCTGATCGAGTACGACTGCTCGGGCGAGTTCATCCAAGACGAGTGACCGGCCCCGACCGCCGACCGCAACCCCCTTCCCTCGCCCGGCCGCCGTGACGGGTATGCAACCGACGGGACACCTGCGGGGCGACGCGGTCCGCGTGGGCGGGGACGCCCGCCAGCGCTTCTACGACGCCCGGGGGTACGGGCGGCCGCTCGACGGCAACGAGATCGCGCTCTCGCGGGTCGAGGCCGCCCACCTCCTGTTCCGCGGCGACCTCTCCGGGATCGAACTCGGGGGCGACGCGGCGGGCGTGTCGGGCGGCGACCCCGTCGGCTTCGAGCGCTTCTTCGTCGCGAGCGCGGCCGCCGCCGACCGCTTCGCGGTGCGGTTCCTCGTCTACTCCGACCTCCGCGACCGCGGCTTCTACCTCTCGCCCGCCCGCGAGCCGTGGCCCGGGGGGAGCGACGCGCCGGGAGACGCGGTCGACTTCGTCGCCTACGAGCGCGGCGAGACGCCCGACACGGGCAAGGTCAAGTACCCCATTCGGGTCGTCGGCGAGCGGGAGTCCGTCGCGGCCGCGGGGCTCGCGGGCCGCACCCTCGCGGTCGTCGACGAGGAGTCCGACATCACATACTTCGCGGCCGAGGGCGGCGCGGTCGACGGCGCGACCGACTACGAGCCCCCCGCCGACCTGAGCGGCGTCCTCCTCGCCGACCGCGTCGTCGTCTGGGACGCCCCCGAGGGGCTGTACGAGCGCGGCTTCTACGGCCGCCCGCTCACCGGACGGGCCGCAGACGTCGAGGGCGCGCTCCAGCTCTCCCTCGTCGAGGCCGCGTCGCTGGTCGCGGACGGCCGGCTGGCGCTGTCCACGTCGGTCGGAGACGAGGGGGGTGTTGCCGGCGACGACGCCGCCCGGATCGTTGCCCGCGGCCGCGAGGTGGAGGGGGACCGCTTCGACCGCCGGCTCGCGGTGTACGAGCGCCTCCGCGGTGCCGACGCGGTGCCGAAGACCGGCTTCAAGTTCGGCGCCGACTTCCGGACGTACCTCGACGTGGAGACGGTCGAGGACCTGCCCCACTCCGAACACCTGGTGCGCGTCGTCGAGGCCGACCACCGGTTCTCGCCGCGCGAGCTCTCGCTCGACGTGCGGCTCGCCGGCGGCGTCCGCAAGGAGATGGTGTTCGCGGTGACGTCGGTCGGCGGCGGACGCGGCGCGCGCGCGGCGGACTGGGTCCGCGCCGCCGACGTGGAGTGGGTCTCGGTCGACCGACTGACGCCGTAGCCGACCGGCACCGGAGTTGAGGGATACCGCAGCCGACCGTCTCGCGGCCGACCGATCACCGCCCCGTGGCCGACCGGTCACCGCTCCGCGGGCCGTTCACGACACCGTCACAGTGTCGTCGAACAGCGCGGCGAACAGCTTGTTTTCGGCCGCGCGGAGGTGCTGCGTGAACGTCGTCTGCGAGATATCCATCATCGACGCCACCTCCTCTCCGGTGTGCTCGCGGGGCCACTCGAAGAACCCGGCGAAGTGCGCGGTGCGCACCGCTTCGCGCTGCCGGTCGGTCAGCTCGGACCGGTCGCGCAGAACACGCTCACCGACCTCTTCGAGGACGTGTCGTGGGGGCAGCTCGACTACCTCGTGGTGGACCTGCCGCCGGGGACGGGCGACGTCCAGTTGACGGTGCTTCAGAACCTCCCCGTGACGGGGACGGTCGTCGTCACGACGCCGCAGTCCGTCGCCGTGGGCGACACCCGTCGAGGCGTTCAGATGTTCGGGGAGTACCGGACGAACGTGTTGGGCGTCGTCGAGAACATGAGCGGGTTCGTCTGCCCGAGCTGCGGGGACAGACACGAGATATTCGGCGAGGACGGGGGGGCGGACGCTCGCCGAGTCGGTCGACGTCCCGTACCTCAAATCGCTGCCGCTGGACCCGGCCGTCCGCGCGGGAGGCGACGACGGTGAGCCGATCGTCTCCGACGGCGACGGCGAGGCCGCGGCGGCGTTCCGGGACCTGGCGGCCGCGGTCGCGAACAAGGTCGGCGTCCTCCGGCGTCACCACCGACAGCGGAAGAGCGAGGAGGCGGTCTGAGCGGCGCGCGCCGCCGTTCACGCCTCGATCTCGAAGGGGATCACGTAGGTCCTGTTGTTCGACCCGAGCGAGAAGACGTACTCGCCCGGCCGGTCGAGCACCGCGTCGCGCCGGTCGGACGCGTCCGACGCGGTCGGGTCGTAGCGGAGCGTCCACGTCCGCGTCTCGTCGGGGGCCAGTTCGATCACGGTCAGATTGTACGTTCCCGCCGGCGCGTTCGCCGCCGCCCGCCACTCGGGCGCCCCCGAGTCGGCGGCGTTCCGGAAGACGACCCACCGGTCCGGATTGATCGGGACCGGCTCGTCGCCCACGTTCGTGGCGACGACGCGGACGGTCTCCCCGTCCCGATCGAGGGACAGCGAGAGCCCGCCCGTCCGCTGGTCGGGACACACCGGATCGTCGACCCGTTCGCCGTCCGGTCCTATCGCGGGGCAGCCCGGAGCGCCGCCCGACAGGCAGCCGGCGAGGACGACGAGACACGCGACCGCGACGAGGGCGAGTCGAGACATTACCGTCACGACGGTGCGCCGTTTCAAAGGGGGTCTCGGAGGCTACGACGATCGCTTGAGCTACCGACCGGCCGCGGGCGCCGCGGAGAGAGCAGGAAGCTTTTTCCGGCGGTGACGCGCGTCGACACCCATGGTCGACCCCTCCACGTTCCCCGCCGAGTCGAGCGCGTACGACATCTCAACGGTGGACCTCAGCGACGACCGATACGAGGTCACGCAGTCGCTGGTCCGCAACAAGTACGCCGTCACCGACAGCGCCGGCGATGTCGTCCTGCGCGGGAAACAGAAGATGTTCAAGCTGAAAGAGGAGTTCCCGTTCGTCACGGCCGACGGCGAGGACGCCTTCTCGGTGAAGGCCGGCGGCATCATGGACGTCGCGGGCAACTACGCGATCACCGACGCGGGCACCGGCGAGGAGGTCGTCGTCTTGGACGAGGACCTCTCGCTTCTCGTCGAGAACTGGACGATTCGCGACCCCGACACCGGCGAGGCGCTGGCGACGATCCGGTCGAAAAACAAGGTGCTGTCCGCGCTCCGGCACCTCGTCGGCCCCGCGAACCTGATCCCGAACAAGTACGAGATATTCGACGCCGACGGCGGCCACGTCGGCGACATCGCGGGGCAGTTCTCGATGCGCGACGCCTACACGGTCACCATCGACGACGCGAGCGGCGTGCCGAAGGAGGCGGTGATCGCCGCCGCGTGTATCCTCGACGCCCTAGAGAACAAGTAGCGGCCGCGACCGAGGGGACGGCGCCGGCTACTCCCCGCCCAGCTTCGACTCGCCGACCGCGTCGTGACCGTCGATGACCTCGGTGCCGCCCATGTACGGGCGGAGCGCCTCCGGGACGGTGACGGTGCCGTCGTCGTTCTGGTAGTACTCTAGGATCGCGACGACAATCCGCGGGACCGCGAGCCCCGAGCCGTTCAGGGTGTGGAGGTACTCCGCCGACTCGTGGTGCTCCTCGCGGTACTGGATCCCAGCGCGGCGCGCCTGAAAATCCTCGAAGTTGGAGACCGAGGAGACCTCCAGCCAGCGGCCTCCCTGCTCCGGGCCCTCGTCCATGTCGTCCGCGGGTGCCCACACCTCGACGTCGTACTTTTTCGCCTGCGTGAACCCGAGGTCGCCGGTACACATCTCGAGGATGCGGTAGGGCAGTTCCAGGCGGCGGAGCACCTCCTCGGCCTCGTCGACGAGCCCCTCGAAGCGCTCGTCGCTCTCCTCGGGCCGGACGAAGTTCACCATCTCCACCTTGTTGAACTGGTGGACGCGGACGATACCGCGCGTCTCGGTGCCGTGTTCGCCCGCCTCCTGTCGGAAGTTGGGCGTGTACGCCTGGTACTTCAGCGGGAGGTCCTCGCCGAGGAGGATCTCGTCGCGGTGGAGGTTCGTGACCGGCACCTCCGCGGTCGGGAGCAGCCAGAGGTCGTCGTCGTCGTAGTCGTCCTCGTTCGACCCTTCGACGCGGTAGGCGTCCTCGGTGAACTTCGGGAGTTGCCCGGTGCCGCGCATCGACTCGGAGTTGACGGGGATCGGCGGGAACACGTCCTCGTACCCCTGCTCGCGGTGGACGTCGAGCATGAACTGGATCAGGGCGTGTTCGAGGCGCGCGCCGTCGCCCTTCGCGACGTAGAACCCGCCGCCGGCGACCTTCGCGCCGCGCTCGAAGTCGAGGATCTCGAGGTCCTCACCGAGGTCGTAGTGCGGCTCCACGTCGGCGGGGACCTCGCGGTGGTCGTCGAACCCCTCGCGGCGCACCTCGACGTTCTCCGACTCGTCCGCGCCGACCGGCACGGAGTCTTGGGGGATCTGGGGCAGTTCGAGCAGCGACGCCTCCAGTTCGCGCTCCAGTTCGTCGGCGCGCGCCTCGACCTCCTGGAGCTCCGACTTGAGCTCCTGGGAGCGCTCGATCGCCTCCTGGGCCGCCTCCTCCTCGCCGGCGGCTTTCAGCTCGCCGATCGTCGAGGAGACCTCGTTGCGCTCGTGGCGCAGGTCGTCGCCGCGCTGTTTCAGCTTTCGCCACTCCTCGTCGACGTCGAGTATCCGGTCGAGGTCGACGTCGACGCCCTTGTTGTCGAGCGCCTCGCGGACGACCTCGGGGTTCTCCCGGACGAACTGTCGAGACAGCATTTGTCGGGAGTTCCGCGGGGCGACCCAAAACCGTATCGGAGCGTCGTCACCGCGTGACAAGGATTCGGGCCGGAGCGCGGAACCGCGGGCCTCAGGGGATGAACGAGAACGTACCGAACGCCATCAGGAGGGCGAGCGCGGCGACGACGACGCCCATCACGCGCATCATCAGGATCCGCGTGTCGCTCGGTTCGATCCGCCCCGTCGATCCGTCTGGCGAGCGGGTCTGCCAGCTCGTCATCTTTCGCGGGAACGCCGCCATCGCCAGCGCGCCGGCGCTAACGAGGAGGGGGACGGCAACGAAGAACAGCCGGAATGGTGCGGGGAGCATGCGCGGGGGAGTCTCGACGCGAGGCAACAAAGTGTTATGGAATCGGGAGGTCCCGCGGAGTCGGGGCGCCCGGTTCGCGCGTCGCCGTCAGTACCCGCCCGGTAACGCCATCCCGACGGCGAGCGCGGCGAGCGGCACGGCGGCGACGACCGCGTACCAGAGGCCGGCGGCGCCGAGGAGGAGCCACGTCCCGACGCCGTATCCCGTCGGGTCCCAGTCGACCCCGAACCGCGGCAGCCCGGCGACCGCGGCCGCGGGGGCGACGAGGCCGACGAGGACGCCGCCGAGAAGCGCCGTTGAGAGGAACCCCGAACTCCACGCGGGCCCCGCCTCGCCGGCGCGCGCCACCGTGAGGCCGACCCCGACGAGGTACGGGACGGAGAGCCCGACCGCGACCGCAAGGTACGAGGGGAGGACCCGCCCCGCCGGGGGAAGCGCCTCGAACAGCGCCCGGAGGCGCGACGCCGCGAGGAACGGCGCGCACAGTCCCGCGGCGACGAGCCCGGGGAAGCCCAGCAGCGCGAGCGTCCACAGCCAGCCGACGACCGAATCGACGACCGCGGGAGCGAGGGAGGTCGGAACCGACGGAGCGGGGACGGGCGAGACCATGCGCGAGACGAGCCGCCGCGGGCGGCAAACCTCTTGTGGTGACCTGCGAGGCGTCGCCGTCGCGGTCGGCCGGCGGCCGCCCGGAACCACCAGCGTTTATCCCGCTCGCCGCGACCGGCCGACAACGATGCTCATCACGGGCGCGACGCTGGCCGACGGCCGGGTGCGAGACGTGCGTATCGGCGACGACGGACGGATCGACGCGGTCGCCGAGGGGCTCGGCGCCGACGGCGGCGAGCGCGTCCTCGAAGCCCGCGGGAGGCACCTCCTGCCGGGCGCTGTCGATGTCCACGTCCACTTCCGGGAGCCCGGCGGGGGGCACAAGGAGACGTGGACCTCCGGGTCCGAGAGCGCGGCCGCCGGCGGGGTCACGACCGTCGTCGACCAGCCGAACACCTCGCCCCCGACGGTCGACGGCGCGGCGTTCGACGAGAAGTCCGCGCTCGCGGCCGACTCGCTCGTCGACTACGGGATCAACGGCGGCGTGACCCCCGACTGGGACCCCGAGGAGCTGTTCGATCGGCGCCTCTTCGCGCTCGGCGAGGTGTTCCTCGCGGACTCGACCGGCGACATGGGGATCGACGCCGACCTGTTCGCCGACGCGCTCGACGAGGCGAGCGCCCGCGACGTGCCGGTCACGGTCCACGCCGAGGACGCGACGCTGTTCGACGACGGCGCGCTCAACGGCGACCTCGGCGGGGTCGGCACGGCCGCGACCGCCAACGCGTGGTCCGCCTATCGGACGGCCGACGCCGAGGTCGCCGCGGTCGAGCGCGCGCTCGCGACGGCCGCGGAGCGCGACGCCCAGCTCCACGTCGCGCACACCTCGACGCCGGAGGCGGTCGACGCCGTCGTCGAGGCCCGCGAAAGCGAGTCGGGAGAGGGCGACGGCGACGCTAGTACCGACGCCGCACGCGTCACCTGCGAGGTGACGCCGCACCACCTCTACCTCTCCCGCGAGCGGGCGCGGTCGCTCGGCACGTTCGGGCGGATGAACCCGCCGCTACGGTCCGAGGAGCGCCGCGAGGCGCTGTTCGCCCGCCTCGCCGCGGGCGACGTCGACGTGGTCGCGACCGACCACGCGCCTCACACGGTCGAGGAGAAGCGGCGGGGACTCGTCGACGCGCCGAGCGGCGTGCCGGGCGTGGAGACGCTGTACCCCCTGCTCCTGGAGTCGGCGCGGACGGGCGAACTGTCGCTCGAACGCGTCCGGAACGTGGTCGCCGCGAACCCGGCCGAGATATTCGGCCTCGACCGGAAGGGGCGGGTCGCGGCGGGGCGCGACGCCGACCTCGTCCTCGTCGACATCGCCGACCCCCGCGAGATCGAGGCCGCCGCGCTCCACAGCGCCCCCGCGTGGACCCCATTCGAGGGGCTCCGCGGGGTCTTCCCCGAGGTGACGCTCGTCCGCGGCGAGGTCGTCTACGAACGCGACCCGGCGACGGGGGCGGCGTCGTTCGGCGAGCCCGTCGGGCGGAACGTCAGGGAGTCGTAATCGCGGGGAACCGAAGGGAATCGCGGAGCGCTGTGCGGAAACCGCGCGTCCGGGCGATCGACGGCCGAGACGCCGAAATCGGCCGCGACGACGGATCGGGGGCGGCGGAACGCATATGCCGTTGCTCGCCTTAGCCGGTGTATATCGATGACCACGGGGAGCATTCGCACGGTCGCCTCGGGGCGGGAGCCCGACCCGGACGAGGTCGGCCGGACATGACCGACCCCGGAGAGTCGGGGCCGGTCGGGACGGGTCCCGCGGGGTCGGCCGACGCGGAATCGAGCGACGCCGAGGCCGCGGGAGCGACGACCAGGGCCGGCGCGGGGAGCGGACCGGAGACCCCCGCGGACGTCGCCACGCTCGCGGACCGCATCGTCGAGGAGGTCGAGGACGTGATCGTCGGCAAGCGAGGCGCGGTCGAACACGTCCTCGTCACCGTGCTGGCGCGCGGCCACCTGCTCGTGGAGGACGTGCCGGGCGTCGGGAAAACGACGCTCGCGAAGTCGGTCGCGCGCTCGATCGACGGCTCGTTCAAGCGCGTCCAGTTCACCCCCGACCTCCTTCCCTCCGACGTCACCGGCGTCAACGTGTTCAACCGCCGCACCGACGAGTTCGACTTCCAGCCCGGTCCGGTGTTCGCGAACGTCGTGCTGGGCGACGAGATCAACCGCGCCCCGCCGAAGACGCAGTCGGCGCTCTTGGAGGCGATGGAGGAGAACCAGGTGACGACCGACGGGACCACCCGCGAGCTGCCGGACCCGTTCTGCGTGATCGCGACCCAGAACGACGTGGAGCCGGGACAGACGTACGAGCTTCCGGTCGCGGAGGTCGACCGGTTCACGAAGAAGATCCGGCTCGGCTACCCGGACACCGAGGAGGAGGCCGCGATCCTCGGGCGGCTCACCGGCGACCACCCGGTCGACTCGGTCGAGCCGGTCGCGACGATCGCGGACGTGCGGGCGGCCCGCCGGGTCGTCGGCGAGGTCGAGGCCTCGGAGGCGGTCCGGGAGTACGTGGCCCGGCTCGCGGTGTTCACCCGGCGGAACGCGAAGCTCGGGGCGAGCCCGCGCGGGAGCCTCGCGCTGATCCGCGCGTCGCAGGCCCGCGCCGCGCTCGACGGCCGCGGGTACGTGATCCCGGACGACGTTCAGACCGAGGCGCCGACGGTGCTCTCGCATCGGGTCCGGACCGAGTCGGGCGGGACCGACGGCGCGGACGTCGTCAGCGACGCGCTCGACCGGATTCGCGTGGAGTGACCCGCCCATGACGCCCCCCTCGCGCCGATGACGCCAGCGCTCACCCGACGAGGGCGCGTCGCCGGCGTCGTCGGCCTCGTCGCAGCCGCCAGCGCGTTCGCAGCAGGCGGCCGCGCCTTAGACGCGATCGTGATCCCGGTCGCCATCGCGCTCGCGGCCGGCTACGTCCAAGTGTTGCGGGTCGACGTGCCCGCGGTCCGCCACGTGGCGCCCGCCGACGGATTCGTCGGGGAGACGCGGGAGGTCCGCCTGGAGTTCGGACCCGACGCGGTCGGGGGCGGCGACGCCTCCCCGTCGTTCCTCGCCGACGTGTCTGTCCGGGTAGACGAGGGGCTCGACGGGCCGACGGCGCCGATCCGAGCGTCCGTCGGCACTGAGCCGGTGTCGTACCGCGTGACGTACCGCGAGCGCGGCGAGCGGACCCTCGGACCGATCGACCTCACCGTGACCGACGTGTTCGGCCTCTTCGAGCGCGAACTGGTCGTCGACGAGACCGACGCCGTGACGGTGTACCCGCCCCGCGACCCGATACCGACGCGGTTCCGGCGGGCGCTGTACGCGGCCGACGCGGTCGACGTGAGCCGGCAACGGGAGGAGTTCGACCGGCTCCGCGAGTACACCCGTGGCGACGCGGTCCGCGACGTCCACTGGGCGACGACCGCCAAGCGAGACGAGATCGTCGTCAAGGAGTTCGCGGCCGAGACCGCGCGGAACCGGGTGACGATCGCGGGCGGGACAGACGTCGGCAGCGGGAAGGAACGACCGGTGTTTGCCGGTATCGACCACGGCGACACCGACCGGGCCGCGAGCGCGGTCGCGGCCGACGAGCTCGCCCGGGCGACGGTGAGTCTCGCGCTGGCGCTGCTCGACGACGGGGTCCCGGTCGACGTGCGGCTCCCCGGCGGTCGCGTCTCGGCGGCACCGGGCGGCCGCGGTCGACGAGAGGTGCTGGAGCTGGCGGCGGTGACCAGCCCGGGAGCTGTGGCCGACGACGAGGCCGACGTGACGGTCGTCGCCGGGGCGGACGGCGCCCGGTTCCGCACGGGCGACCGGGCGGTCTCCTTCGCGGACCTGCGCCGCGAGGCCGAGGAGGAGGGCACGCCGACCGGAGCCCACGGCCCGCGCCGAGCCGAGAGCGCGGCGGACCCCGGGGAGGTGGCGTCGCCGTGAGCCGCGGTTCGTCGCTCCGGGAACCCCGTTCACCGGGCGAGCCGACCGACGGCGACGGGCGGCTCGCCGACCCGGCGGTCGTCGGCGTCGCGGTCGTCACCGCGGCGTACCTCGCCGTGTTCTTCCAAATAACGAACGTCGTCGGCGGGACGGGACGGACCGCCGGCGTCGTCGCGCTCGCCGGCCTCGGCGGCGTCGCGCTGGCGCGGGCCGTCGGCGAGCGGACCGCGCTGTGGCTGGCCGGCCTCCTCCTCGCCGCGGGGCTCGCCGCCTACGTCCTCGCGATCCCCGAGAGCCGGCGAGCGCTGTTCACGGCGCGGAGCGTCGCCTTGGACCTCCTCGCGCTGTCGACCGGGCTCTCCGTGTTGCGGCTGGCGCTCGCGGACGTCTGGGTGCTCGCGGTGGCGCCGGTGCCGACGTTCCTCGTCGGCTACTTCGCCGGGCGCGGGCGACACGTCGCGGCCGCGTCGGTCGCGGGAGGGACGCTCGGCTTCCTCGTGTTGACCGGCGACGCCGAGACGGGAGCCGCGGTCGCCGGGGTCGTCGGCCTGGCGCTCGCCGTCGGCCTCGCGACGCTCTCGACGCCGAGCCGGCGCCGCGGCCACGCGGGGACGTTCGCCGTGGTGGTCGCCGCGATGGTCGTCGCGAGCGCGACCGTCACCGTGATCCCGGCGGGGGCGGCGGCCCCGCTGGGGCTCGACCGCGGGACGACGACGTTAGAGTCGAGCCTGAGCGGCGACGACGAGCTGGACGTCGTCGGATCGACGCGGCTCTCGCCGGAGGTGCGGTACACGATCGAGAGCCCGGTCGAGCGGAACTGGCACACCGGCGCGTACGACACCTACACCGGCGATGGGTGGGTGCGGAGCGGCGAGCGGTCAGCGGTCAACGGCTCGCTGTCGGGCCCGCCGGGCGCGAGCGACCTCGTCGAGACGCGGATCACCTCGGAGGCCGAGTCGACCGCGCTGCCGGCGCCGTGGAAGCCGGTCTCGGCTCTGGGCGGCGGCGCGGTCGAGGTCGACGAGCGGGGGAGCCTCCGGCTCGCGGAGCCGCTCGAACCGGGCGACGGGGCGGTCGTCCGGAGCCGCGTGCTCGACGCAGACCCCGCGGCGCTCCGGAACGCCAGCGACGACTACCCGACGGCCATCGAGGAGCGGTACACGCAGCTGCCCGAGAGCACGCCCGGGCGGGTCGGCGACCGAACAGAGGAGATCGTCGCTGCCGCGGGCGCGGAGTCGCCGTACGAACAGGCGGCCGCGGTCGAGGCGTACCTCCGCTCGGAGTACGAGTACACGCTGACCGTCGAGGAGCCCGAGGGAGACGTGGCGGACGCGTTCCTCTTCGAGATGGACGCCGGGTACTGCGTGTACTTCGCGACGACGATGGCGGCGATGCTCCGGTCGCAGGGGATCCCGACGCGCTTCGAGACCGGCTACACCCCGGGCCAGCGGGTGGGCGACGACGAGTACGTCGTCCGGGGACAGAACGCCCACGCGTGGGTGTCGATCTACGTGCCGGACCACGGCTGGGTGGCGTTCGACCCGACCCCGTCCGGGCCGCGCGACGAGACGCGGGCGACCCGGCTCGCGGAGGCGCGCGCCGACGGGGCGGAGAACGTCGACACGGACGCGTCCGTCCCGGACCGGACGCCGGACCCCGAACCGAACCAGACCGACGCGGAGACGACCGACGACGCGCCGAGCGGGGGGACGAACGACTCGACGGTCGGGAACGCGAGCGGCGGCGGCGCGGTCGGTCCCACCGACATCGCGCGGCTCGACGGGACCCGGACCGGAACCATTCCGGCGGCGGCCACGCGGTCGGCGAGGGGATCCGAGGCGGACGGGAGCGACGGCGGCCCGCTCGGGTCGCTCCCCGACCCGGAGACCGCGCTCTACTGGCTGCTCGTCGCGGGGCTCGGCGTCGCGGGGGTCCGCCGGACGGGGCTCGCGGGACGAGTTCACCGTCGGATCGGTCCGGCGCTCCCGCGGCGGCGGCGCGATCCGAGGGCGGACGCCGAGCGCGCGTTCGGGGACCTCGAACGGCTGTTGGCCGGGCGCTACCGCGAGCGGCGCCCGGGGGAGACGCCGCGGAGCTACGTCGACGCGGTCCGGACGCTCGGCGCGGACGAGCGCGTCGAGACCGTCGCCGCCGCGTACGAGCGCGCCGCGTACGCCGGGTCGGTGACGCGCGCCGAGGCCGACGAGGCCCGGCGGGCCGTGCGCCGGCTCGCGCTCGAACGGCTGCCGCTCGTCGGGCGGTTCGTCCGCTGAACGGGGGGCTTCCCGACACTATTTAATATGGGCATCCTGTAGACTCAGGCTGTAATGTCGGAAGTCTGCTCGACGTGCGGACTGCCCCAGGAACTCTGCGTCTGCGAGGACGTCGCGAAAGAGTCCCAGCAGATCAGCATCCGCATCGACGAGCGCAGGTACGGTAAGGAGGTAACGGTCATCGAAGGATTCGACCCGAAGGACGTGGACCTGAGTTCCCTCTCGTCGGATCTCAAGTCGAAGTTCGCCTGCGGGGGCACCGTCGAAGACGGCGCCATCGAACTCCAGGGGAACCACTCGGGTCGCGTGGAGGACTTCCTCCGCGACAAGGGCTTCAACGTCGCGTGACCGTCACCTGACCGTCCGCCGTCGAGCGTCGGTTCGAACCGCAGTCGGCTCTCGTTTTTACCATGAGTCGCGTCCGGGAGCGACGGCACCGTCGACTCACGCGGCCGGAACGGACCGTCTCAGGCGACTACCGCGGCGCGGCCGACGACGAACGCCACCGCCGCGAGGAAGGTTCCGTACTTAAATCGGCGCTGCGCGGCGGCCGGGTCGGCGAAGCCCTCGTAGGCGGCGTACAGCATGACCGCGTCGGCGACCGCAACGACCGCGAGGTACGCCGCGCCGAGCGTCCCGGAGAGGTACGGTAGCGGGCTGACGGTCACGGCAACGCCGAGCGCGGCCGCGCCGATCCACAGCGCGCGGCGCTCGCCGACCGCGATGGGGAGCGTCGCGAGCCCCTCCTCGCGGTCGCCCGCCACGTCCTCGACGTCTTTGATCACCTCGCGGGTGAACGTCGAGAGACCGGCGAGCGCGGCGAGGACAAGGACCGCGCGCGGGTTCCCGACCGCGGCGCCGCCGAACAGGAACGTCGAGCCGACGAGGTAGGCGACCAGAGCGTTGCCGAGCCCGGGCGTACCCTTGAAGACGCTCGTGTAGGTGACGAGCGCGACGAGGTTCACCGCGGCGATGCCGATCGCGAGGGTCGGGAGTCGGACCGCGAACGCGACCGCGACCGCGAACCAGAGCGCGGCGGTCGCCAGCGCGGTCCGCGGCGAGACGGCGCCGCGGGGGATCGGCCGGCCGGGGCTGTTGACGGCGTCGATCTCGCGGTCGAAGTAGTCGTTGATCGCGTTGCCCGCGGCGACCGCGAAGACGGTCGTCGCGGCCGCCAGCGCGGTCGGGAGGACGGCGCCGCCCGCGCCCGCGACGAACGCGCCGGTGGCCGTGAGCCCCCCGGCGGCGACGCAGTTGCCGAGGCGCGCGAGCTCGACGATACCGCGGAGCGCGTCTCGCACGTCGTCCGCCTACTCCCGCCCGCGAGGAATAAACGGTGCGGGATCGGTCGCGCTGCGCCGCCGGCCCGGCTCGGGTCGTCCAACCGGTCCGCGGGAATCCGCCGAAAAGTAAAACCGGCGCTGCCCGTACCGGCTGTCATGTCCGACGCCGCCGTCAGCGGGGACCGCCGCCTGCGGGTCGACCTCGACGTCGACCTCGTCGACGACAGCGGGTGTCCGATCGTCACCGAAGCCACCGAGGCCGCCGGGGTGGCTGTCAACGCCGTCGGCGAGGAGTGCGTCGTCGACGTGACGACGCCCGACGGCGACGTGCGCCGTGGGACAGGCGAAGTGGGCGAGGATTGCCTCTGTCACGCCTTCTCCCGGCTCGGCTACGCCCCGCACTTCCGGCGCGTCGAGGACGGGACGATCCTCGTGACCGCGTACGTCGACGACCGCGACGCCGTCCGCCGACTGGTCGAGGAGCTCCGCGAGGTCGTCGACCGGGTGCGGCTCGTCCGGCTCGCGGTCGTGGAGGGCCCCGACGCGACCGAGCAGGTCACCTTCGACCTCTCCGCGCTGACGCCGAAACAGCGCCGCGGCCTCGAACTCGCGGTCGTCCGCGGCTACTTCGACGACGACCGCGACGTGCGCCTGAGCGACCTCGCGGACGAGCTCGGGATCAGCAAGTCGGCGCTCTCACAGCGGCTCCGCACCGCGCAGGCGAAGCTGGTGACCGACGTCTTCGACGGCGTCGAAGGGTGAGCGCGGTCCTCTTGAAGGGATACACACGTGAAGCGGGACGCGGAGGTGGCGTCGACGCGTCGGGCCGGGTATGACCGACGACGAGCCGCCGGTTCCCGAACCGGCCCGAGACGACGCCACCGTCGAACTCGTGCGCGACGCCATCGGCGTCGCGCGCGGCGAGGTGCCCGCGGAGCGGTTCTCGACGAAGTACGGCACGGGGATCGAGTCGGACGGCGGCCCGGAGTGAGGCCCGCCGCCGGACGGCGACTCAGTCGTCCGCGGGCGCGGACCGGTCGGGGCCGTCGATCCGTGCGAGGGCCTCCTCGCCGGCGCGCTCCGACTCCGTGAGGTAGCACTTCGGGTCGGGCGCGAACGGGTCGCCGTGCGCGGAGAGCGCCCGGAGCCGCGAGCCGCCGCGACAGATCGACTGGTACGCGCAGTCGGCGCACCGCCCGGAGAGGTGTTCCTCCCGCTCGCGGAGCCCGGAGAGGAGCGGGTTCGACTCGTCGGACCAGATCGCGCCGAACGAGCGGTCACGGACGTTCCCGGGCGAGTACCCCTGCCAGAACTGCGTCAGGTGGACGTTGCCGACGGGGTCGACGTCGGCGACGCGCTCGCCGGTCGGGTCGCCCCCGTTGCGTTCGAGGTACCGGTAGATGAGCCGGGCGCGATCCTCCCCCATCTCGCGGTCGGCGTACTCGACCAGGTGGCCCGCATCGGCGTAGTTGCCGACGAGCAGGGTCTCTATCTCCTCGCCTCGGTCGTGGTACTCGCGGGTGAGGTCACAGAGGTCGGTGACCGCCTTCCGAGTGGCCTCCGGGGAGAGGTCGACGTCGGAGATGTCGGCGCCGCGGCCGCCGTAATCGAGGTGGTAGAAGCAGAAGCGGTCGACGCCCACGTCGGCGAGCAGGTCGACGACGCCCGCGAGGTCGTCGACGTTGTGCTCGGTGATCGTGTACCGCAGTCCGGTCTTGAGCCCCACGTCGAGGCAGGCCTCGATCCCGCGCACGGCGGCGTCGAACGCGCCCTCCTCGCCCCGGATGCGGTCGTTGCGCTCGGGGAGTCCGTCGACCGAGACGCCGGCGTACTTGAGGCCGGCCTCCTTCAGTTCGCGGGCGCGCTCCCGGGTGAAGAGCGTGCCGTTCGTCGAGAGCACCGGCCGGATTCCGCTGTTGTCGGCGTACGCGACCAGCTCGGTGAGGTCCTCGCGGACGAGGGGCTCGCCGCCGGAGAAGAGGAGGACCGGGACGCCGAACTCGGCGAGGTCGTCGACGAGCGCCTTCCCCTCCGCGGTGGAGAGCTCGTTCGGCGCGCCCGCCTCGTCGGCGCCGGCGTAGCAGTGCTCGCAGTAGAGGTTACACCGCTTCGTGGTGTTCCAGACGACGACCGGACGCTGCTGTACCTCCTCGGTGATCTGCGGCTTCTTCGAGCCGTCGGCCGCGTCGTAGCGGAGCCCGTCGCTCTCGGCGTCGAGCCCGCAGAGCAGCTTGCTGACGGATATCATCGCTGGTCCCCCGCGTCGTCGGCGTCGACCGCGTCGGCCGGGGGCGCGCCGCCGCAGGAGACGGTCGGCGTCCCCTCCGTCTCCTCGTAAACGCGCGGTTCGTCGGCGTCCCCGTCGCCATCGTCGCTCTCTCCGGCCTCCGTCCCGTCGTCCGCGAGCGACCCGGCGGAAAACCGGGAAACCTCTGCGGCCGGGCACACCCACACGTCGCGGGCGTACCACGCGAAGAGCTTGCTCGCCTCCTCGTGGGCGGCGTCCGGCGTCGGGGCGGCGACGGTTCCGACGTGGCGGAGCGGGTCCGACTCCGCCTCGCGGACGAACACCTCGAAGCGGCGACCGTCGGCCGACCGCGGCCCGTTCGCGCCCTCGCTTCGGTCCGGCTTCTCGACCATACCCCACCGTACGGACGGTTCCCCGAACGGGGTTTCGCGCGTTCCCACGGCCGCGAAATTCGACCGAACGGGTTCGGGCGAGACGGTAACGCGGAGGGGTCGCCGTCCGAGTCGAGCGACGGCGGCAGACCTGCCGCTCCCGGCTCCGAGAGGATCGAGGACCGCGTACGCCGCGATCCCGTGTGAGAGCGGCCGTTACCGAAGGAGAAACCCGATCAGATGACGCGGTTCTGCAGGTAGTCGAGGTGTTTCGCGTTGTAGACGATCTTGACCTCGTCGGTGGCCGGGCTCCCGATACAGGTGAGCCGGACGTTCTTCTCCTCGACCTCCTCGTCGGAGAGGATCTGCTGCATGTCCATCTCGATGTCACCTTCCTTGACGATGGACGCGCAGTTCGCGCACGCGCCGGCGCGGCACGAGAAGGGCCAGTCGTAGCCCTGCGCCTCGGCCGATTCGAGGATGTATTCGCCCTGGTTCACTTCGAGGGTGCCGTAGTCCTCTTCGTCGAGGCCGGCGTCTGCGGCCTCCTCGAAGAGATTATCGTCGTCCATCGACCAGCCGTGGTCGTCGAGCACTTCGTAGTTGAGGTATTCTACTGTGGGCATCACCTGACGGTTTGGTGCCCACCTCATTAGGCTTTGCTGTTCCCCGTCCGCCGCCGCCGAGACGAGAGCCCGACGACCGAACGAGTTCGCTTCCGCGGCCGAACGAGTTCGGCACGTTCCGTCGCCTCGTCCGGGGATCGGGGCGTCGTCGATCGGCCGGGTTCCTCACCGCCGGCGACCTCCGTCCGATCGCGTGACTGCGCGTTATCGCGACTGATACGAGGTGAGTAACAATAAATAGCGTACGACGCGCAGGACGTACCGATGGAGGAGTCCGTCGTCGCCGACTTCGTGGGCCGCGTTCACGCGGCGAGCCTGTCCGCCGACGAGCCGGCGACCGGTCGCGTCCTGTTGAGCCAGCGACGGCTGGTCCTCGCGACCGACGACGGCAAGGAGACGATCCCCCTCTCGCGGGTGTTCGACGTCGTCGTCGGGAGCGTCCCCGGCGACCTGCGCTCGTTCTTCAACGACAGCGTCACCGTCGCGTACGAGCGCGACGGGTCGCGGCGCTCGGCGCTCGTGGAAGGCGAACCCGACGACATGGACAAGTTCGTCAGGCTGCTGTTCACGTCCCTGTTGCGGAACGTCACCGTGACGGTGCGACACCCAGCGAAGGTCGGCGGCCGCGTCACGGACGCGACCGACCACCGCGCCTCGGTGTCGGTGTCGCCGGGCGAGATACGGTTCAACAACTGTCCGGACCCGTTCACGGTCGACCTCTCTTCGGTGATCGACTACGAGCGGACGGACCGCACCCTCGGCGGGAAGAAGCGCCCCGCGCTCGTCTTCGAACACGTCGTCGACGACCAGACGGTCACGTCGATCACGACCGTGCCGAACGAGCGCGCGCTCAACATCCTCGGCCGGTACATCAAGATCGAGTACGACGAGGCGATGGAGGACTTGGAGTCCTTCGACCCGACCGAAGAGCAGCTGGAGATCCTCGTCTCTATCTACTCCGCGGGCGGCGAGGCGAACATCGCGGACGTCGTCACCGGAGACGTCGCCCAGACGTCGATGATCCTCGACACGCTCCGAGAGGAGGACCTCGTCGCCGACGGCGACAGCGGGACCACGCTCACCCGCAAGGGACAGATGATCGTGAGCTCGTACCTCGAATCCGTCAACGCCTGAGCGCCGCACGCGGAGTTTGGGCCGGACGCGGCGCGCGCTCGGGGGAAGTTTCATAGTCGTGTACCCGTAGATATCTCTCATGCGAGACAGCAACCACCCCGGCGGCGAGTCGCCGCTCGACGCCGTGGTCCGCGAACGGGGACTCGACGCGCCCGACGGGGCGGGGAAGCCCGATCCGACCGGGGACTCGACGTGTCCGGGCGACGCCGGCGGTTCGGGGCCGCGAGTCGCCCGCGTGCCGGAGAGCCACACCCACGACACGTTCTCTGTCGAGGGGATCGAGACCGACCGCCGCGAGGGGTTACTGGAGACGGTCCTGCGCGACGTCGACGGCGTCAGCGCCGCCTCGGCAACGCGGCGCAACGGGACCGTCGGCGTCCACCACGACCCGTCGCTCTCGCGGGACGCGCTCCGCGGGGAGCTCGAATCCTGCGGCCTCGTCGTCGCGCCCGGCGACGAGGCGTTCGAGTCCCGGCGCGCCTCGCAGTTCGCGTCGGCGCGCGTCGCGGTCGCGACCCTGTTCGGCCTGATGGTCGCGACGCCGTACATCGCGGTGCTGTACCCGACCCGGGTCGAGTGGCTGTTCTACGACCCGGTGACCGTCCAGTACCTTCAGTCGATCCTCGACTCGCAGATGACGACGCACTTCTTCATCAACCTCGGCGCGCTCTCGGGGCTCGCGTTCCTCGTCGCCTGCGGCCCGACGATCCGTCGCGCGGCCGCGGCGGTGCGCGACGGTGAGTTCACCAACGAGGTCGCGTTCGTCGGGGGGGTCGCCGCCCTCTACGGCTACAGCACGCTCACCGCGTTCACCGGGCTGGAGGGCGCGGTCCACTACGACCTGGTCGCGTACGCGGTCGTCGTCGCGACCTTCTGGACGCAGTTCGGCGTCACGGACACCGCGGTCGATCCCGCGTCGCGCGGCGAGTCCGCCGCGGAGCCGGCCGACGCCGACGCGGACGAACCGGTCGCGATGACCGACGGCGGGCGCTGACGCGTCACGGCGGTCGTCACTTTTACCCTCGCGCGCTGATCCCGCTCTCGACCGTTTCCGATTCCGCTCGCTGACCCGCCCGCTCGCCTTTTACCGTTCGTGCGTCGCTTCCGGAGAGTCACTCCGCCGCGTCCGCGCCCGCGACGGGCGTCCCGCTCTCGTCGACGGTCACGACGCCGTCGACGGTGACCTCGTCGCCGACGGCGAGGACGTCGCCCCACGATCGCTCCTCGACGACGGTGTTGACCATCAGCCGGAAGTCGTGGTCGAAGCGGTCGCTCGCGGTCCACTCGGGCAGCGTCTCGCGGCGCTTCCGGACGAACCGCTCGCGGAACCCGTCGATCTCGGCCCCCGTGTCCGGGTCGCGAGAGGGGACGACGCAGCGCTGACACGGGTTGACGCCGATCAGCGCCGTGTCGCCGACCGCGACGCGGACGCCCTCCCCGTGGTCGGCGAACAGCCGGTCCTCGAAGAACGCCGGGCAGTCGTCCAACACGACGTTCGGGCGGAGCCGCCGGCGCATCTCCGTCGCGTCCGCCACGTCCTCGAACCACGAGGCGACGGTCGCCAGCGTCGCCCGCGAAACCACCGTCGGCCCGCGCGCGGCGCGGTCGTCGGGGAAGCCGCCCGCGTCGTCTCGCACGAGGTCGACCGCGTACCCGAGGTACTCGCCGACCCAGTCGGCCAGCGCGTCGCCTTCGTCGGGGAGCGGGAAGGTGCGCTCGTCGGCCGGGGCGCGTTCCGTCGCCGGTCGCGAGAGCGTCACGGCCGTCGGCGTGGCGTCGGGCGGGCCGGCGAGTTCGTACTCGGCGCTGAGCCCGTGGATCGCCGGCTCGCTCTTCCCGTTAACGTAGCCGCCGCCACCGCTGACGGAGGCGCGCTCCGGGTCGACGCCGGCTTCGACGAGCGCGTACGTGCGGTCGCCGCGGAGCGCGCCCTCGGGGCCGATCGCGGCGCGGTCGACGGCGACGCCGTCACAGGACTTCAGGGGATACGCGAGGAGTTCGGCGACGCGTGTCATACCGCGAGTTCGACGGGCCGGATAAAAAGCGATCGGCCGACGGGGGCGTCCCCGCCGGACGGTGGTCGCGCGCGACGACGGGTCAGAACAGCCCGGCGATGAACCCGACGCCCATGACGACGAGGACCGCCGCGGAGAACGCGGGCAGGTACGGGGTGTACCGCTCGACGCGCTCCCGAGAGCGGTGGTAGCCGGCGATCAGCAGCAACGTGAGTCCGACGATACCCGCGATGACGGTGAGCGCGTAGGCGCTCATCAGTTCGAGACAGTAGTTCGACCCGGCACAGAGCGCGATGATCTCGAACTCCTCCTCGTGGGCGAACCCGAGGACGAACGCGAACCACGCGATTCCGAGCAGGCCGCGGTCGGCCCCCTCGTCGAAGCCGCCGTGCGAGTGGCCGCCGACGAACGGGAGAAGCCGCTTCAATCGAGCGAGGCGTCCGTCGTCGTCATCGTGGTCGTGGCTGTGGTCGTGGTCGTGGCTGTGGTCGCGATCGTGGCCGTGGGCGTGAGCGTCGTGATCGTCCGACGCCTCAAGAGAGCCGTGAGAGTGCCCGTGGACGTACTCGCGGACGCCGAGCCCGATCAGCAGCGCGCCGGCGACGAGGCTGACCGGCCCACCGATCTGGACGCCGCCGAGCACCGTGATCGGCTCGTTGACCTGCGTGAGATCGAAGTAGCTCTTCGCGTAGAAGAAGACGACGACCATCGCGATGCTGCTCACGAGGTGGCCGAGGCCGATGATGGCGCTCGCCGCGAACCCGTACAGCCACTTGTTGGTCTGGTCGAGGGCGTAGGAGGCGGCGACCGGCCAGCCGTGGCCCGGTTCGACGCCGTGGACCGCGCCGAGGAGGACCGCGCCCGCGAGCGGCCCGAACAGTTCACTTGAGAGCATACGCGGCGCTCCGAGCGGGCGGGGTTTAGCGGTTGTTAGTACCGAACCGGGTGAATCGTCATAACGAACCTCTTGTACTCGCGGGATCCACGACGGCACAATGCGAACGAGCTTCAACGTCCCGGACGACCTCGTCGACGAGTTCGATCGGACGTGGCGGGAGGAGGAGATCGAGAACCGGTCGCGGGCGGTCCGCGAGGCGATGCGCGAGTTCGTGGAGTCGCACTCGCGGCTCGAAGACACGACCGGCGAGGTGGTCGCGCTCGTCGGCTTCGACTACCGCCACCACGAGGTCATCCGGGAGCTCCACGGCGCGCAACACGAGTATCAGGACGTGATCCTCAACACGAGTCACACCCACCAGGGCGAGTGGTGTCTGGAGTCGCTGTTCTGCCGCGGCGACGCCGAGCGCGTCCGACAGCTCACGTACCGGCTCCGCGACTTCGACGCCGTCCGTCGAGTGAAGGTGATGCTGATTCGGGACGGCCCCGACTGACCGGGACGAGGTTCCCGAGTGGTAATCGAGGAACGTTCGCCGCGGCGATGTCGTCATCGTCGAGTTCGATCCGACGGAGGGCTCGGAGCAGAGAGGGACACGGCCCTGCGTAGTCGTCCAGAACGATATCGGGAACGAGAACGATCCGACGACCATCGTCGTTCCGATCACGACATCACGGGGAGACGAACTGTGTCCCTTCGAGATGCGTATTCCGGTCGCGGAGTCGCCGCTTCGGGAGGATTCGGTCGCGCTCTGTAGTCAAATTCGCACGGTGCCTATCGAACACCGCATTACCAACAGCAGTGGTTCCGTCCCGGAATCTCGAACGAAGGAAGTCGACGAGGCGCTCAGGTATGGCCTCGGCCTGATCGATCCCTAGCGATTCTCTCGCTGTTCGACCTTGTTCAATTCGATCAACAGCCGGAAGATTGCCTTCACGAGGTTCGCGTCCACGTCGAAGCGCTCGGCGTTCTCCCCGGCGCGCTCCATCACGCGCTCCTCCTGCCCCTCGTCGGTGGTCGGGAGGTCGCGCTCCTCCTTCACTGCCGCGACGGTGTCGGCGACGTACGTCCGGCGGGCGATCAGCTCGACTATCTCGCGGTCGATGTCCTCTATCTCGTGTCGCAGTTCGTCGAGGCTCCGGTCCTCCGCGTTGGGTGTGTCGCTCATTGGTAGTAGGGTCAGTGATCTGTCGCGGGCGCTCACTCGACGGTCGCGCCGTCGGCTCTCGTCGTCGTTCGCCGCAGCGTTCCGGGACGGTCGGCCCAGGCGTCGGCGACCGCGTCGAGGTCGGTCTCGGGATCGGCCGGGTCCGCGACGGCGACGACGCTCGGGCCGGTCCCCGACAGCGACACCGCGGTCGCGTGCGGCATCGCCTCGACCGCGGGGTCGGCGTCGAAGCCGAGCGCGGCGGAGAACGCCAGTCCGTTCACCGTCATCGCCTCGCCGTACCGCCCGTCGAGCACGAGGTCGGTGACGAGGTCAGCCATGGGCGCGACGGCCTCGCAGCGCGCCACGTCGGCGTCCGCGCTGTAGGCGCGCTCGGGCGGCGTCCAGACGAGAACGTCCCAGTCGACTGTCTCGCGGGCGCGGAGTTCGTCGGCGTCGTTGTCGGTGACGGTGACGCCACCGAGCATCGACGCGGTCGCGTCGTCGAACGCGCCGGTGACCGTGACGCCGACCTCGCGGGCCGCTCGCACGCCAAGTCGACAGGCCTCCAGGCGGGTCACGTCGACCGCGGGGTCGTCCGGGTCGTCGCCGACCGCGTCGTCACTTGCGCGGCCGCCGTCGCCGACCGCGTCGTCACTTGCGCGGCCGTCGTCGCCGACCGCGTCGCCACTTGCGCGGCCGCCGTCGCCGACCACGAGCCCGAGCGCGTCGCAGGTCGCGAGGACGGTCGCGTTGGCGGCCGCGCTGGAGCTTTTCAGCCCCGCCGCAAGCGGCACGTCGCTGTCGGTCCGGACGGTGCCGCCCTCGCCGTCGCCCCAGCGGTCGGTCGCGAGGCTCACGCAGCGCTCGATCAGGTCGGTGTCGGCGTCGGGGTCCTCGGCGATCTCGCCCGCGACGCCGTCGGCCGCGGGGTCGAGGTCGACCGCCGCGCGCGTCTCGACGTCGATGCCGAAGGCGGCGCCCGTGCCGGTCGCGAGCGCGTTCAACACGGTCCCGGCGCCGAGCGCCGCCGCCCGTCCTTCCATGGGTTCACGGCTCGCGAGCGCGGACAAAGAGGTAGCGATCACGGCGAGTCTCTCTGTCAGGGAGGCCGGCCGCACCGGTTCCGGGGTATCAGAGCGGTTCCGCGCGCCTGACGGCCGCGTCGACCGCGTACCGCTCGGCGTCGGGTCGGACGGGCGTCCCGCCGGTCTCGAACCGGATCGTCACCTCGAACGACCGCGATCTCGTCCCGTCGAACCGGTCGTCGCGGGGGAAGCGTCGCGTGACGTACGCGAACCCGACCGCCTCGCGCTCGTCTGAGCCCCGCGGGACGGCGTACGCGTCGGCCCGGAACTCGATCGTTCCGTACTCGAACCGCCCCGCGTTCTCGACGGTCAAGCGGGCCCTGACCCGCGTCCAGCCGCCGCCCTGCGTCACGTCGCGGACCGTCGCGTCGGTGACGACGAGCCCTGACCCGTCGGGGTTGACCTCGTCGGGCGTCGCTTCCTCGGCGCCGCCGTCGGACCCGCCTCCGTCGCCGTCGGACCCGCCTCCGTCGTTCGCGTCCGAGCCGCCGGTCGTCCCGTTCTCGGTCTGCCGAGGGGTCGAGCCGCCCTCCTCCGAGGTCACCAGACAGCCGGCGAGCAGCCCGGCGACGCCGACCGCGACGACGCCCCGCCGCGACGCTCGCCGGACGGGTCGGTCGGCGTCCCGGCCGTCCGCCCCGTCCGCGGAACGGGTCATCGCATCACCGTCCCGAGGACCCCGGTCGACGCGCCGACGGCCGCGGCGACGAACGCCGTCGCGACCGTCGGCACGAACGCGTCCGCCAGCCCGTGCGCCTGCGCGGCGGCGTCGCCCTGCGAGACGACGATCATGGTGACCGCGACCAGGCCGTACGCCAGCGCGCCGAGTCCCGTCCCGAGCCCGCATGTCACAGCCGCGGCGGTGACGCCGCGGGCACGGGACCCGACGAGGACGCCGAGGACGCCGGCCAGCGGGACCGCGCCGACGAGGACCGCCGCGGTCACGGCGAGGTACGACTGGGCGACGAACACGGGTCCGAAGCGCGCGGTCTCGCCGGTCGCGGCGGTCGCCAGCGCCGCCTCCGCCCAGCCCGTCGCGGCCGCGCCGACGATGCCGGCGCCGGCGCCGACGAGGGCGAACGCCGCGGCCACGAGGCCGATCTCGTTCGCGTTCACGCGCCGGTCACCCACCCGTGCCGTAGTCGGCCGTGCCAGCCCGTCCGCTCCTCCCACGCGTCGCCGGAGAAGCCGGTGGCGAGTAGGAACTCGCCCGCTCGGACGAGGTAGCCGTACTGGACGCCGGCGTGCTCGTCGAAGCCGTACCGCTCTCCCTCCGCCTCGCGGTGATAGAAGCGGTACCAGGGGGTCGGGCCGCCGTCGTCCCCAATTCCCCCGGCGGCGGCCGTGCCGTTCTCGGTCGCCGAGCCGTTCCCGGTCGCCGAACTGTTCCCGCTGAAGTCGGAACCGGCGAGCGTCGCCTCCGGGTCGATCGGCGCGCGCCCCTCCGTGGCGCCCTCGTCGAGGGCGGTCGAGAGCCGCGCGTCGGCGGTCTCCGCGTCCGGGTACCGCTGGACGTACACCGGGACCCCGTCCAGTTCGCGGGCCCAACCGCGGAACGTCTCTTCGGGCCGATTCCCCGCCGGCGGGCGGCGGGCGAACGAGAAGAACAGCTCCTCGACGCGGTCGGCGGGCCGCGGGATCGGGCCGAGGCGGGCACGCAGTTCGCGCCGGCGATCGGCACTAAGGGCGTCGCCGTAGATGCGCGGGACGCGGTCGCGGTCGATCTCATCTCGGTCGTACGGCCGGTGCGCGAACGTCGAGAAGCCGCGGCTCGCGACGGCGAGTTCGACGAGCGTCCCGGTCGTGACGCGACCCCGCTCGGGATTGTCCGGCGGGAGCGGCGCCAGCAGCCTCCGGAACAGGCGGTTGTGGATCGGGTTCCGCGAGAACTGTGCCTCGACGTAGAGGGAGGTTCCCATGCCCGCCAGCCCGGTGCGCAACCGGTCGAGTTCTTCGAGGGCGCGGTCCACGTCGCCGCGGGGCGCGAACTCGCGTAAGACCTCGACGTGGCGGTCGACTCGGTCGCGGATCCGGGACCCGGGCGAGAAGTGCGGTTCGAGGGCCTCGGCCGCGCGGGACGCCGCGGTCTCCCCCGCGGCGGCGACCGCGTCGACCTGTTCGGTCGCGATCGCCGCCTCCTCGTCGACGGTCGCCCGGACCGACCGGACCGTCGAGACCGCCTCGGCGACAGCGTCGCGGTAGGTCGCGACCGCGTCCGGGTACTCGGTCGCGAACCACACCGCGTCGTCGACGACCTCGCGCGTCGCGTCCGCGAGCGCGGCGTTCGTCACCGGCGGGTTGCCGTCGGCGTCCGCCGGGTCGTCGGAGGGGGGGTCCTCTGGCGGGTCGTCGGCGTCGCCCCCGTCTCCCCCGTCGCCCGGCGCGTCGGCGGCCTCGGGCGCGTCGGGATACTCGACGCCCTCGACGCCGAGGCACCCGGCGGTCCCGACGAGGGCGGCGCCGACGCCTAAGAGCGCCCGTCGCGTCCGTTGCATGACACGCACTCCCCGCGGCAGGAACTTAAATGTGGTACGCCGATTCTCGCTGTTGAGGGCGCGCCCGCAGTCCGGCGGTCCGACCGGCAGCCGAGCGACGCGTTGGGGCCGAGGGCCGAGCGCGTCCCTTTTGAGGCCGGCACCCCGAGCGTCGCGTATGTCCGCGCCATCACGCAGCGACGTGCCGCCGACCTCGATCGGCGTCGACCTCCGCGAGGAGGGCGTCGTCGTCGAGTACCTCGACGGCCGAACGACCCTCTACCGGGGCGCCCCCGACTCCGCCGAGGGGTCGGTCACCGCCGGTCCCGGCAAGGAGACGCACGTGCTCGTCACCGACCCGACGGAGACGGAGGGCGTGATGACGTACGTGAACGATTACAAGACCGACGACGAGATCCTCGAGGAGTCCGGCGTCGGTCGCGTCATCGTCGAGGACGGCGATCGCGACGAGGTGTTCCCCGGCGTGATCGTCGGCCGGGACGGTAAGCGCAACGAGGTCGTCGCCGATCCCGAGGTCGCCGGCGGGCGCGTGTTCGTCTTCGTCGAGGACGGTTGGACCGAGGGGAGCTACGAGATCGTCGAGGGCCCGGAGGACGGGCTCGACGCGCACCGGTGACCCCGACGCCGACGGGACCCTTCTGATGAGCCTCGCGAAACCCTGGCGCGAACTCGACCGCTCGACCGTCGGGAGCGCGCCCGATCGCTACGCACTCTACGAACTCGGCGATGCCGACGGCGACACGGTCGGGTTCGGCACGGGCGTCCTCCGCGACGAGCTGAAGGAGGCGCTCGCGTACGGCGACGCCGCGACGGTTCGGTGGGAGCTCGCCGACTCGCCCGACCACGCCGAGCGGCTGCTCGCGGACCACGTCGAGGAGTGACCCACTCGTCCGGTCCGCCCGTCCCGACCGACCGGGAACGACCGACAGACGAAAGGCCCGCGGCCGCCGAGGAGGCGACATGAGCGACGAGGCCGAGACCGACGGCGGCGACGAGGTGCTCCGCGCCAGCGACATCGGCGGCGAGGGGCCGCCGATCGAGGAGAAGCCGTACAAGATCGTCTTCGAGGCGAACAAGTGCTTCGGAGCGGGGAAGTGCGCCGAGGTCGCGGACAACTGGGTGATGGACGTGGCGAGCGGGATGGCGAAGCCGGAGGCGTACTACATCGGCGAGGAGGACCTAGCCGAGAACGTCAGCGCGGCAGAGGCGTGTCCCGCGAAGAAGGACGCGGGTGTGATCCACGTCGTCGACCGGCGGACCGACGAGGAGATCGCGCCGGACCCGCACAGCGACGGGACGCTCTCGGTCGACTGGTAGGGCCCGGGCTTCCGAAAGGGGTTTCACCCCGCCGCCGGTAGCCGAATCCGCGCGGGGGTGGCTGAGCCTGGCCAAAAGCGGCGGACTTAAGATCCGCTCCTGTAGAGGTTCGAGGGTTCGAATCCCTTCCCCCGCACTCCTGCGGCGAGCACTTCGCGAGCCGCGGGTGGAGACAAGGAACGGTTCGAACTAGGGAGCGGGAGGTGAGCGAGCCGCGACGCGGCGAGCGAACGGGAGCGACTGGAGTTCGAATCCCTTCCCCCGCACTCCTGGGGCGAGCACTTCGCGAGCGGCCCGCGAATTAACTGGCACCGTCCACCTGCTCGGCGAGCAGATCTCCGCTCCCGATTCCGAATGTCGATACTGGTGGGACCCGCGTCACGGCCCGAACGACCGACCTCGGAGGACCGGAAGCGGTCGCCCGAGCCTAAAGCTATCAGATTCGATAATCTCTCCCGCACAGTTTTGTGAGGGCGGTCGGAGCAGGGGACATGGAAGTTCCGCCCACCGTCCGGGAACACGCCGGCGTGCCGTTACTCGTCGGGATCGGCGGGGGGTTGTTCGCGACGCACGTGTGGCACGCGATCGGCGAGGAAGAGAGCGCCGCGACGTTCCTGTTGGGTATCGTCGCTCCCATGCTCTTCGCCGCCGGCGTCGTAGGCGGCGGCGTCTGGCTGTGGAGGCGGGACACGGACGGCGAGTACGCGCTCAGAGTCGGGAGTTGGTCCGCGGTCGGAGCCGCCGTCCTGGCCGTCGGTGGGGTCCTCGTGATACTGTATCAGCAGCAGTACGGCGTGGTGATGGACGAGCAGGCGTTCGTCGTCGTCAACGCCGCGTCGGGCGGAGCCCTCCTCGGATTCATCGTCGGCGTGTACGACATCCGGCAGCGGAGAGCGGAGGAGAGAGCGACCCGACTCACCCGGCAGCTAACCGTCCTCAACCGCGTCCTCCGTCACGACATCCGTACCAACGCCAACGTCATTCAGGGGAACGCGAGTCTCCTGACCGAGGAGTCGGTCGACACCGACGAGAAGGCCGACACGATCCGACAACAGGCGACCGATCTGGTGAAACTGGGGAAACAGGCCCGGAGCGTCGAGCAGATCCTGACCACGGAGGAGGTCGACCGAGAGTCACAGGAGCTCACCCCCACCGTCGAGGCGTGCTGCGAGCGAGTCCGGCGCGACAATCCGTCGGCGGAGATCGACGTCTCGCTGCCGCCGACGGTGCCCGTCGTCGCGCACCGGCTGATCGACTCGGCGCTGGCGAACGTCATCGAGAACGCGGTCGAACACAACGACAAGGAGACGCCGCGCGTCCGCGTCGAGACCGAGCCCGTCTCGCGGAATGGGACCGACTACGTCGAACTGCGAGTCGCCGACAACGGGCCGGGGATCGCCGAGAGCGAGATCGAGGTGTTGAAGCGCGGCTACGAGACGGACCTCGAACACACGAGCGGGCTCGGCCTCTGGCTCGTCAGCTGGATCGTGGCGCGCTCGGGCGGAGAGGTCCGCTTCGAGGAGAACGATCCCGAGGGCAGCGTCGTCTGCCTGCGACTGGCGCGGGCCGACGGCGGCGCGCGGTCCGTCGGGGGATCGGACACCGCCGCGCCCGCCGTGTAGCGGTCGCCGAGAGCCGTCTCTGCGTTCGACGACTGCTCTCGCCGCTCGGTCAGCGGATCGGCGCGCCGCCATCGGGTGCCGGATTCGGAGGGAGTCGCACGCGCGGCCCCGTGCTCGCGACCGCGGCGGGCGACGCCGGCGGCAACGGCGGGGCGGAGTGGGGCGGTCGCGCTAACAGCAGAACACGAACGGGTAGACCAGGGCGACGCGGTCGCCCGCCTCGAGCTCCGTGTCGAACCCGTTCTCGTTCTCGTTGAAGTGGCCGTTCACGAGGATCCGGGCGTACGTCGTCGTCTGCTCGCCGACCGGGTTCTCCGTCCACGTCCCCGGCGGCTCGTCCGGCGCCGGCGCCCAACCGCTGTGAGTCGCGTCCGCCTCGGTCTCCGCGATGAGCGTCTCCTGGAGCTGCGGATACTCCTCGAACAACTCGTCGAGGAACGCCCGGAGCGTGTCGCCCTCGAACGCGTACTCGAACTCGTGCTCGTCGAGCTCCGTGCGGACGTGGCCGGTACACCGGACGGTGACCGTCGTCTCCGCCTCGGTCGCGGCGGTCGGCGCATCCTCCGGGTCCGTGCCGTCCGCCGCTGTCGGGGGCGACTCCGCCAGTTCGCTGGTCTGAGTCATGTGTCGGCGTACGCCGCCGCCTCGGGTAAGACAGAGTGCGAACATGTTCGCCGGGATAGTGCCGACGGGACGCGGGCACCGTCGGCCGTCGCCCTCTGCGCGCGGGTCGAGCCGCCCGCCTCACTCGTCGAGCCGGTCGGAACGCTCCGACCACCCGGTCGCGTCCGTCGCGAGGTCGTGGACCTCCTTCCGGATCCCCGCGTAGTTGTCGACGATGTCCTGCGTGGTGACGATCCCCTCCGGCGTCGTCCCGTCGACGACGACGAGCTTCTTGACGCCCTCCGACCGCATCCGCTTCGTCGCCGTCCGGAGCGTCGCGCTCGGTCGGACCGTGACGAGGGGAGCGCTCGCCGCCTTCCGGACCGGAATCGCCGACAGCGGGTCATCGGTCGCGTAGCCGGCGCGGAGCACGTCGCTCTCCGTCAGGATCCCGGCCGGCGTCCCGTCGTCGGTGACGACGACGCTGCCGACCCGGTTGCGGAGCATCCGCTCCGTGGCGTCTCGGACCGCGGCGTCGGCCCCGCAGGTCACGAGGTCCGTCGTCATCACCTCCTCGACGAGCATACACTGGGGTACCGCGTCGGCGTACTTGTAGGTGTCTTCGCGGGGCGCGAAACCGGGCGCGGCGCGGAACCGGGCGCGGCGCGGAACCGGGGCTCGGCCCCGCGCGGCGCGGCCGCCGCCGCTCAGTAGTGCCAGGGGTACTCGCGGAACCGCGGCTCCCGGCCCTCAAGGAACGCGTCGCGGCCCTCTTGGGCTTCCTCTGTCATGTACGCGAGCCGCGTCGCCTCGCCCGCGAACACCTGCTGGCCGACCATCCCGTCGTCGGCCATGTTGAACGCGTACTTCAGCATCCGCATCGCCGTCGGCGACTTCCGAGTCATCTCGTCGGCCCACTCTAGGGCCACCTCTTCCAAGTCCTCGTGCGGGACGACCTCGTTGACCATGCCCATGTCCGCCGCCTCCTCGGCGGAGTAGGTCTTCCCGCGGAAGAACACCTCGCGGGCCTTCTTCTGGCCGATCTGCTTCGCGAGGTAGGCGGAGCCGAACCCGCCGTCGAACGAGCCCACGTCGGGGTCGGTCTGGAGGAACTGCCCGTGCTCCTCGCTGGCGAGCGTCATGTCGCAGACGACGTGGAGCGAATGACCGCCGCCGACCGCCCAGCCGGGGACGACCGCGACGACGGGCTTCGGCATGAACCGGATCAAGCGCTGGACTTCGAGGATGTGGAGCCGCCCCGCCCGCGCCTCGCGGACGAGGTCGTCGTCGTCGTCGCCCGCCTCGTCGTCGTCGCGGTACTCGTAGCCGGAGCCGCCCCGGACGGACTGGTCGCCCCCCGAGCAGAACGCCCAGCCGCCGTCCTTCTCGGACGGGCCGTTGCCGGTGAGGAGGACGCAGCCGACCTCGGCCTGCTTGCGCGCGTGGTCGAGCGCAGCGTACAACTCGTCGACCGTGCCCGGCCGGAATGCGTTGCGGACCGCGGGGCGGTCGAAGGCGATCCGGACCGCGGGGACGTCGACGGCGCGGTGATAGGTGATGTCGTCGAACTCGTCGGTGACGGGCTCCCACGCGTCGGGATCGAAGATCTCCGAGACCATGCCGGATCGTACGTCCGGACCGTTGATAAACGGCGTCGGATCGACGGACGGAGAACGCGACCGCGCCCGGACCGGGGTGAAGTGAAGCCGTTCGGCTCAGAACGGTGCGCGCTCGGTGCGCCGCACGGCCGGAAGCGGGAGCCGGCTCCGGAGTCCGAGGGGGACGCGGGAGCCGCGACTCGCCCGTCGGGACCCGTCAGTCGTTCTGCGCGTACGCGCCCTTCGGGTGGCCCTTGTGCTGGAGGTTGCGGTTGTCGCGCTTCCGCGTCGCCGTCGCGGGGATGACCTCGCGGGACGGGTCGATCTCGGACCGCGGCATCCCGGTGTACCCGTGGTCGGGATGCTCGGAGCAGTGTGCCATCGCGTCGTGCGAGCCCTCCCACGGGCCCTCGTCACAGCCGTCCGCCGTACAGACGAACACTATCTCCTCTGACATGCTAACCGTGGCTTCCGGGTCGGTGTACAAAAACCCCGCACCAAAATTATCAGAATTGATTATGGGCTGTGTCCGAGGCGGACCGACGGCGCGGCGGAGGGTCAGTCTCCCGCGGCGGGCGCGCCGAACAGCTCGACGCTCGTCCCGTCGTGTCGGCAGTCCTCGAGGGCGTGCTTGGCCGCGAATCCGGCCTCATGGGCGGACGGGCCGCGGCCGACGCCGACCTGGAGCTCGATGTCCACGTCGTCCTGTACGTGGGTGACCGCCGACGAGAACGCCGCCTCCGGGAGGTCGGGACAGACGGCCACGACGTTGTCGCCGCCGACGAAGAAGGAGAGGGCGCCGTGCGCCTCGCGGAGGTGGCGCATCAGCGAGCCGTACGCCCGTTCGATGTTGATGAACGTGTCGAACTCGTTGAGCCGGTCGGTGTACTTGCCGGTCGCGTTGACGACGTCGAAGTGCGCGATCTGGAGGTCCGACCGCTCCGTCTCCGAGAGGTACTCGCCCGCGAGCACCTCGGTCCGACTCTCGTCCTGCGCGCTGCCCGCGGTCTGGAGCCGCCGGTTCGCCGCTTCGAGCGCGTCGACCGGGCGCTCGGCGACGGCGGTCCCGAGGCTGATACTGACCGGGTAGCGGTTGCCGATCGACTCTTGGAGGGTCGCGTGGGCCGCGCCGTCGACGCCGTTGGTCACCGCGATCATGTTGTCGAAGCGAGTGAAAAAGACGTAGGCGTCGCGGTGGCCGAGGAACTGGGCCACGTCGGCGAAGAGCCGCGACTGGAGCGTCTGGAGATCCATCTCACGGCGCGGCTCCGGCGTCGTCGTCCACGGCCCGTAGTTGTCGATCTGGACGAGGGTCACCTGAGTCGTCGTCACAGTGAACGTCGGTACGGAACCCGGCCGCTTTACCCTTCCGTTATCCCGAAGGTGGGATCGGTACCGAGTTCGTGATCGGCGCGGCGGCGGCAGCGGTCCGTTCGCGGACGCGAGCGCAACTCCTAGGACCGTGGCGCCCCCACCACGAATATGGATTTCAGCGGCGCCGTCCTCGACGTCGACGGCACGGTCGTGCGGGGCGACGATCCGATTCCGGGCGCCCCCGCTGGGTACCGCCGCCTCCGGGAGGCCGGCGTCGAGACGCTGTTCGTCTCGAACAACCCGACGAAGGCGCCGCGGGCGTACGTCGACCGGCTCGGTGGGGCGGGGTACGACATCGACGCGGACCGCGTCTTCACCGCGGGCAGCGTGACGACGCGGTACCTGCGGGAGCACCACCGCGACGACGACCTGCTCTGTATCGCCGACCCCGGACTGCTCGACCAGTTCGCCGAGGCTGGGCTCTCGACGACCGACGACGTGGACGCCGCCGACGCGCTGGTCGCCTCCATCGACCGCGAGTTCGACTACGAGGACCTCTGTACCGCGCTCTGGGCCCTAGAGCGCGACATCCCCTTCATCGGTACCGACCCAGACGTGGTGATCCCGGCCCCGGAGCGCGACGTGCCCGGCTCCGGCGCCGTGATCAACGCGATCGCCGGCGTCGCGGAGCGCGACCCCGACGCCGTCCTCGGCAAGCCCTCGGACACCGCGATCGAGATGGTGCGCGAGCGGCTCCCCCACCCCGCCAAGGAGTGTCTCGTCGTCGGCGACCGGCTCGACACCGACATCGCGCTCGGCGAGCGCGCCGGGATGACGACCGTCCTCGTCCGGTCGGGCGTCACCGACGACGCCGACCTCGCGGCGTCCGAGATCGAGCCGGACCACGTGCTCGACCACCTCGGTCAGATCGACCGAGTCGTCGGCTGAGGAACCCCGAAGCGGTCGGTACCCGTTCGCCGCGTGGGAAACAGTTATGTGCGGTCGAGCGTACCGTTCTCGCATGGGAGTGGTTGACTCACACGAGGACCGGACCGGAGACGACGAGGAGGACCCCGAGGAGTCCGTCCGCGTGGTGGAGGGACACGCGGTCCAGTTCAACGAGTACCGGTACTGACGGGCGAGCGCGTTCGGGCCTGACGGGCGAGGGAATGCGGTTGTGACGCCTGGATCGGTGTCCGCGCTGTCCTGACGGCCGGCGCCGGCGTCCGCGCGGGCCGCGACCGACCGCCCGACGGCTGTCGGGACCGTTAAGTGGTCGTCGCGGGTAGCCGAGGGTGTGATACCGAGGCTCCGACGCGCGAGTACCTTCGCCGCGGTGGCCGCGATCGCGGTCCTCGCGCCGGCGCTCGACACCGCCGCAGCCGTCCCCTTCTTCGCCGTCGCCGGGGCGGCGTTCTTCGGCGTCCGCGACGGCGAGTGGTTCGAGACGCTCGCGCTGCCGGGCGACCGCGAGGCGGAGCGCCTCTACGGCCTCGTCTCCTTCGCGCTCGCCGGCGCGGGCCTCGCGCTGTTCGCGTCGCTGCCGCGCGCGCCGCTGCCGTACGAGGCGTTCGCGGCCGCGACGCTCGCGGTCGGCGCCGGCCGCCTCGGCCGGACGCTCGTCTCCCGCCGGACCGCGGACGAGTTCCCGCTCGTCGCTGGCTACGTGGTCGCCGGCACGGCCGCCGCCCTCGCCGGACAGATCGCGGTGCGCCTTCAGACCGGGGCGCCGGTCGACGGCGCGACGCTCCCGGTCGCGGTGTTCTTCGCGGCGGCCGCGGCGCTGACGGCCGCGCTCGTCCGCTCGCTGGTGTTCTCGCGGGACGCTCACATCACGACGATCCTCGTCGCGTTCGTGACGTGGGGGTTCATCGCCCTGGATCCGACCGTCGACGCCCCCCTCGTCGTCGCCGGCCTCGCGGTGACCGGCGCGCTCGGGTACGTCTCCTTCGCCATCGGCACCGCCTCGGTCGCGGGGATGCTCACCGGGGTCGTCTCGGCGCTGCTCGCGGTCGTCCTCGGCGGCGTCGGCTGGTTCCTTACCCTCATGTCCTTCTACGCGTTCGGGGGGCTCGCCTCGAAGTACCGGTTCGACGAGAAGGCGGCCCGCGGGGTCGCCCAGGAGAACGAGGGGGCCCGCGGCACCGGGAACGTGCTCGCGAACTCGGCGGTCGCGCTCGCGGCGGTGGTCGGCTACGCGGTCGCGCCGCACCTCGCCGTCCCGGCCGCGCCCTTCGGCTTCGCGTTCGCGGGCGCGACCGCGACCGCGATGGCCGACACGCTCTCCTCGGAGATCGGCGGCCTCTACGACGGCCCGCGGCTGGTGACGACGCTCCGCCGCGTCGAGCCCGGGACCGACGGCGCGATCACCTGGCAGGGCGAACTGGCCGGCCTCGCCGGCGCGCTGCTCGTCGGCGCCCTCGCCGCCGGCGGGTCGCCGCTGATCAGCCCGGTGGTCGCCGGCGGCGTCGCGGCGGGCGGGGCCGTCGTCGCGGCCGGCGTCACCGGGATGACCGTCGACAGCCTCCTCGGCGCCCTGATCGAGGGGGATCGCGTCGGGAACCAGTCGGTGAACTTCCTCGCGACGCTCGCCGGCGCCGTCGTCGCCGTCGCGCTCTGGGCGGTGGTGTGAGATGACGGGCGACGGCGACGGCGCCGGGCGGAAACCCGACGCCTCCGGCGATCCCGACCCACGAGTGCGCCCCGGCCGACCCGCCGACGCCGACCGGATCCGCGGGCTCCAGTCGCACCTCAGGCAGCCGAGCCCGGACCTCCTGGAGTACGGCCTCGCGGTTGGCGCCGCCCGCGTGAGCGTCGCCGAGGGACGCGTCGTCGGCTACCTCCTCCCCGTGGACGCGCCGAACCGCCCGGGGCTCCACGTCGCGGAGCTCGTCGTCGCGCCCGGCTTCCGGCGCGAGGGGCGCGCCCGCGGGCTCCTCGACGCGGCGATCGCGGACGCCGACGGCCCCGTCACGCTCCAGGCCCACCCCGACAACGACGCCGCCCGCTCGCTGTACGAGTCGCTCGGCTTCGAGGTCGTCGACCGCCGACCGGACGCGTACGCCGACGGCGACGCGCTCGTGCTGCGATACGTCTCGTAAGGGGTCGGCGGCGCGCTCGTATGCGGGGACCGCAGGCACAAGGACTATTCGAGCGCCACGCCTCCGGACAGCCATGAGTGACGCCGACGCGGAGACGGGGTCGATCGAGGTCGACTTCGGCGAGGACGGGCTGGTGCCGGCGGTCGCCCAGGACGCCGACTCCGGCGAGGTGTTGATGCTCGCGTACGTCTCGCCGGAGGCGCTGGCGCGTACCCGCGAGACCGGCGAGGCGCACTACTACTCCCGGTCCCGCGAAGAGATCTGGCACAAGGGAGATACCTCGGGCCATACCCAGTCGGTCCGGGAGGTCCGGGTCGACTGCGACGCCGACGCGCTGCTGTACCTCGTCGACCAGGCCGGCGGCGCCTGCCACACCGGCCACCGCTCCTGTTTCCACCGGACGGTCGACGGCGAGAACGTCGGCGAGCGCGTCTTCGACCCGGACGAGGTGTACTGACCGATGTCGGGGGAAACCGCCGGCGCCACGTCGGGAGGCGCCGAGGGCGACGAGGACGACCCCGTCCGCGGGGCCGGCGAGGCGGCCGCGCGGCTCCGGGAGCGCTACGACGAACTCCGCCGGATCGAGTCGCGGATCGACGACCACGGGCGGGACCGGGTCGAGGCGGCGGCCGACGCGTACCGCCACGCGCACCGGATCCTCGACCGATACGAGGAGGACGCGGTCGGCTCCGGCGACTTCGAGTCGTACGTCCGGTTCCGCGGCGAGTTCGGGGACGCGGTCGACGTCGACGACGACCTGCCGGCCGCCGAGGCGTTCGAGGCGGCGGACGAGGCGGTCGACAAGCGGCGCCTCTCCGACGAGGACTTCGCGACCGCCCGCGAGGCGCTGGAGCCGGCGGGGGAGTTCGTCGACCTCCTGGAGGCGTACGACGACGCGGTCGACGACTACCGGGCGGGCCGGAAAGCGGCCAAAGAGGCCCGCAAGCGGCTGGAGTCGCGGGTGGAGGAGCTCCGTGAGGTCGCCGACATGGCCGACGCGGACCTCGACGCGGACCTCGACCGCCTCCGCGGGCCGATCGATTCGTACGATGAGGCGGTGATGGAGGCGTTCCGGGAGTTCTTCAAGTCGGCGTCCGCCCGCGAGGTGTTCGACTTCCTCGACCGCGCGGACGCGACTCCCTTCGTCGACGTCGACGTGCCGCCGACCGACCTCGCGGAGTACGTCGAGACGCACGCGGCCGGCGAGGAGCCGCCCGCGACGCTGCTGGAGTACGCCGACTACACGAACTCGAAGCTCGACCACTACGTCGACGACCCGGGCGCGCTCCGCACGGCGGTCGCGGTCCACCGGACGTACCTCGAACGGCTCGACGGCGAGCCGCTGACGCTCGACTGGCCGCCGAAGCCGGGCGACGAGCTCGCCTACGAGATCGACGAGCTGGTCCCGCTCGTCGGGCGGATCGCCGACGACGACGCGGTCGCGACCCTGCGCTCGGTCCGCGAGCTCGCGCGGAGCGACGAGTACGGGCGCCTCCGCCGCGCGGCGGAGGTGCGCCACGCGCTCGACGACGGGGACCTCGCCCTGATCGAGCGCGGCGAGGCCGACGAGCGGCTCGCCGAGGCCGAGCGGACGCGCTCGGTCGTCGACGACGTGTTGAGCGAGACGGAGCGGTGAGCGGCGCGGGCGGCGACCGGATCCCCCGCCGTCGAGTGCGGATTTTTAAGCCTCGTCGCGGCGGAGCACGGGTATGACCCGATTCGACGCCGCGACCGAGGACGAGCGGCTGAAGCTGTTCGCCGACGCCGCGGCCGCGCACCGCGCGCGCTCCGGCGACGTGATGACCGTCGACGTCGACCCCGACAGCGACGACACCAACGGCGGCGAGGTCCCGCCGTGGATCCAGCTCGCGGGCACGGAGCTAATTCTCGACTGTACCGACGAGGAGCTGGAGCGGCTGAAGGCCCTGCTCTCGGAGTTCCCGGAGTTCCGCATCGACGAGCTCGTCAGCCCGGAGGAGGCCGAGGGGACGAACGCGGTCGTCACGGCGCGCTCGGACGCGAACCGCGTCGCCGGGTTCGTCGAGCGCGCCTTCCGAGAGGTGTACGAGCTCGACGCCGAGTACCGGGCGTGGGTGACGGCGATCTGACGCGGGCGATCGGCAAAGGCGTCACCGACCGGCCGGGCGTTACCGGCCGACCCGAACGTCACCGACCGCGGGTCACTTCGCGAAGTAGCTCGTGAAGTAGCCCGAGAGGAAAGAGCTGATCGCGACCGCGAGGAGGAGGTCGGTCGTGTCGTGGTCGCCGTCGTCGGCCGCGAACCAGGTGACCGCGACGCCGATGCCGAGCGAGATCAGGCCGTTCGCCGTGTCTTCTTTGACTCCCATACCCCCCGTTGGCGGCGGAGCGACAAAACCGATGCGGCGGGTCCGGTCTCGTCCGCACCGCGGCGAGTCGGCGCGGTCGCGCTAGCGCCCTCACCGCCGCTCAGTGGAACCCGCGGTCGACGTCGTCGTCCTCGATCAGGTCGTCGAGCTCGGCGGTGAGCAGCTCCTCGGCCTCCTCGAAGGTGTCGGAGAGTTCGTCGAGCTCGTCGGGCCGTCCGTCGAACTCGTACTCCATCGGGCCGAAGGCGGGGGAGTCGACCGCTTCCATCACGTCCTCAAAGAGGTGGTCCGGGTCGGTCGGCGCCTCGGCGTGGACTCTCAGCGTCTCGGTGAGCCGCGTCGCCATCTCCTCGGCGTGGTCCTCGTCCTCGGGCGCCGTCCGGACCGCGAACCGCCCGTCGCTGTCGGCGTCGGGCAGGAGCGGGTCCAGCCCGTCGTCGACCTTGCGGGCGACCTGCGCTCCGACGCCGCGGAGGTCGCGAGGGTTCTTCGCGTACGTCTTCAGGTGGTAGAGGCCGACGCTCGGGTGACCGAAGTAGAGGTCCTCTCCGAGGCCGCCGCGGCGGGAGCCGGCGACCGCGCGCCAGCCGTCGGGGTCGGTCGAGTCGCTCGCGACGTCCGCGAGGATGTCGTCCCAGTCTCGCACGCGCATGTCGGTCGACAGTACGGAAACGCGGGCGCAAGAGCGTGTCGGTGGCGGCGGCGCGCGCCGGAGCGGGTCGTCAGGGCGCGTGGAACGAGGGCGGTCGGCGGGACTACTGGTACGCCTGAATCCCGGTGAGGTCCTCGCCGAGGATCAGGGTGTGGATGTCGTGGGTCCCCTCGTAGGTGTAGACGGTCTCCATGTTCGCCATGTGGCGCATCGGGGAGTAGTCGGCCGTGATCCCGTTGCCGCCGAGCATCTCGCGGGCGATCCGCGACTGGTCGCGCGCCGTCCGCACGTTGTTGCGCTTGGCCATCGAGACGTGCTGTGGCCGCAGCTCCCCCGCCTCCTTGAGGTCGGCGAGCCGGTGGGCGAGCAGCTGCGCGAGCGTGATCTGCGTCGCCATCTCCGCGAGCTTCTCCTGTTGCATCTGGAAGCCGCCGATCGGCTTGCCGAACTGCTCGCGGTCCGTGGCGTACTCCCGGGCGGTCTCGAAGCAGTCCTGCGCGGCGCCGACGGCGCCCCACGCGATGCCGTAGCGGGCCTGTGTCAGACACGACAGCGGTCCCTTCATCCCATCGACGCCGGGGAGGCGGTTCTCGGCGGGCACGCGGACGTTCTGGAGGCTGATCTCGCCCGTGATCGACGCCCGGAGGCTGAGCTTCTCGTCGATCTTGTTCGTCGTGACGCCGTCGCGGTCGGTCTCGACGAGGAACCCGCGGACGGGCGTCTCCTCCTCGCCGTGGTCCTTCGCCCACACGACCGCGACGTCCGCGATCGGGGAGTTCGTGATCCACGTCTTCGAGCCGTTCAGGACGTACTCGTCGCCGTCGGGCTCGGCCATCGTCTCCATCGCGGAGGGGTTCGACCCGTGTTCCGGCTCCGTGAGCCCGAAACAGCCGACCGCATCGCCGGTGCCGAGCCGCGGGAGCCACTCCTCTTTCTGCTCGTCGCTGCCGAACGCGTGGATTGGGTACATCACGAGGGCCCCCTGAACGCTCGCCATCGAGCGGAGTCCGGAGTCGCACGCCTCCAGCTCGCGCATCAGCAGGCCGTACGCAGTCTCGCTGACATCGGGTAAGCCGTACCCGTCGAGGTTCGGCGCGTAAAAGCCCATCTCACCCATTTTCGGGATGAGGTCCGTGGGGAACGTCCCCTCGATCCAGTGGTCGCCCATGTCCGGGACCTCCCCGTCGACGAACGAGCGCGCGGAGTCGACGAGCAGGCGCTCCTCCTCGGACAGGGTCGACTCCATGTCGAAGTAATCCAGCATACCATCGCTATCGAACCCAAGAATAAATAACCATAGTTGTGTCCGCCACCCGACCGGAGCCGCGGGCAGCGGTGGTCAGGGAGAGACGGGCGACCCCGGCGAGAGGCCTATCGGGAACGGTTCGGCACCGGTCACGCGTCCGCGTGGCACGAGTAGCCGCACGCGGACGTGGAGCCCGCCCGATCTGCGGGTCTCCCACCCGTAGTTTTGTATCGCGGTTACGAGGGGTTCCCCATGGAGTTTCCCGACCGTTCCGAGGTCGACGGGCTCATCGATCCGCAGCCCCTGCCGGAGTTCGCGCGGGTCCGGTACGAGCCGCGGGCCGAGCGCCTTGACGGGGTCGCGGAGACGGCGCGCGAAGAGCTGGACGAACTCGCGCTCGACGGCCTCGACTCGGGCGCCACCGTGGCCGTCGGGGTCGGCAGCCGCGGGATCGACCGGATCGACGAGGTCGCGGCGGCGGTCGTCGAGCGGATCGCCGAGCGCGGCTTCGAGCCCGTGGTGGTGCCGGCGATGGGGAGCCACGGCGGCGCGACTCCGGAGGGGCAACGAGAGGTGCTGGCGGCGCTCGGAGTCACCGAGGAGCGCGTCGGCGCGCCCATCGACGCGCGGATGGGAGCCGAGCGGCTGGCGACGGCGGGCGTCGGCGACGCCGACCTGCCGGTGTACTTCTCCGAGGCGGCGCTCGCGGCCGACGCCGTCATCGTGGTGAACCGGGTGAAGGCTCACACCAACTTCACGGGGGAGATCGAGAGCGGGCTGACGAAGATGACGGTCGTCGGGCTCGGTAAGCAGCGCGGGGCGAAGTCGTTCCACTCGACGGCGCTCGCCGAGGGGTACGTCGAGACGCTGACGGCCGCGCTCGACGTGATCGAGGAGGAGACTCCCCTCGTCGGGGGAATCGCGCTCGTCGAGAACTTCGAGGAGGAGATCGGTCACCTGGAGGCCGTCCCGGCGGGGTCGTTCCTCGCCCGGGAACCGGAGCTGTTGGAGCGCGCGAACGACGAGATGCCGACGCTCCCCGTCGACGACGTGGACCTCCTGGTCGTCGACGAGATCGGGAAGGAGATATCAGGGGCGGGGATGGACACGAACGTCATCGGGCGGTACCGCGTCCTCAACGCGCCCGACCCGGAGACGCCCGACGTCGACCTCATCTACGTCCGCGGGCTCACCGAGGCGACGAAGGGGAACGGCAACGGGATCGGGCTCGCGGACCTCACCCGGCGGTCGGCCGTCGACCAACTGGACCTGAAGAAGTCGTACGTGAACGCGCTCACGAGCGGGTCGCTCGCGAAGTCGAAGCTCCCCGTCGTGGCGCCCGACGACGAGTTCGGGCTCCGGACCGCGGCGGCTGCGTTGGGGGCGTACGACCCCGAGACCGCCCGGATCGTCTGGATCCGAAACACGCAGGACCTCGGCGAGTACCGCGTCTCCGACGCCGTGGTCGACGACCTCCCGGAAGGGGCTGACGTGGTCGGCCGCGAGACGGTCGCGTTCGAGGACGGGACGGCGCGGTTCGAGGCGGCGGGCGGCGACGCATCGGGCGCCTGACGCCCAGTACGGCCGCGTCGAGCGTGTCGGTCGCTCCGCCGCTTGCCTGCAAGAAAATGTTTTCACGGCGTACGCGGGATAGGAGAGACATGGACCTACAGATCGACGGGAACGCGGCGCTCGTCACCGCATCGTCCAGCGGGCTCGGCAAGGCATCGGCGAAGGCGCTGGCGCGGGAGGGCGTCGACGTCGTCATCAACGGCCGTGACGAGGAGCGACTGGCGGCCGCGAAAGAGGAGATCGAGGCGGTCGCGACCGGCGAGGTCGTCGCACAGCCGGCCGACCTGACGGACGCCGCCGAGGTCACCGCACTCGTGGAGGCGACCGTCGACGAGTTCGGCACTGTCGACCACCTCGTGACGAGCGCCGGCGGCCCTCCTTCCGGCTCGTTCCTCGACACCGACGACGAGGACTGGCAGCACGCCTACGACCTGCTCGTGATGAGCGTCGTCCGGCTGGCGCGGGAGTCGTATCCCCACCTCAGGGAGGGCGACGGCGGCACCATCGTGAACATCACCTCCCGCAGCGTGAAGGAAGCCATCGACAGCCTCGTGCTGTCGAACGCGGTCCGGATGGGCGTCATCGGGCTGGAGAAGACCCTCTCGAAGGAGTTCGCTCCGGAGGTGCGCGCGAACGCGGTCCTGCCGGGCCCCCACGAGACGACCCGGATCCGGGACCTCGTCGAGGCCGCCGTCGAGCGGGGCGAGTACGACTCCTACGAGGAGGGGCTCGACGACTGGGCGGGGAACCCCCTCGAACGCATCGGCGACCCGATGGAGCTCGGCAACACGGTCGCGTTCCTCTCGTCGCCGAAGTCCGGCTACGTCAACGGTACCGCGCTCCCGATCGACGGCGGCTCCACCGGAGCGAACCTATGAAGCCGGTTGCGTTCGACGAGGCGGAGACGTACGAGCCGGAGGAGGGCTGGCGGCGCGTGTCGATGGCGGGCAGCGACCGGTTCTCCTTCGAGTGGTTCGAGAAGCCGCCGGGCCACAGCTCGCCGATGCACGACCACGAGAACGAGCAGGTGTGCCTCTGTCTGGAGGGCGAGCTGACCGTCGCGACCGAGGACGACGAGGTGACGCTTCAGAAGAACGACTCCGTCCTCTTAGCGCCCAACGAGCCCCACCGCGTCGAGAACACGGGCGACGAGCTCGCCGTCGGCCTCGACGTGTTCGCGCCCGGACGCTCGTTCGACTTCTGGACCGACCGCGAGGAGTGAGATGAGTGGACCGAGGACGAGATGAAGTACCTCGCGCGCACGGCGACCGGCAACCCCCTGCTCGGCGACGAGACGGGGTACGTCCCGCTCGGCGCCGTCGAGCCCGACCTCGAGACGGTCCGCGACGCGCTCCCCCGAGCTGCCGCGGGGACGCTCGGCAGCGTCGCCAGCGCGACGGCCGACCCCGTCCCGGCGGCCGACCTGTCGTTCGGCGCGCCGCTGGCGTCGTTCGGGAAGCTGTGGGGGATCGGCCTGAACTACGCGGAACACGCCGGCGATCTCGACGAGGAGCGCCCGACGGAGCCGGCGAGCTTCATGAAACCGTTGTCGGCCCTGACCGGGCCGGACGGCCCGATCCGCCTGCCGCCGCGGTCGCAGAGCGAACGGGTGACCGCCGAGGCGGAGCTGGCCGTCGTGATGGGCCGGACGTGCCGGGGCGTCGACGAGGGCGAGGTGAGCGACGTGATCGCCGGCTTTCTGCCCGTGATCGACATGACCGCGGAGGACGTGCTCCAGCAGAACCCCCGGTTCCTCACCCGGGCAAAGAGCTACGACACGTTCCTCGTGCCCGGCGCCGCGATCGCGGTGCTGGAGGGGCCGCTCGACCTCGACGGGCTCTCGGTGCGCACCGAGGTCAACGGGGAGGTGCGGGCCGAAAACGAGATCCGTAACATGCTGTTCCCGCCGGCGGAGATCGTCTCGTTCCACGCCGACGCGATGACGCTGGAACCGGGGGACCTGTTCAGCACGGGGACGCCCGGCGCGGCGCCGATCGCCCCCGGCGACGAGGTGCGGGCGGTCGTCGAGTCGATCGGGTCCGTCACCGCGCCGGTGACCCGGTAGGCGAGCGCCGACCCGACGCGGACGCGATCCCGGCTCACCGACAGCGTTTTTCGACGGCGCCGCCGAGCGGGGACGTGAACGTTCGGGGGCCGATCGTCTCCGTCGGGGAGGCGCGGACGGTGTCGACGTCGTACGGCGAGCGCGACCTCCGCGAGGTGCGGGTCCGGCCCGACCGCGGCGCGGGCGACCCGGTCGACGTGACGCTGTGGGGGAAGTGGACAGAGGTCGCCGAACACGCGGAGCCGGGGATGGAACTGCTCGTCACCGACCCCGAGGAGGACGAGTACCGCGGGGAGACGGGGTACGCGACGACCGACGAGTCGTGGGTCGTCCTCGAACCCGACTTCCTCGTCGACGTGACTGGCATCCGGTCGTGGGTCCAGTGCCCGCGGATGTACTACCTGAACAAACTGTCGGGGATTCCGCTCAACTACCCCGTCGTCAAGGGGACCATCGTCCACGAGGTGTTCGGCGACCTGCTCCGCGGGATGGACCTCGACGAGTCGGTCGCGGAGCGCGTGGCCGAGGCGGGCCTCGAACTTGGCCTCCTCGGCTACGAGACCGCGGAGGTGGAAGACGAGGTGCGGCGCAACGCCGCCGCGGTCGAGGGGTGGCTCGCGCAGGGGACGCTCGCCGACGAGGACACGTGGCGCTCGGAGTTCTCCCTCATCTCGCCCACGTTCGGGCTGAAGGGGCGCGCGGACGCGCTCCGGCGCGGCACGCCGGTCGAACTGAAGACGGGGAAGAACACCAAGCGGGAGCCGCGGTTCCACGACAAGGTGCAGGCGGCCTGCTACGCGCTCATGCTCGACGAGCGCGGCGTCGACCCGGACATCGGGACGCTGCTATACACGAAGAACACGGCCTTGGACCGCAACGAGGAGTCGGGCGACCTCGCGCCGGCCAAGGAGTTCACCGTCGGCCGGGGGTTCCTGGAGTTCGTCGTCCGCGAGCGAAACGCCCTCGCGGCCGCCGAGTGGCGCGCGCTCAACGAGGCCGGCGAGCGCCCCGCGGTGCCGACGGGGTACGAGGCCGACGCGACCTGCAGCTACTGCTTCGAGCAGGACGCCTGTATGGTCGTCTCCGGCCGGCTCGACCAGGAGTCGAAGGCGGGCCAGATCGGGACGCCGGTGCCCGAGGAGGAGCGCGACTACTTCGACCGGTTCTACGTCGCCCTCGAAGAGGAGCGCCGCGAGACTCACGCGGAGTACCGGAAGCTGTGGGAGCAGACGCCCGAAGAGCGCGCGGCCGACGACCGCGCGCTGATCGGCTTGGAGCCGGTCGCGCAGACGGAGATCGACGACGCCCGGTGGGAGCTTCGCGCGAAGAAGCCGGGCGACGCCGTCTCGAAGCTCCGCGAGGGCGACGTGGCGCTCGCGAGCGACGGCGACCCCGTCTCCGGCCACGCGGAACTGGGCCGGATCACAGCCCTCGGGAGCGACGAGGTCGTCGTCGAGACGGACGAGCCGGTGGAGCTGCGGCGGCTCGACGTCTACCCCTCCGAGATCTCCGTCGACCGCTCGCTGACCGCGCTCCACGACGCCGTCCTGAAGGGCGATCCCGACCGCAAGGACGTGATATTCGGCCGGCGGAACCCGTCGTTCCGGGACCCGGCCGAGCGCCCACCGGGCAGCCCCGGAGCCGACGACCCGGACGCGCCCGACGCCTACATCGACAACAACGCGGCGCAGAACGAGGCGGTCGAACTCGCGGTCGACGCCGAGGACTGCGCGCTGATCCACGGCCCGCCGGGGACGGGGAAGACGTACACAATCGCCCGGACGATCCGCGCGCTGGTCGCGGAGGGGAACCGGGTGCTGCTCTCCGCGTTCACGAACCGCGCGGTCGACAACGCGCTGGAGGCGCTCCGCGACCAGGGGTTCGACGACGTGCTTCGAGTGGGAACCGAGACCGGCGTCCGCGAGGACATGCGGGACGTGCGGCTCGTCCAGCGCGGCGAGCCGAACGCGAAGGCCGCCGAGTTGCGGGACGCGCCGGTCGTCGCCGCGACGACGGCGGCCTGCGGTTCCCGCGTCATGCGCGAGTGCGAGTTCGACGTGGCTCTCGTCGACGAGGCCTCCCAGCTCACCGAGCCCGGGACCCACGCCGCCGTCAACCTCGCCGACCGGTTCGTCCTCGTCGGCGACCACGAGCAGCTCCCGCCGGTCGTCCGCGCGGAGAACGACCTCCGGACCTCGCTCTTCCAGCGGCTCATCGAGACGTACCCCGACGCGAGCGTGATGCTCGACCGGCAGTACCGGATGAGCCAGCGGATCCAGGCGTTCGCCTCCGCGGAGTTCTACGACGGCGCGCTCCGCCCCGCGACCCCCGAGGTGGCCGGGCAGACGCTCGCGGACCTCGGCGTCGACCCCGACGCGCTCGCGCCCGACCTGACCGGCGGCGTCGGGTTCGTCGACCCGGACGGCGAGCGCGACGGGAACCGGAACGTCCGCGAGGCGGAGCGCGTCGCCGCGATCGCCGACGCCTACGTCGCCGCCGGCGTCGACCCCGACGACATCGGCGTGATCGCCCCCTTCCGGGCGCAGGTCGCGGAGATCGGCCGCCGGACCGACGTGACGGTCGACACCGTCGACCGCTTCCAAGGCTCCTCGAAAGAGGTGATACTCGTCTCGCTCGTCGCGACCGGCGACCTCGACGGGCCGATATTCGAGGACCACCGGCGGATGAACGTCGCGCTCACCAGGGCGAAAAAGCAGTTGACGCTGGTGGGCGACGCCGACGCCCTCGCCACGGACCCCTTCTACGCCCGGATGCTCGACTGGGCGCGGAGGTGAGGAGCGACCCTACGACTCGTCCGCGTCGGTGACGATCCCCGGCTCCTTGCTCGCGATCACGACGATCCGGTCGGTGAGGTCCTCGATCGTGTTCGCGAGCTCGTCCAACAGGATCGCGAGCTCGCGGTAGACGAGCGGCTCCTCGATCGCGTCGTCGGCGAACGCGGTCTCGATGGCGTCGTTGCGCAGCTCGTCGCACTCGCTCTCGAGGGCGCGGATCGACTCGATCCCCTCGGCGAGCGTCTCGGTGGCGTCGGCGCGCGCGAGCCCCCTGACGAACCCCTCGACGACCTCGGCGAGGACTTCGGTCATCTCGGCGATCCGGGCGGCCATCTCGCGCATGTCGGCGAACGGCTCGACGCCCGCGGCCGGGCGCATCATGGCAACCTCCTGGACGATCCGCTCGGTGTGGTTCGCGACCACGTCCAGCTCGTTGTAGAAGTCGAGCAGCGCGGACTCGTTGAAGTTGATCCGGGTGTTCAGCAGGCCGATGTCGTCCGGCCCGGCGTCGGTGATGAGCCCGGTGAGCCCGCGGACGAGGTCGTCGCACTCGCTCTCGACGGCGGCTATCTCGTCGACCGTGTCGCGGGACGCGCCCTCGCTCGCGTACTCGTCGAGCGCCCGCGGGAGGAGGGCGACGCAGTCGTCGATCCGGTCGAGGTACGCGACCGTTTGGGTCTCGAGCCGTTCCCCGAAGTCGGCGTCGGTGGACATGTGCGAACCCACGCGCGTCGGCGGTAAAGAGGTTCCCTCGCGTGTCGTCGATCGTGAGGGTCAGGCGGTCGCACGCCGCGGATCGGCGGTGCCGCGGACCCGCGTCCTACAGCTCGGCGGCGGCGTCGAGCGCCGCCTCGACCTCCGGGGCGTCGAACCACTCGCGGTCGGTGTACGCGTTCGCGCCGGCCGCGTACAGGTCCGAGACCGCGTCCACGACCGCCGGCGGGAGCGGGTCGGGGTCCGGGTCGCAGAGCTCGCGCCAGTCGTCGATGTCGCGGTCGGCGACCGCGTCCTTCGCCTCGCCGACGGCCGCGACCCAGTCGGGGTCGTTCGCCTTGTACCACTGGCGGACGACCTCCTTCGAGATCCCGCGGCCGCCGTACGAGAACCGGTTCTCGTCGAAAGTGCCGACCACGTCGGCGACCCGGAGTTCGCCGTCGACGTAGAGGCACTCGATCTTGCCGTCCTCGTGGACGAACCCGGTCGCCTCGGCGCGCTCGGTGACGACGCGGTTCACGTCGCGCGCGAGCGATTCGAGAGCGTCGACGGCGGCGGCGCCCGCGATCTCGTCGGCCTCCGCCCGGGTGAGATAGCGGTCCTGCTGCTCGTACTTCGTCGAGAACTCCACGACCGGCTCCGGGAGGTCGACCGGCTCGGCGGGCCAGTCGCCGTCGGCGAGGTCGTCGAGCCCGAGGTCGGCGGGCTCGGCGCGCTTCCGCAGGCTGGACCCGACGGGGACCCGGTTGCGGAAGACGACCTCCAGCGGGACGAGGTAGTTCCCCCCGCCCGCGGCGTGGAATGCCTCGTAGTCGTAGCCGGCGTGGGGCCCCTCGTACGACAGGTCGGGCACCTGCGTCAGGTCGATGGCCATCTCGGTGGGCGGCGCGGTCGCCTCGGCGAGGGGGACGGGGTCGGGCTCGGTCCCGTCGTCCGCGACGGTACCCGGGTCCACGACCCCGCGGTAGTGGGTCGGGACGCCCGCGTCCTCCAGTAGTTCGAAGTTGAACGCGCCCATCGCGCAGAGGCTCGCCCCCTTGTGGGGGATCGCGTCGGGCATCTGTCCCCAGTCGAACACCGAGTAGGCGTCGGTGAAGGCGAACCGACCTCGGCCGAGTCCGTCGGCGGTCGCCGGCTCGTCGACGCGGAATTCCTTGACGCTCGTCATGACTCACACCGCGACCGCCTCCCACATGAACCTTTCAGTTACGTGCGTACCTCGGACATGTTTTCCGAGGTTTGATCCACATATGTGCGGTATCTCGGTCGCGATGTGGACCGGCGCCCGCGCGCTCGCATCGAAAGCGACACCGGGATCCGCCCCCCAGTCCGGGGCATGAACGATGCGCGCGAGGTCGTCGTCCTCCGGTACGGCCACCGGCCGGGGCGCGACGACCGCATGACGACGCACGTCGGGCTCACGGCGCGGGCGCTCGGGGCCGACCGGGTGATCTTCCCCGACAACGCGGGCCAGTCGGCGGAGACGGTCCGCGACATCACCGGCCGGTTCGGCGGGCCGTTCGCCGTCGAACTGCGCGACGACCAGAAGGCGATCGTCCGGGAGTTCGACGGGGTCGTGGTCCACCTCACGATGTACGGCGAGCGCGTCCAAGACGTGGAGGCGGCCGTCCGGGAGGCGGTCGGGCTCGACGAACCAGAAGCGCCCGAGGAGTCGTCGCCGCCGCGCGACCTCCTCGTCGTCGTCGGCGGCGAGAAGGTGCCGTGGGCGCTGTACGAGCGCGCCGACTTCAACGTGGGCGTGACGAACCAGCCGCACTCGGAGGTCGCGGGGCTCGCCGTCTTCCTCGACCGCCTGTTCGACGGGGCGGAACTCGGCCGCGAGTGGGTCGACGCCGACCGGCGCGTCGTCCCGGAGGCGACCGGGAAGACGGTGATCGACGCGGGGACCGAAACCGACAGCGCCGGGGACGACGAGGCCGGAGACGACAGCCCCGGGAACGACCGAGCGTCCGAGCGCCGCGACTGACCCGGCTACTCTCCCGCGTCGCCGCGCTCGGCGTCTCGCTCGACGACCTCCGGAGTCCCGCTCAGGATGCCGCGGAGCCCCGACATCGGCTCGCCGACGGTGACCCCGTGCTCCGTGATCTTGAACTCGCGGATCGTCCGCTCGAAGTCGCTCGTCCGCTTCTTTAACACGCCGATCGCCTTGCGGAGCTCGCCGCCGACCTCTAGGTGCCGGAGGAAGAGGATGTTGTCGGCGAGGTAGCTGATGTTCTCCATGGTCGCGCGGAACTCCCCCGTGACGTTCCGCGTCTCGTCGATGAAGAGGCCGGTGACGCCCGCGTTCTTGAGATAGCGGCCGAGCGCGTGCATCTGCTGGAGCATCTGCTCTTTCTCGCCGCGCAGGGTCAGCCGATACCCGGAGATGCCGTCGATCATGACGATGTCGGCCCCCTCCTCCTCGACCTCGTCGCGGACCATGCGGGCGAACTCCTGTGGCGACCGCTCTAACGCCTCCACCTCCGTCACCTGAAGCGTCCCCTTCGCCAGCATCTCGTCGACGGGGATGTTGACCGCGCGCGACCGGGCGAGGAACGTCTCCCGGTTCTCCTCGAACAGGTAGATCACGGAGCGTTCCCCGCGGCCCGCGGCCTCCTTCATGAACTGGGTGCTGAGCGTCGTCTTCCCCACGCCGGTCGGGCCGCTCACGATGGTGACGGTGCCGCGCTCGATCCCGCCGTGGAGCAGCTCGTCGACCTCGGGGATCCCCGACGAGACCTGCTCGAACGCCAGCTCCTCGTCCCGCGTGCCGGGCTGGAGCGCGGGAAACACCTCCATTCCCGCGTCGGTGATCCGGTAGGCGTGGTCCCCGCTCTGCGTCGACGACCCCCGGAACTTGGGGACGCTGACCGTCTTGCCGTACGCCCCCGCGTCGAGCCGGACCGTCCCGTCCGTGATGAACTCGAGGTCGTCTGTCGGGAGCGACCGCGTGTTCTGGACGGTGAACAGCACGGTCGCCCCCCTGTCTTTCAGGAACCGCATGAATCCGACCACCTGCTTGCGGAACTGGTAGTCGTCCGAGAGGAGGAACCGGAGCTGCGTCAGCGGGTCGACCACCACCCGGTCGGGGTCGACCGCCGTCACGCCCTCGACGATCCGCTCGGTCAGCGGCTCTCGCTCGACCTCCGAGGGCGCGAACACCTCGTACGACTCGTCCTCGACGAACGCGTCCGCGCCCGGGCTCAGGTCGAGGAACTCGATCGAATCGGTGTCGAAGCCGAGCGCGTCAGCGTTCGCCTTCAGGTCGCGGAGGTCCTCTTCGAGGTTGACGAAGAGCGCCGTCTCCCCCTCGTCCACGCCCCGCTGGAGGAAGTGGAACCCCAGAATGGTCTTCCCGCTCCCGGCCTGTCCGCGGACCATGTAGCTCCGCGTGGGGACGAGCCCGCCCGACAGCACTTCGTCGAGGCCGTCGACGCCGGTCGACGCCCGCTCGGATAGCGACGTTGTCATACCGTGGTACTCGCCCCCGACCGTGATATATATGGGGTAGTTCTTAGTGGCTCCCCGACTCAGATACGACGAGATGGATTCGAAGTCGGACGCGGAGTCCGGGGGCGATGACGGCGGCGGGCCCCCGGACCGCCCCGCCGGGGACGACGCCGGCCCCGCTCTCTCCCGGGCCCCCGACGGCGACCGCGCGACGGTCCTCCTCCTGATGGACGCCGACCGCGACCGCGGGCTCCTGTCCGACGCGCTGTCCGACCGGTACGCCGTTCGGACCGCCGAGTCGCCGGACGCGCTGAACGGCGAGTTCGACTGCTGTCTCCTCGACGCCGGCGCCTTCGAGGCCGCCGCGGACGCGATCGACGCTCGACGCGAGCGCGCCGAGCCCGCGTTCCTGCCGTTCGTACTGCTGGTGAGCGAAGGGTCGCGGGCGGGGCTCGGCCACGCCGCGTGGGAGCGCGTCGACGACGTCATCGAACTCCCGGTCGGACGCCGGGCGCTCGTGACGCGCGTCTCGAACCTGGTCGAGCGGCGGCGGACGTCGCTCCGGTTCCGGCGGACCGTCGCGGACCTGCGGCGCAAAGAGCGGGCGATGGACGAGGCGCCCGTCGGGATCACCCTCGCGCGGGCGACCGACGGCGACGACAGCCCGCTCGTGTACCACAACCGGGAGTTCGAGGAGCTGACCGGCTACGGCGACGAGATCCTCGGCGAGGACTGTCGGTTCCTTCAGGGCCCCGACACCGGCGAGGAATCCCGGGCGAGGATACGGCGGGCGCTCGACGAGGACCGACCGGTCGAGGTCGACATCCTCAATTATCGGGCGAACGGCCAGAAGTTCTGGAACCGGCTCTCCATCGCGCCGCTGCGCGACAAGGAGGGGAACGTGACGAGCTACGTCGGATTCCAGGCCGACATCACCGAGCGGAAGATCCGCGAGCGGCGGCTGGAGGTGATGGCCCGAGTGCTCAACCACAACCTCCGGAACAAGATGAACCTCATCGAGGGGTACGCGGACCTCCTCCGCGACGACCCCGACGAGGAGTCTCGGCGTCGGTCGCTGGACGTCATCGCCGAGACGGCCTCGGACCTCACCGGGATCGCGGGCGCCGTCCAGACCGTCGACGAGACGGTCTCACCGCCCGGGCTCGACGCCCCGATCAACCTCCGAGACGAACTGGTCGAGCTCCGAGACCGGCTCCGCAGCCGCTACCCGGACGCGTCGGTGACCATATCGCTACCCGACGACGGACCGATAGAGACGACCGCCGTGGGCCTGCCCGTCGCCGTCTCCGAGGCGGCCGAGAACGCGGTGAAGCACAACGACGCGGCGACGCCGTCGGTCGAGGTGCGCGTCGAGCGCCGTCCGCCGGAGTGGATCGCGATCGAAGTCGAGGACGACGGTCCGGGGATCCCGGACCACGAGACGCAGGTGCTGGAGGCTGGCGAGACCTCGCTGACCCACGCGGACCGGCTCGGCATATGGCTCATGTACTGGGTCGTCGCCAAGGCGGGCGGCGAGTTCGACATCGACACCGACGGTGAGGGGACGACGGTCCGCCTGGAAGTCCCGGTGCGGCCCTGAGTCGGCCGATACACCGAGCCGCTTCCCCTACAGTGTCCGCTTCGAGCGGAGCCGCGCGAGCCGCGTCCGGGCCTCCTGCCGGCTCGTCCCGCGAACCCGCCCCGTCTCGGCGTCGGCCATGGAGACGAAGGAGAGCCGGTCGAGGAGCGGGGGCCAGTCGCCGGCGCCCGCGGCGTCACCGGCGAACGCGACCGCGTTGGCGAGCCCCTCGCGCTCCTCGCTTCCGACCCGGGCGACCAGCGCGTCCGCGGCCCGCCGCCCGCCGGCGACGGAGAGCCGATCGCCGACCGTCGCGGGGACCCACGCCGGGAGGAGCAACAGCCAACACAGGACGCCGGCGGCCGCGTACGCCCACGACGGGATGCGCTCGCGGTCCGGCTCGTACCCGTGGATCCGGTTGACGCGCCGGTCGGCGGCGGTCCGGTCGCCGCGGCGTCCCACGAGCAGCGTCGCGAGCAGCGCCGCGGTCTCGACGGCCGCCAGCGCCGGCAGCGTCGCGGTGGTGAGGAGGGCCCGCCGCGTCCGGAGCCGGACGAGCGCGTGGCGCAACGCCGCGTCGCGGTCCGCCTTCGGCAGGGCGAGCAGCCGCGTGGAGACCACCAGTCGCGCCCCGCGGTAGCCGTCCGTGACGGCGACGTTCGCGGCGTCGGCGCGGACCGCGGTCACCGGCGGCGCGTCGACGCCGACCTCGCCCGCGAGGTGTTCGACGCGGTCGGCGACGAAGTCCGCGCGGCGGTCGTCTAGGTCGGCACGGGGGAGCCGCGCGATCCGCCTGTCGACGAGCGCGGGACCGAGGAGCGCGGAGAGCGCGGGGCCGACGGCGACGGCCGCGAGCAGCCCGCCCGGCGCGCCGAGCGGGACGGTCCCGAGCCCGCCGGGGCCGAGCAGCGCGGCGAGCGGAACCAGCGGGACCGCCGCCAGCACGACCGGGACCGCGAGGAGCGCCAGGGCGCCGAGCGCGCGTCGCCCCCGTCCGTCGACCGAGTCCGCCATACGGGCGAGTGTGAGTGACGGCGCGTAAAGCTCTGCCGGACCCGCGGGTCCGTCGGCGGCGGCGCAGGGCCCGCTTTTCGGGCGGGCGGGACGCGTCGCGACCGCGCCTTTCGGAGGTTTTAACCGGATTCCACCACCAGTTTCCCGTAATGGCTTTTGAGGATCTACTGAACGACCCCGTCATCCAGAAGTACCTCCACGAGCTGGTGGGGCCGACGGGGATGCCGGTCGCGGCCGCGCCGCCCGACGGCGAGGTCACCGACGAGGAGCTGGCCGAGGAGCTCGGCTTGGAGCTCAACGACGTGCGGCGCGCGCTGTTCATCCTGTACGAGAACGACCTGGCGACGTACCGCCGCGTCCGCGACGAGGACTCCGGCTGGCTCACGTACCTGTGGACGTTCCACTACGACAACATCCCGGAGAACCTCCAGGAAGAGATGTACCGACTGCTCGAGGCCCTAGAGGAGCGCGAGGAGTACGAGCGCACCCACGAGTTCTACCTCTGTGAGGTGTGTTCGATCCGCTTCGAGTTCGGCGAGGCGATGGACTTCGGCTTCGAGTGCCCCGAGTGCGGCTCGCCGCTGGAGGCGATGGAGAACGACCGGCTCCGCGAGGCGATGGACCGGCGCATCGAGGAGCTGCGCGACGAGCTCAACGCGGACGTGACCGCCTGATGGTCGTCCTCGCAACCAAGTGCTACGTCGAGGGCGACGCCCGCGACCGCGCGCTCGACGGCATGGACTCGCTCGTCGCCAACGACGTCGGCGAACTCGACGTCGACTGGCAGGTGGGCGTTCGGGACGACGAGTTCGTCCAAGTGGACGTGACCGGGGAGGACGCCCCGGTCGCGCGCAACGTCCTCGGGGAGACGTGGGGCGAGGTCGTCGCCCACGACGGCGGCCTCGAAGCGGGCGAGACGTACGTCGGAACCCTCGAATCGTGGGACGACGTGGGTATCACCCTCGATGCCGGCGTCGACGTGTTCGTCCCCGCCGACGAGCTGGGGCTCGGCGTCGGCTCGCCGGAGCAGGTCGTCGAGCGGTTCGGGCTCGTCCAGCACCTCCCGGTGCGGTTCGTCTACGGCGGCGATCCGGGCGACCCGGACGCGGACCAGAGCCGGCTCGCCGACGCCGAGCGCGACCGGCTGTACGACTGGCAGCGCGGCGACGGCCGGGTGAACGTCAACTCGGCGACCCGCGGCGAGACGCGGGCGACGGTGAACCGCGCGGGCCACGCGCAGGACATCGTCACCGTCGAGCGGTTGGGACTCCTCGAACAGAGCATCGTCTGCGCGGAAGGGACCGACCCGCCGGGACTGCTCGCCGCCATCGGCTCGTACCTCCCGGCCGAGATGCGCTGCGTCGTCTAACCTGATCACACGTGAACAGACGCTTCGCGCTCGCGGTGGCGGCGATCGCTCTCCTCGCGGTCAGCGCCGGCTGTCTCGGCTACGCGACCGGCGGCGGCGAGGTGACGAACGAGACGCTCGACGCCGAGCCGCCGCACGGGTACGACTTTGACACGGACCGCGACGCCGCGTTCAACCTCACCACGGACGCCAGGTACACCGTCGTGTACGCGGTCGACGACCGGGAGGAGATCCGGCTGTACCGGCAGACGCCGTACGCCGGCGACCAGCCGCTGGAGTTCGAGGCGTTCCGCTACCAGTACCCCGACGGGGAAGTGATCACGGGCAGCGAGTTCCGCGCCCGCGGCGGCGAGATCGAGCGCACGACCGACGAGACCTGGATCCGCTTCGCCGACGACATGAGCGGCGGGAAGGCGGCCTTCGCCGGTGCCGGGTCCCCGCGACGGTTCAGCATGCGCGCGTACGTCGAGGGGTCGTACGCGGTGACGCTGCCGCCGCAGTTCAGCACGGAGGTGCCGATCGTCGGCCACGTGTCGCCGCGCGATCACGCGGTCGAGACGGTCGGCGACCGCGACCGGATCGTCTGGGAGGAGGTGACGAGCGGCTCGATCGTCGTCCAGTCGTACCGCGAGGGCGACCTCGTGGTGTTCGGCGTCATCCTCGTCATCGGCGCGGTCGCCGCGGTCGCCGGGACGCTCTACTTCCGGCGACAGCTGGAGGCGCTCCGCCAGCGCCGCCGCGACCTCGGACTGGGCGTCTACGAGGACGACGACGACGATGACGGCCTGCTCTAACGGGCGCGACCGGCCGCCGTCGTCGGGGCGTCAGCCCGCGCCGCGGTCCTTTTCTACCACGCGCCGCTTGAGACTGGTATGAACGCCGCCGTCGTCACCGTCGGGGACGAGCTCCTCGTCGGCGACACCGAGAACACGAACGCCACCTGGCTCTGCGACCGCCTCGACGCCCGGGGCGTCGCGGTCCGGCGGGTGACCGTCGTCCCGGACGAGGTCGCCGAGATCGCGCGCGTCGTCAACGAGTACCACGCCGAGTACGACGCGGTGATCGTCACCGGCGGCCTCGGGCCGACGCACGACGACGTGACGATGGAGGCGGTCGCGGCCGCGTTCGGGCGCGGCCTCGAAGCGAACGCGGAGGCGACCGCGTGGCTCGCCGACCGCGGGTACAGCGGCGACGACCTCGCCGCCGAGACGACGCACCTCCCGGCCGACTGCCGACCGCTGCCGAACGAGGCCGGGGTGGCGCCGGGCGCCGTCGTCGAGTCCGTCTACGTCCTTCCGGGAGTCCCGGACGAGATGAAAGCGATGTTCGATCTGGTCGAAGACGAGTTCGCGGGGACGCCGACCCACGTGCTCACGGTCGACGTCGACGAGCCGGAGAGCGATCTGCTCGACCGGTTCGCGTCGCTGCGCGAGCGGTTCGACGTGCGGGTCGGCTCGTATCCGGGCGAGGTCGTGACCGTGAAGATCACGGCCGAGAGCGAGGCGGAGGCCGAGCGCGCGGCGGCGTGGATCCGCGAGCGGACCGACGCGGTCGAGGAGCGGTCCGCCTGAGCGTGTAGGGAGGGCAGACGGTCGGCGGCCGAGGCGGGGCTACCGGTAGAGGTACGCGATCCACACGACGACGAGGGCGAGGCTCGCGAGCAGGATCGCGCCCGCGGTCGCGCTGATCGGCAGCGGCTCCGTCACGGCGGCTTCGAGGATCATATCTCGGCGTTGTTCTGGGGGCGTCTTAAGTATTGATTCTCGGACGAGAGGGGGCAGACCGACGGACGAGCACCGCGGCAGGGGTACGAAAACGGGACCGGGAGACGTGGGCGTGTGGCAGCTACCGCGGGAGGGATCCAGTCCCGATGAGACGAGCAGGTTACCGATGGCGGGCTCGTTCCACCGGCGGTGACAGCTACGAGCGGACACGTGTTGAGTGCCGTGTCCCGGTGTTGAGGGCCTTTATGTGCCGGTCCGACCGACGGTTCCGGGCGCCCGCGCGCTCCGGCCCGGACGCGTCTCGCTTAAGGGGCCGGCGCGGCGAACTATTTGTCATGCACGTGGGGATCGCGGTGAACCCGGTCGCCGGGATGGGCGGCCGCGTCGGACTGAAGGGGACCGACGGGAAGGTGACCGAGGCGGTCGAGCGCGGCGCGGAGCCGCGGGCGCCGGACCGGGCGCGGCGGATGCTGGAGCGACTGGCCGCGGTGGAACCCGACGCCGCCGTCTCCGTAGCCGCGGACCCAATGGGCGAGTCGGTCGTCCGCGGGGCGGGCTTCGACCCGGCCCGCGTCGTCGACCCGTTCGACGGCGAGCCGCCGGCGTCGACGGCGACGACCGCGGCGCACACCGCGGCGGTCGTCCGGGCGTTCGCGGGGATCGACGGAGGCGGAGGGACCGGGGCTCGGGGCGACGCGACCGCCCCCGCCGACCCCGTCGACCTCGTCCTGTTCGTCGGCGGCGACGGCACCGCGGCAGACGTCGCGGCGGCGCTGGAGGGGACCGACGTGCCGATGCTCGGCGTCCCCGCCGGCGTGAAGGTGTACTCGTCGGTGTTCGCGGTGTCGCCGGAGGACGCCGCCGAGGTCGCCGCCTCGTTCTCGCGGACCGAGCGCCGCGAGGTGATGGACATCGACGAGGACGCCTACCGCGAGGGCGAGGTCCACCCGGAGCTGCGGGGTGTCGCGCACGTGCCGGTCGCCGACGACCTCCAGTCCTCCAAGCAGACGGCGAGCGGGACCGTCGAGTCGCTGGCGGAGGGGGTCGCGGCCGACATCCGCGAGCGCGACGGCGAGGGCGTCGCGTTCGTCCTCGGCCCGGGGTCGACCGTCGGCGCGATCAAGGACGAGCTCGGCTTCGAGCCCTCCCCGATCGGCGTCGACGTCTGGCGCGACGGCGAGGTGGTGGTGCGGGACGCCACGGAGGCGGAGATCCTCGGCGCGCTCGGCGAGGAGAACGTGATCGTCGTCTCGCCGATCGGCGGGCAGGGGTTCGTCTTCGGCCGCGGCAACCCGCAGGTATCGCCGGCCGTGATCCGGCGCTGCGACCTCCGGATCGTCGCCTCGCGCGCGAAGCTCGACGACGTGCGCGCGCTCCGCGTCGACACCGACGACCCCGACCTCGACGAGGAACTGGCGGGGTGGGTTCGCGTCCGCGTCGGGAAGTTCGAGACGCGGATGATGAAGATCGTCTGAACTCCACCCGGAGGGTCGCCGAACGCCGGCCGCGCTCGACTCCGCGGAGACGGACAGCCCTTTGTCGGTGGCTGCGCCGGAGGCCGTATGGGACGCGAGAAGGAACGGATGTTGGCCGGCGAGGCGTACGACCCCTCGGCTCCCGAGCTGGTCGCCGATCGTAAGCGCGCGCGGGACCGCTGTCGCCGGTACAACGCCACCGCGCCGACGGAGGCCGACCGCCGCGACCGCCTGCTCTCCGAGCTGTTCGGAGCCGTCGAGGGCGACGCGACCGTCGTGCCGCCGTTCCGCTGCGACTACGGCTACAACGTCGGGGTCGGCGACGGCTTCTTCGCGAACTACGGCTGCGTCGTCCTAGACGTCGCGCCGGTCGCGTTCGGCAAGAACTGCCTGCTCGGGCCGGGGGTCCACGTGTACACCGCGACGCACCCGATCGACCCCGCGGAGCGCGCCGCGGGCCGCGAGTTCGGCGACCCCGTGACCGTCGGCGACGACGCCTGGATCGGGGGACGGGCGGTGATCACGCCCGGGGTCGAGATCGGGGACGGCGCGGTCGTCGCCGCGGGAGCCGTCGTCGTCGACGACGTGCCGGCGCGGACGGTGGTCGGCGGCAACCCGGCCGAGGAGATCCGAGAAATCGACGACGAGTGACCGTTACGCGGCGTCAGTCCAGCGCGTCGGCCAGCGCCGGCGCGACGCTGACGACGCTACAGCCGCGCTCGACGGTGTCGCTGCCGAGGATCCGGTCGACGCCGGCGGCGCGGAGCTTCGTCACCGCGTTGGCGGCGAGCACCGGGTGGACGCAGGCGGTCAGCACCCGCGCCGCACCGCGGTCGGTGAGGACGGCGACCGACTCGCTCATCGTCGACCCGGTCGCGATGATGTCGTCGACGACGACCACGTCGCGGTCGGCGACGCTCGCGTCGGAGGGCGACACCGCGACGGCACCGGTCTCGCGGTCGCGGTGCTTCTCGAAGTAGTCCGTCTCGCCGGCACCGTACGCGTCGCGGACGGCCGCGGCCACGTCGGTGGCGCCCTCGTCGGGCGCGAGGAAGAGCGGGTCGTCGAGGTCGGCGGGGAGCGGGTCGGCGAGGACGCCGGCCGCGTCGACCGCCTCGACAGGGACGTCGAAGAAGTCGGCGACGGTCGACTCGTGGGGGTTGACGAGGCGGACGCGGTCGGTCCCGGTCGAGATCGCCTTCGCCATCGCGCGGGCGGAGACGGGTTCTCCGTCGCCGAAGGAGTCGTCCTGGCGGGCGTACCCCATATAGGGGACAACGGTGGTCACGTCCGTCGCGCCGGCCTCGCGGACGGCGTCCTGGAGCTGGAGCAGTTCGACCCACGCCTCGTCGGAGTCGGTCGCGGCGACGATCACGGCCTCGTCGGCGTCGAAGTCGGGCACCGCGGCGAGCCCCTCCCCATCCGGGAACCGGTCGTAGGTCGGGGTCGCGAGCGCCCGGCCCGTCTCCGCGGCGAGCGCCGCCGCGAGCTGCTGCGAGCTGGACCCGGGTACGATCATGGGCGACCGTTCCGCGGACTCCGGTAAACCAGTTTCCTTACCGCGCGACGCCGCGCGCCACGCGAGCGCGACCCACACCGCCCCCACAGGGGCGGATATTTACGGGCGCGGCGGGTACGAGCGCCCAATGACTGACACCGAAGCCGGCGCGCGCGTCGGGCTCCCCTGCCCGTCGTGTTCGCCCGCCGAGCCGACCGTCCACGAGGTCCTCAGCCCGGGCGGGCAGGCCACCGTGCGCTGTACCGAGTGCGACCACACCCACAAGACCGAGATCCCCGAGGACGAGACCGTCGCCGTGACGGTCGTCGTCTCGCAGGACGGCGACTCGTTCACCACGACGATGGACGTGCCCGCCGAAGGCGACGTGGGCACCGGCGAGGAGTTCGTCGTCGACACCGACGAGGCGCTGATGCAGGTGCGGATCACGGGGATCGAACTCGGCCCCGAGAACCGCGTCGAGGAAGCGGACATCACGGACGTGGAGACGCTGTGGACCCGCGCGGTCGACAACGTCGCGGTCCCGGTCACGCTCCACCCGAAGGACGGGGACGCGGACCAGACCCGGTCGCTGCGCGTGAACGTCCCCGGCGACTACGAGTTCACCGTCGACGAGACGGTGGAGTTCGGCGAGGAGGAGTTCACCGTCGAGGGGCTCCACATCCGCGAGGACGCGCCCGAGTACCGCCACGAGAAACTCGACCACCCCGGCGACCTCGCTTACGCGAAGGACCTCAAGCGGATCTACGCCCGCGACGAGACGCTCGCCGCGTGGTCGGCCTGGTAGGAGACGATCACCGTACCGTCGGCCCGGTAGGAGGCGATCACCGTACCGTCGGCTCGGCGAGACTGATCGCCGATCGCTGAGTCGCCGACGGCCGCGACCACTCCCCGCGGCGATCCTCATACTAACATAAACAATTATGAAGGATACGCACGTTGCCTGTGACGTGCCACCCGTAGTACACGACTGACGCACGCTCGACGGCGGGGACGACGACCGGTCCCGGCGGTCCGAGCACGCGCGAGGCGACGCCGACCGAACAGCCCACCGACCGATCGGGTCCATCCGCTGACTCGGCCGCAACCGACGCTCCGGACGACCTTCCGACCGCCGCGGAGGCTGTCGCGCAGGCGGCGGGGACGTTCGACCCGTCGGACACCCGGCGGATCGCGAACGGGACCGACCGCTGGAACGAGTACGCCGGGTCGTCGCACTGACGGCGCGGCCGGATCCTTTTATTCAACGGCGCGACTACCGACGAGCGGCCGATGACGAATCACCGCTCCGAGCCGGACTCGGCACCCGGCGACGACGAGCCCTATGAGTGCCGAGGCCAGCCTTTCCGTCCGTACAGTTCGACTGGAGACGACCGCGAGTGAACCACGCTCACAGTCGCCGAGAGTGCGGCGCCGCGATGACGACGGGAGTAGCCTGACGACCGACTACGGCGGCGTCGCGTCGTCGACGGCGTCCGCGAATAGTCCGAGGAAGCCGCCGTCGTACTGTTCGTCGGCGTGATCCACGTTCCAGAGTCCCGACTCGCGGATCGCACGGCTCCGGCTGTGTCGCCCGATCCAGTCGGTCCGCCGGGGATCGACCGGCTCCCGATCGAAGTTGCTCAGGAGGGCGATAGAGTTCCGTTCGAGAACGCGCCGGTCGCTATCCGCGCCGGGTTCGTCGTCGAGGGGCACCCAGAGGAACGGCTGTTCGCGGACGAACGCGCTCACGCGCCGTTCGAGGGCGTACTCCTCGTCGCGGACCGCCGCTCGCTCGCGGTCGACGCCCGACCACCGCTCGTCCCAGTCGGGGTAGTCCTCGCGGAGGCCGTACTTCTCGATGATCGCTTCACCGACGCGCTTGCGATATACGGACGCGCGGTGAGCGCCGCCGTGAGGATGGTTTGAGCTTCCGCTGCCCGTGCCGTAGTGCTGTTTCAGTCTGTCCCAGAGGGTCGTGCTGCTCCCCGCGGACACCGCGTGCGTCCCCACGCGGGTGACGCGTGACTAGTCGGTCGAAGCGCGCGTTTCGCCCGGGGCGAGGAAGAAGTAGATGCCCCGGTCGGGCCAGTCCATGTACCCGGTACACTCCTTGAGCTTCCGCGGTCCGCCGACCCGGCGCGCGAGGTCGTCGAGCAGGTCGTAGAAGCGATCGAGGTCGGCCCGGCGAGTCATCCCTACGGCCCGATCGCCCCGGCGTCGAAAGAGTCTGATCACTCGACCCGGGTGGCTCGGCGCCCGGGGAACAGCGTCGCTCGGCCGCCGAGCGGACGAACCGTTTTCAGGTCGCCGCGCGAGTCGACCCCCATGGACCACCGCTGTCCGGACTGCGGCGTCACGATGGAGGAGGTCGAGTTCAGCATGGGCGACGCGTGGAACGCGCACGTCAGGACCGGCGAGAAACGGTCAGGGCTCCTCGGGAAGCTCGGCATGAACGAGCGCAAGGAGCTGACGACCGTGATGTGTCCGGAGTGCGGGCTTGTGCGTCACTACGCCGAGTTCGAGGAGTGACGCGGGGTCGGCGGGCGCCGCCGCGGACTCGCCCGTTCCGAAGCCGTCATGCCGCTCGCTCGTGAACGGCGGGTATGGACGAGCAATCGACCGACGAGTACACGCGGCTCGTGGCGGAGAACGGGCTCGCGCTCCTGTTCACGAACCGAGTGCGGGCGCGGGTCGTCGCGGCGCTATTTTACGCGTCCGAGCCGCTGCCGGTCGATCGGATCGCCGAGGGCGCGGGCGTCGACCGGACTGTCGTCCACGAGGCGCTCGACGGACTCGAACGGTTCGGAATCCTGGAGATCGATCGGACCGAGGGGCGCGACCCCGACCGATACGCGCTCGACGAATCGGACGATCTCACCGAGGCGCTCCGGGCGGTCGCGGAGCTCGCGACCGAGCGTTACCATCAGGAAGAGATCGACATCCCGAGCGACGACGAGTGAGGCCCTGCGGCGCCCCGGACGCGGGTCACTCGATCCGGACGGTCGTCTCGTCGTAGACGCCTTTTCCGGCGGGGTCGTCCACGGCGAGCCCGGCGCCGATCGTGTGTTCCCCGCGGTCGGCGGGCCGCCACTCCGTCTCCGAGACCTGGAAGCTCTGCTGCCACCGCCGGGTGAACCGTCGCCGCTCCCCGCGGTCGAGCGTGAACCGCGCTTCCGACTCCGGGAGCGGTTCGGACACCTGTGACGCGTCGCGGTGCCCGTCGACGTGCCACGTCCACGGGACCGGGGACCGCGTCCGAACGGTTACCGGGACCGGAAGCGGGTTCCGGAGCTCGATCGCCACCGGGATCGGCTCGCCCGCTTCGTACACGGTCGCCGGCGTGTCGACGCTGACGGAGACGGCCCAGCGGTGAAGCCGCGCCGGGAGCAGCCACCGTGCGAGCGTCGCCGCCGGGAGCGTCTTGGCGGCCCGAGGGCGGTGGCGTTCGACGGACTCGTTCGGCCGGAACGGGTCGTCGTCGGAGCGGTCGACGCCGTCCCGCCGACGTGAGCGAGGCATGCGTGGAGGTTCCCGCCGGGAGGAATAAGCGTGTCGTCGGGGCCGCTCCCGGGCGGGAGGGACGACGGACCGGGGTCAGTCGTCGCCGCTCGCGGCCGAGCCGGGGGCGGTACCGTCGTCGGGCGCCGCCCCCTCGGTCGGCCCGGCTTCGTAAGCCGGGTCGAAGAGGTGACACGCGACGCGCCCCGCGTCGGTCTGGCGGAGCACCGGTTCGTCCGTCGAGCAGGGCGTGTCGAACGTCTCGTCGAGCACCCGCTCGGCGTGCTCGAACTCTTCGTCGGCGACCAGCCGGAGCGCCTCTTGGACCACTTCCTCTGCCTCCGGGTCCGACAGCGTCGATGGGAGGTCGAGCTCCTCGCGGAGCGCCTCCATCAGCGCGCTCTCGCCGGCGTCGAACGTCTCGACGGCGATGTCCTCCTCGCGGGCGCGGTGGCGGAGCGACATGACCGCGCGCCACTCCGCCTGCTCGAACTCGTAGTCCGAGGGCGGGATGACGCGGGGACACCGCGTGTGGAACTTACAGCCGGACGGGGGATCGATCGGGGAGGGAACCGACCCCTCCAGCAGGATCCGGTCCCCCTCCCACAGCGGGTCCGGCTCCGGGATCGCCGACAGCAGCGCCTCGGTGTACGGGTGTTGCGGCGGCGCGAACAGCTCCTCTGGCGTGCCGATCTCGGCCATCTTGCCGAGGTACATGACGGCGATCTCGTCGGCGATGTGCTCGACGACGGAGAGGTCGTGCGCGATGAACAGGTACGCGATCCCAAGCTCGTCTTGGAGGTCCTCCAACAGGTTGAGGATCTGGGCCTGGACCGACACGTCGAGCGCCGAGACGGGCTCGTCGCAGACGATGAAGTCGGGGTCCACGGCGAGCGCGCGGGCGATCCCGATCCGCTGGAGCTGTCCGCCGGAGAACTCGTGCGGGTACCGGTTGGCGTGGCTCGCGTTGAGCCCGACGCGGTCGAGCAGTTCCTTGATCCGGGCGTCGCGGGAGACGCCCCCCTCGATCCCGTGGATGTCGAGCGCCTCTCCGATGATGTCGTTCACCGTCAGCCGCGGGTTGAGGCTCGACTGCGGGTTCTGGAAGATTATCTGCATCTCTTTTCGCAGATCCCGGAGCTCCCTGTCGGAGAACGTCGTGATGTCCTCGCCCTTAAAGTACACCGAGCCGGCGGTCGGCTCGCGGAGCTGGAGGATCGACCGGCCGATGCTGCTCTTCCCGCAGCCGCTCTCGCCGACCAGCCCCAGCGTCTCTCCCGCTTCGATCTCGAAGGAGACCCCGTCGACCGCCTTCACCTTCTTCTGCCGGCCGAGGAGGCGGTCGATGAAGTCGCTCTCGGACTCGTAGTACTTCTCGAGCCCCTCGACGCGGAGGAGCGGCTCGGAGCCGCTCATCGGTCGCTCACCCCCGCTGAGCTCGCCGCGTCGCCCGACCCGACCGGGTCGTCCTCGCCGCGGACGGTCACCTCGTAGTCGAGTTCGCCGGTGAGTTCGCCGGTGTGTGCGAGACACGCGGCGCTCTGCGCGTCGCTGTTGATCGGGTCCGCGGGCTCTCCCGTCTCGACGTCGACGAGCTGGGGCTCCATGCGGGTACACGACTCCTCGGCGTACGGACACCGGGGGTGGAAGTTACAGCCCGGCGGCATCTCGATCAGGTCCGGCATCCGGCCCGGGATCGTCTGGAGCCGGTCGCGCTCGTCGCCGATACGCGGGATGGAGCTCATCAGCCCGACGGTGTACGGGTGTTGCGGGTCGTAGTACACGTCCTCGACCGGCGCCATCTCCACCGGGTGGCCGGCGTACATCACCATGACCCGGTCACAGAACTCGGCGACGACGCCGAGGTCGTGGGTGATGAGCTGGATGGCGGTGTCGAACTCGGTCGCGACCTCCTCCAGCAGTTCGAGGATCTGCGCCTCGATGGTGACGTCGAGCGCGGTGGTCGGCTCGTCGGCGATGATCAGGTCGGGGTCGCACGACAGCGCGATCGCGATCACGACGCGCTGTTGCATCCCGCCGGAGAACTCGTGCGGGTAGTCGCTGTACCGCTCGGCGGCCGAGGGGATCCCGACCGACTCCAGCGTCTCGATGGCGCGCTCGCGCGCCGCTTCCTCGTCGAGCCCGATGTGGTACCGGATCGCCTCCGAGATCTGCTCGCCCACCGTGTACGACGGGTTCAGCGCGGTCCCGGCGTCCTGGAAGATCATCGCGATCTCGTTGCCGCGGAGTTCGCGCATCTCCTCTTCGTCCATCTCCAAGATGTTCTGGCCCTTGAACCGGATCTCGCCGCTCTCGATGACGCCCGGCTCGTCGATGAGGCGCATCAGCGCGAGGCTCGTGACGCTCTTCCCGGCCCCGCTCTCGCCGACGACGCCGAACCGCTCGCCGGCCTCGATCCGGTACGAGAGGTCGTTCGTCGCCTTGACGACCCCGTCGTCGGTGTAGAACCGCACGTTGAGGTCCTCGACTTCGAGCATCGCCATCAGCGGAGCCCCCCGGTGTCGGTGTCGGTCTGGTCGCCCTGCGGGTCGAACGCGTCGCGGACGCCGTCGCCGACGAGGTTGATCGCCATCACGAAGACGAAGATGGCGAGGCCCGGGAACAGCCCGGCCCACCAGCGGCCGCGGGCGATCGCGTCCTGCTCGACGTTGAGCATGACGCCCCACTCCGCGCTCGCCGGGGACAGGCCGAGCCCGATGAACCCGAGCGCCGCGGCGACGAGCACCGTGGTGCCGATGCTGAGCGTCGCCTGAACGATCACCGGCGCCATGGCGTTCGGGAGGATGTGCCGCGCGATGATCGAGCGGTCGCGGGAGCCGAGCGCCTTCGCCGCGGTGACGTACTCGTTCTCCTTCACGCTCAGGATCTCGCCGCGGATGATGCGGGCGTACGGGAGCCACCCGACGACGACCAGGGCGAGGATCATCTCCCAGTAGCCGCGACCGAGGACGGCGATGACCGCGATCGCGAGCACGATAAACGGGAACGCGTACAGCAGGTCGACGAGGCGCATGATGATCTCGTCGATCTTGCCGCCGTAGTACCCCGCGATCGAGCCGAGCGGGATCCCGACGAGGAGGGCCATGGCGACGGCGATGAAGCCGATCGAGAGGCTCCAGCGCCCGCCGTACATCACCCGCGAGAGGATGTCGCGGCCGGCCCAGTCGGCGCCGAACAGGTAGAGTCCGGTGGGCGGCCAAGTGAGGAGGTTCTCCAGGGTGGGCTCCCGGTACCCGGTGATCACGTCCTGGTTCGCGGGGTCGGCCGGCGCGAGCGAGAACGGCTGGACCGTCTCTCCGGCCAGCACCGGGAAGCTAGTCGGGAGCTGGATCGGACGGGAGAACACCGCGAGCAGCACCATGAAGACGATGGTGGCCGCGCCGAACAGCGCGAGGCGGTTCCGTTTGAACCGCATCCACGCGTACTCGAGGCGACCACGCCCCTCCTCCGACTGGAGGTCGGGCTGCCACGAGGAGAGCGGGTCCCGGGAGTCGACGCGCTCGACGTCGAAGCCGGAGACCCGTATTCGTCCGCGTTCCGTCGTCCGCTGTGAGGTTTCGCTTGACATTATCTAGTATCGGATTCTGGGATCGAGGTACGCGTAGAGCACGTCGGCGACGAAGTTCGCGAGTATCACGGCGACGCCGATCAGGAGGACGATCGCCTGGATGACCGGGAAGTCGCGGTTACCCACCCGATCGACGAGCAGCCGTCCGATACCCGGATACGAGAAGACGATCTCGACGACGACGGAGCCGCTGATGATGAACGCGACCTGGATCGCCGCCACGGTGACGACAGAGATCAGCGAGTTCCGCAGGACGTGTTTCCGGACGACCGTCCGCTCCGGGAGCCCCTTCGCGCGCGCCGTCCGGACGTAGTCTTTGTCGAGTTCCTCCACCATCGAGGACCGCATCAGTCGCATCAGCAGAGCCGTGGAACCGGTCCCGATGGTGATCGCCGGCAACAGGGTGTACACCAGCATGTCGTAGCTGAGGATCCCCTTACTGGTGGGCGGCAGGATGGGGAACAGGTCGAGCCAGCTCGCGAAGATCAAGAGCAGCAGCAGGCCGAGCAGGAAGTTCGGGATCGCGATCCCGAGCAGCGCGAACACGCGGCTGGCCTGATCGATCTTGGTGTTGCGGTAGTACGCCGCGATCACGCCGGTCGGGATCGCCGTGGCGAGCGTGACGCCGAACGCCATGATCCCCATCACGAGCGTGTACGGGAGCCGCTCCATGATCTCGTTTATCACCGGGTCGCGGGTGATGATCGACCGGCCGAAGTCGCCGGTCGCCGCGCTGGTGACCCAGTCGATGTACTGGATGTACACCGGCTGGTCGAGGCCGTACTCGGCCCGGATCTCCATCTCCGTCTGCGGATCGAGCTCCGTGAACAGCGTGATGAAGTCGATCGGGTCGCCGGGAATGGCGTGGACCATCCCGAAGGTGAGCAGGGATATCCCGAGCAGCAGCGGGATGGTTATCAGGCTGCGTTTAATGACAAATCGTTGGAGACTCATCGGGGTGAATTGAGGGCGCTATCGGATGTTTGAGACCGTTACTCCGCCGGGTACACGATCTCGTCGAGGTGCGGCTTGTACAGCGTGTTGTACCGGTTGCTCGCGTTCGGGTGCGGGCTCCACTGGTCGACAGACTCGACGTTGGCCGGGTTGAGCACGTCGATCACGTCGCCGGTCCACATGTTCGCCATCGGGACCTCCTGCGCGACGAGCTCTTGGATGTCCTGGTAGATCGGGAGTCGCTCCTCGGCGCCGAGGGTCGTCTGCCCCTCGGTGATCAGCGAGTCCATCTCCTCGTTCTCGTAGAGGTTCCAGTTGAATCCGTCGGGGACGTGCTGGCTGGAGTGGAGCAGCTGGTTGATGTGGCCGTCCGGGTCGGAGCCGCCCGTCCAGCCGATGCCGACGACGTCGGTGCTGGCCGCGGCGCCCTCGGGGTCGAGCAGGAACGGGACGAGGTCGTCGAAGGCGCGGACGTCGAGCTCCGCGTTGAAGTACTCGGTCTCGTCCATCGTCTGCTGGATGATCTCCATCCACCGCTCGCGGGTCCGGTTGACGTTGGTGATGAAGGAGACGTCGAACGGCGCCTCGATGCCCTCCTCCTCGAACGCCTCGCCGATGAGCCGGAGGCCCTCCTCCTCGTCCTGGCCGACGTACTCGTCGAGGAGGTTCTGCTCGTGCTCGGGGTCCCAGAACGCTCCGAGACCGGGGCTGATCGGGCCGGCGAGCTCCGTCGCATAGCCGCCGAAGACGGCCTCGATGACGTCGGACTTCGGGAGTAGCCGGGTCATCCCGCGGCGGAGCTTCTCGTTGGTGAACGGGCTCTGGTTGACCGGATAGGTGATGAAGTCGAACCCGACGGCGCTGCCGGTGACGACCTCGCCGGTCTGGTTCTCCCACTGGTCGAGCTCGAAGGGCGCCGCGTTGTCGATCATGTCGAGCTCGCCGGCGGCCATCGCCTCCTCCTGCGAGACCTGCTCCGGGATGACCCGGATCGTGACCCGGTCCCACGGCGCCGTGCCGGGGTAGTCGTCGCCGTCGTACCAGTAGTCGTCGTAGGGGACGAGGACGGCTCGGTCCTCAGCCGAGAACTCCTCCAGCTCCCACGGTCCGGTACCGAGGGTCTGCTCGGTGAACGAGTGGTCGTCCTGTTCCGGGCTTTCGCTGATCGCGTCGGTCTTGCTCGTGAGGATCGGGACCGCGGCGAGGTCGTTCAAGAACGGCGCGTGCGGGTCGGTCGAGGTGATTTCGACCTCGTAGTCGCCGAGTATCTCGACGTTCTCGATGAAGGAGACGTCGGCGTCGTTCGTCGTGCCGCTCGTCCGGTTGATGGAGAACTGGACGTCCTCGGCGGTGAACTCGTCGCCGTTATGGAACGTGACCCCCTCGCGGAGCTGGAACCGGAACGTGGTGTCGTCGACCTGCTCGTAGCTGGAGGCGAGTTCGCCCCGGAACTCGGAGTAGTCGAACGTCAGCGCGACCAACCGCTCGTAGGCCATGGTGCCGACGACGGAGTTGGAGGTCGCGTCCGTGATGATCGTCGGGTCGAACGTGCCCGGGTTCGCGGCCGCCGACGCGACGAACTCGTTCGTGCCGTCGCCGCCGTCGGACCCGTCGCCGCCGTCGCCGCCGACACAACCTGCGAGGCCGACGACGCTCGCACCGCCCATTGCGGCGAGAACCCGTCGGCGAGTCGCTGCCGATTTCGTCTGTCCGTTGTCAGAGTGAGACATACCAACACGTACACGTCGGTCGTTAAAAACTATTCTATTCAGTACATCAGGTCGTCATCCGTACAGTAATTGACCGATTCGGTGACAATTGGACGTATTGACATGATCGTTCACTATTGTCTGGCGAAGCGCGACCGAGCCCCGCCTTCCGGTGGCAGATCGTTCGGTCGGGAGCGAACAGACCGGATAGATCCGGATCGATGTTTATGTGCCGGGCGACCGGATCGAGAGTATGGATCCGGACTTAGACCGATTCACCTCGCGGCGGTCGACCGTGTACGGCGAGCGCGGCGTGGTGGCGACAAGCCAGCCGCTCGCGAGCCAGGCGGGGATCGAGGTGTTACGCGAGGGGGGCAACGCGTTCGACGCGGCGGTCGCGACCGCCGCCGCGCTCAACGTCGTCGAGCCGACCTCGACCGGGCTCGGCGGCGACGTGTTCGCGCTGTACCGGACCGCCGACGGCGAGGTCGGCGCGATGCGCTCCTGCGGCGGCGCGCCCGCCGACGCGACGATCGAAAGTGTGCGGGCGGCGCTCGCCGAGGACGACGACGCCGACTCCTACTACCCGGACGACGGCGGCTACGCGGTCGACGACGCCGGCGAGGCCGAGATGCCGTTCTACGGGCCGCACGCGGTCACCGTCCCGGGAACGGCCCGCGGCTGGGAGGCGACCGTCGAGAAGCTGGGTCGGCTCACGCTCGCCGACGCGCTCGCGCCGGCGATCCGGTACGCGACCGAGGGGTACCCGGTGTCCGAGGTGATCGCCTCCTACTGGGCGAGCGCCGACGCGCTGTTCACCGACGACCACGCCCGCGAGGCGTTCCTGTTCGACGGCGAGCCGCCGGCCGTCGGCCAGACGGTGACGCTCCCGCGGCTCGGCGAGTCGATGGAGACGATCGCAGAGGAGGGCGCGGACGCCGTCTACGAGGGCGAGATCGCCGAGGCGATCGCCGACGAGGTCCAGTCGCAGGGCGGGTTCATGACCGTCGACGACCTCGCCGAGTTCGAGGTCGAGTGGCCGGAGCCGGTGTCGACGACGTACAACGGCGCCGAGGTGTACGAGCTACCGCCGAACAATCAGGGGCTCATCGCGCTGGAGGCGCTCAACGTCGCCGCCGAACTGGGCGCGGGCGAGCACGACTACGACTCCCCCGAGCGCGTCCACTACTTCGCCGAGGCATTGAAGCGAGCCTTCCACGACGGCCACCGTTACATCACCGACCCGGAGTACGAGGAGATCCCCCCGCTCGCGTCGGCCGACTGGGCCGCCGAGCGCGCCGCCCGCGTCGGCGAGACCGCCTCGCACGACGTCTCCTTCGGGGTGCCGAACGCGAACGCGGAGGACGCCGACACCGTGCTGCTCACTGTCGCCGACGACGCCGGGAACGTCGTCTCCTACATCAACTCGCGGTTCGCCGGCTTCGGCTCCGGGCTCGTCGCGGGCGACACCGGCATCGCGCTCCAGAACCGCGGCGCGTCCTTCTCGCTCGACCCGGACCACCCGAACAGCCTCGAACCAGGCAAGCGCCCCTTCCACACCCTCATCCCTGGCGTGGTCCGGTTCGACGAGGACGACTGGGCGGCGTTCGGCGTGATGGGCGGGTACATGCAGCCGCAGGGCCACGTCCAGGTGATCTCGAATCTGGTCGACTACGATATGCCCCTCCAGCGCGCGCTCGACGAGCCGCGGTGGCGCTACCGCGAGGGCGGCGAACTCGCGCTCGAACCTCACTTCGACGACGACGCCGCAGCCAAACTGGTCCGGAAGGATCACGACGTGCGGACGCTCTCGCCGGTCATGTTCGGCGGCGCGCAGATCGCTCGCAACCGCGACGGGGTCCTCTCGGCCGCCACCGAACCCCGGAAGGACGGGAACGCGCAGGGGTACTGAGCCGACGGGTGGCGGCGAGGTGCGGTCGAGTCCCCGTCGCCACGGCGGCCGATCCCGGTTCGACGGGGCGTCCCGTTCGCGTTCCGTCACGCGCCCCCGACCACCTATCAGCGAGCGGGAACGACCCGCGTTTCCGGTCGCCGCCGGTCCGGCCCGAGACGCACCGTAAGCCTCCCAGACCGCGAGAGGAGCCGTCTGAATCCGGGGAGTTCGCGGGTGTGGTATTTGTGGTCGTGGATACACTTATAATGGCTCGCATGGTATTCGCTCACAGGATGAAGCGAAGAATCCAGCGACGCGACGTACTCAAGGGCGCCGGCGCGGTCGGCATCGCGGGGCTCGCCGGCTGCTCGACGGAGAGCGGCGACGGGTCCGACGGCGGCGACGGGTCCGACGGAGACGACGGCGGCGACGGGATGGACGGGGACGACGGCTCCGACGGGTCCGACGGCGGCGACCAGAGCAACGTCCCGGACGCCGTGATGGTCGTCGGGTTCCCGCAGTCCGGTATCCAGCTGTTCCGCGACTTCTACTCGGACTTCGCCGACAGCGCGCCCGACCTCGACATCATCGTCCCCGACGGGCTGATCGACAGCGACCTGCCCGGCGAGGTCGACAACGACATGAACAACGTCATCGGCACCGCGCCCTCGGCCGGCGGTCCCGGCGCGGAGTTCTTCACCGAGTCGTATCAGGAGGAGTACGGCGAGGAGCCGGGCGTGTTCACGGCGCAGGCGTACGACGCGATGGCGGTCGAGATCCTCGCGGCGACCGCCGCGGGCGAGAACAGCGGCGAGGCGATCCGCGACCGCGTCCGGACCGTCGCTAATCCCGGCGGCGACGAGTTCGGCCCCGCGGACCTCCCCGAGGCCGTCGAGACGGTCGCCGCCGGCGATCCGGTCCACTACGTGGGCGCGTCCTCGGGCGTCAACTTCGACGTCAACGGCGATATCGCCACCGCCGCGTACGACATCGTCGACTTCCAAGACGGCGAACTCGTCACCCTCGACACCGTCGAGTTCGGCAACGAACTCTCCGAGGAGGACCGGAACGCGACCGCCGCGGACCCGGTCGGCGTCGACTCGTTCACCGCGCGAATCGGCGTGTTGATGCCGGAGACGGGTGACCTCGGTCCGCTCGGCGTCCCGATCCGCGACGGCGCCCTGCTCGCGGCGACGCAGGTCAACGACGCGGGGATCAACGTCGACGTCGAGACCCGAGTTGAGGACACGCAGACGGACCCGCAGGCCGGTATCTCGGGCGCGAACGCCATCGTCAACGCGGGCTACGGCGCCGTCGTGGGCCCGGCGTCGTCGAACGTTAACCTCCAGGTCTCGGACCAGGTGTTCATCCCGAACGGCGTCGTCGGCATCTCGCCGTCCTCGACCGACCCGAACGTGACCGATCTGGAGGACAACGACTACATCTTCCGGACCGCGCCCTCCGACCTGCTTCAGGGGCCCGCGATGGCCGACCTCGCCGTCAGCGACACGGTCGGCGCGGCGAGTTCGGGGACGCTGTACCTCAACGACGCCTACGGCCAGTCGCTGGAGGAGTCGTACGTGAACGCCTTCGAGGAGCGCGACGGGACGATTACCGAGCGCGTCTCGTTCGAGCCGAACCAGGCGACGTACACCAGCCAGTGGTCGAGCGTGCTGAACCAGTAGGAACCTCGACGGAGACCCGTTCCGGTTTTTCGCACGTGAACCGCGCCGGCCGGTTCTGAGAGAGTTGAACCGCAACTGATAGCATTCAAATCTCTCTCGGTAGTTTCCTCGCTTCGCTCAGAAAATACACCGGCCGGGACTCCCGCGAGTGAAGCGAGCGGGAGTCAGGCCGGGGCACGATCGCAGGAAGTGCACCGGCCGAGATTTGAACTCGGGTTGCAACCATGGCAAGGTTGCGTGATACCACTACACTACCGGTGCGTGCTTCGCACTCGTCTCTTGTTTAGAGACTCACTTAAGTCTTTGAGATCGAGACTGCCGGGCGACGTGGACGGTGCGGTGACGCCGCGGCGGCCACCTCACCGCTCGCGCTGTCGCGCGATCTCGTCGGCGTGGGCGTCGTGAAGGTCGGCGAACGCCGCGGCCTCCGCGCGCTCCTGCGCCCCGTCGTCCCGACGGTCGCGGAGCCGGCGCTTGATCGCCGCCAGCGCGTCGGCCTCGCCCGCCGCTATCTCGTCGGCCACAGATCTGGGGTCGTCGACGACGCGCGAGACGAGCCCGGTCCGGAGGGCGGCCTCCGCGTCGAGTACCCGTCCCGAGAGCGCGACGTCGAGCGCCTCCCCTTCGCCCATCACCCGCGGCAGTCGCACCGTTCCGCCCCACGCGCCGAACAGACCGAGGGAGACCCCCGGCTCGGCGAACGTCGCCCGCGGCGTCGCGACGCGCACGTCCGCCGCCAGCGCCAGTTCGACGCCGCCGCCGCGGGCGGGACCGTCGACCCCGCAGACGACGGCCGACGGCGAGTCCTCGATCGCGGCGGCCACGCGCTGGCCCCGCCGCGCGAACGTCTCCGGGTCGTCGAGCGCCGCGACCGCGTCGAGGTCGGCGCCGGCGCAGAAGGCGTCGCCCGCGCCGCGGAGGTACGTCACCGGCGCCCGGGGGCCGGCCGCGGGCGGTTCGAAGGCCTCGCGCAAGGCGGTCAGGTCGGCGGGGCGCAGCGCGTTGCGCGCCTCGGGGCGGTCGAGCGTGACGACGCGCACGTCGCCGTCGGTTCGGGTTCGGATCACGGGACGGAATCCCGTTCGTTTCCAAAGGTCTTTGCCCTTCGCTCGTCTACCGGTTACCAATGGACGATGCCGCGCGAGCGCGTGACGCCGCGCGCGAGGCGCTCGCGGACGTCGAGCCCGAACAGCTCCGCGAGGCCCTCGACGCGCGAATCGGCGAGGCGGCGGTGACCCCCGGCGTGCTGGCGCTGGTCACCGCTCGCGCGCTCGACCCCGACGTCGAGCTCGGCGACGTGACCGATCGCGCCGCCGGCGTACAGCTCATCTACGAGGGGTTGCGGCTCACCCGTACGGTGGCCCGCGAGGAGCCGTGGGTGACCGCGCCGACCGCCGCCGACATCGACGCGGACATGGACATCCTCGCTGCCGACGTGCTCGTCTCCCGCGGCTTCTCGCTCCTGGCGTGTACCGACGCCGCCCGCCCCGCGGTCGACGTGGTGCGCGCGTTCGGCCGCGACCAGACGCTCCGCGACCGCGAGGGGACGGACGCCGAGACGGCGGTCGGGCTCGACCGCAACCTGGAGGTCGACGCGCTGGAACTCGCCGTCGTCGCCGGGACCACGGCGGTCGGCGGCGACCCGCCCGAGGAACTCCTCGCGTACGCCCGCGACCTCGCGGCCGACTGCGACGGCGAGTTCCCGCCCGCGGGCCGGGCGCTACCTGAGACGACCGCCGACCGTATCGCCGATATCTCGGATCGCGCCGTCAGCGCGACCGATCGGTGACCGGATCGGGGACGACGCCGGAACCGGTCCCGATTCCCGGACGTCGCGCCCGCGGATCGAAACCCATAAAGTCGAATCCGGTCAACGACTGAGTGCGTGCCTGGGTAGCTTAGCGGTAAAGCGCGTCCTTGGTAAGGACGAGACCCCGAGTTCAAATCTCGGCCTAGGCTCTTCCTGCGACCTCGCCGCTCATTCGCTACCTTCGGTTACGAACGTCGCCGCCCGCCGGACCAGCGCGTCGTGCGGGTCGACTTCGGATCGCCGCGCGAGCACCTGCTCGAACGCCTCGTCGAGGCCCCTGTCCGTCAGTCGCGCCATCGCCGCCGCGGCGACCGCCGGGCTGCGGGAGGCGCCGGCCGAGCAGTGAACCAGGACGCGCTGTCCGGCCTCGCGCCGCTCCACGACCGTCTCCGCGGCGGCGGCGAACGCCTCGTACTCGTTTCGCGGCCCGTCCGTCATCGGCGCGTCGACGCGAGCGACGGCGCCGGTGTCCGGGTCGTCGTACGTCAGCGACACGACGGCGTCGACGCCGCGGCGCCGGAGCAGCGACTCGTCGTCGGCGTCCGACATCGTCCCCACGAGGAGCCCGGGGGCGACCTCATCCATTTTTACACACGCCGTTGGTCGGCCGTTCGGACGCGACCGAATTAAACGCACCTCGTTCGCGGCACGGTTTATCCGACGACCGACGGCAGTCGGGAGCTCGCCGCCCGTACGCGGTTCCTTTATTTCCCGTCGCCGACCGACACGCCACATGGGCAAACACGAGCGCGGCTGGGTCGAGGCCACGGAGAAGCTGACGGCGCAGCTCGCGAACGGCGCGGAGCCGGACGCCGACCTCGAAGAGCGGGGGCGACCCGATCTCGGCGAGGCGCTCGCCGATCGGCTCCGGAGCGACTTCCCCGACCTGACCGCGGTTCGCCACGCCGGCAACTCCTACGACTCGCTGGGCGATCTGATCGTCGAGTCGCCCGACGGGGAGACGTTCGTCGAGGCCAAGTTCGTCGCGAGCGGCGGCACGCGGGCGAACCTCGGGCAGGACACGCTGACGCAGTTCGGGCTCTTCGAGGACGCGACGGCGTGGAGCGACTTCCGCGAGGAGATCGGGTTCCCCGAGGACCGCGAGGCGCTCCTTCGCGAGTTCGACGGCTACCCGGACGACGTCCGCGACTGGTCGTACAAGTCGGCGGTGTACGACCGCGCGAAACACCTCAAGAACGTCCTCGACGTCTCGCGGGGGCAGAACACGGGGTCGCGGGCGGACGAGGTCCTCGCGGACTCGGACGCGACGGAGGGAGAGCGCGAGGCGGCCCGGATCGTCAACGCGATCCTCGACCTCGACCGCGAGGAGAAACTCGCGTACTTCGACCACCTCCGCGAGGCCGAGCAGAACCCGCGCAACGTCGAGACGTTCGCGCACCTGATCGTCTGCGGCTACCACACCGCCGACGCGCTCGAAGCACACCTCGACGACGATCTTGAAGAGATCAAGCGGCTGCTCGAAGCCGACGCCTACCGCCTCTACGAGGTGAACAGGAACAGCGGGACGGTGTCGGTCGAGAACCCCTCGGAACTGCTCGCCGGGTTCGACTGGCGGGACACCCGCGTCGAGATCCCGGAAGACGGGACCTCCGTGAGCGTGGTGACGGGACCGCCGGGCGACCGGCGGCGCGTGCTGAACATCGCGTACAACTGGAAGAACAAGTTCCAAGGGATCCAGACGCCGTCGATGAACGTGTTTGTCCCGGAGGCGTGAGCCGGGGCGGTCCCGAGGCGTGAACCCGCGGTCGGCGAGACCCCGGGCCGCCTCGGCGACCCGCATCCTTTTGCGCTCGGACGCTAAGGATCATCCATGTCACGCGGCCGCCGGAAGCCGGACTGGCTGAAGTCGCGCCCGCCGTCCGGGAGTCGGTTCACGGAGATCAAGTCCACCCTCCGCGAGCACGACCTCCACACGGTCTGCGAGGAGGCGAACTGCCCGAACATGGGCGAGTGCTGGTCGGGGAGCGACGGCCCGGGCACGGCGACGTTCATGCTGATGGGCGACCGCTGCTCGCGCGGCTGTAACTTCTGCGACGTCGAGACGGGCGGGATGGAGCCGCTCGACCCGGACGAGCCCGCCAACGTCGCGGACGCGGTCGCGGAGATCGGGTTAGACTACGTCGTCCTCACGTCCGTCGACCGCGACGACCTCGCCGACGGCGGGTCGGCGCACTTCGCCGAGACGATCCGGGCGATCAAGCGCCGCGACCCCGAGATCCTCGTCGAGACGCTCATCCCGGACTTCCAGGGCGACCCGGAAGCGGTCGATCGCATCATCGACGCCGGGCCGGACGTGATCGCCCACAACGTCGAGACGGTCGAGCGCCTCCAGTGGCCGGTCCGGGACCGCCGCGCGAACTACGAGCAGTCGCTCGCCGTCCTCGATCGGGTCGACAAGAGGTCCGACATCCACACCAAGACGAGCCTCATGCTCGGCGTCGGCGAGTACGACCACGAGGTGTACCGGACGCTCGGCGACCTCCGCGAGGTCGGCGTCGACGTGGTCACCTTCGGCCAGTACCTCCAGCCCTCGCGCTCGCACCTCGACGTGTTCGAGTACGTCCACCCCGACGTCTTCGAGACGTGGCGGCGGGTCGCCGAGGAGGAGTTCGACTTCCTCTACTGCGCGTCGGGCGCGATGGTCCGGTCGTCGTACAAGGCCGGCGAGCTGTTCGTCGAGGCGCTGTTGCGCGAGGGCCGCTCGCCGGAGGCGGCGCGGCGTCGGGCGCGGGCCGCGGGCGGCGACTGAGGCCGCGTTCGGGACGCGGTGGGGGGTGACAGCTGTCAGGCGCTTTCGAGGTATCGATGTTTGTCCGAACAGCGAGTTATTTACCGCTCGGTGACCCACCCTGTGTCAGTGAGACGTACACATGGGAACAACTGACTCGTCGATCGTCGACGCGGCGCGGGCTCGGCCGGGGCTTCTCTTCGTCGTCCTCCTTGCGGGCCTGCTCCTCGTCGACCTCGCGGCGAAGCTCGCGGGTGTCGGCCTCGGCCCGATAGGAGGGTCGCTCTCCGTCGACCGGCTCGGCTCGAACCTCTGGAACGGGGTCGTGATCGGCCTCGTGATCGGGCTCGCGGGGATCGGCCTCTCGATGACGTACAGCATCCTCTCGTTCGCAAACTTCTCGCACGGTGACCTCGTCAGCGTCGGCGCGTTCTCCGGGTGGGGCGTCGCGTTCCTGATCGCCGGCCTCGGCGACATCCCGGTCCGCGCGCTCCTGACAGTCCGCGACGCCGGGAACGCCTCGCCGGGCGACATCGGCGCGCACATCCTCACGACGCCGGGCGCGATCCTCGTCGGACTGGTCGCGGCGTTCGTCGTCACGGCGCTGCTCGCGGTGGCGCTCGACCGCGCGTTCTACAAGCCGATGCGGGATCGCGACGGGATCTCCCTGCTCATCGCCTCTATCGGCGCGGCGCTCATCGTCCGTTACCTGCTCCAGTTCGGGTACGGCTCCGACCGGCGCGGCGTGACCGCCAGCGTCGACGCGTCGAACCTCGCGTTCGACCCGCTCGGGCTCTCGGTGAACGCGCACGAACTCACCATCCTCGTGGCCGCGGTCGGACTGATGCTCGCGATGCACGGCATGCTCCAGCACACGAAGCTCGGCACCGCGATGCGGGCGATGGCCGACAACAAGGACCTCGCGCTCATCACCGGCATCCCGGCCGAGCGCGTCGTCACCGCCACGTGGATCATCGGCGGCGGGCTCGCGGGGGCGTCCGGCTACCTCTACGTGCTGCTCCGCGGGACGATCCAGTTCGACTTCGGCTGGCTCCTCCTGCTCCTCATCTTCGCGGCCGTGATCCTCGGGGGGATCGGCTCGGTGTACGGCGCCATCGTCGGCGGCCTCGTCATCGGCGTCGTGTTCACCACCTCGACGATCTGGATCCCCTCCGACTTCAACCAGGCCGCCGCGTTCGCCGTGATGATCCTGATGCTGTTGTTGCGCCCAGAGGGACTGTTCGGCGGGGTGACGACCGCATGAGCGACGCCGACGCACCCGGCGGCTCCGCCTCCGGGCCGTCCGCGGGCGGGTCGGAGGCGCCCGAGAGCGCGACGGCGGCGCTGGTCGAGGCCGCCCGCGAGAGCGACCTCGGGCTCGTGGTCGGGACGCTGCTCGCGATCTACGCCGCGGCGACGCTGCTGACGTTCACCGACGGGCTCAACAGCGTCGTCGGACTCCTAGAGACGCTGACGTTCCTCGGGCTCGTCTACGCACTCACCGCGCTCGCGTTGAACCTCCAGTGGGGGTACACCGGCCTCTTCAACATCGGCGTCGCCGGGTTCATGGCCGTCGGCGTGTACACGATGGGAATGGTCGTCCGTTCGCCGGACCCCGCCTTCGGGCCGCCCGGGCTCGGACTGCCGCTCCCGGTCGGCATCGTCGCCGGAATGGGCATGGCGGCGCTGCTTGGCGGGGTCGCCGCCCTGCCGGCGCTGCGACTCAAGGCCGACTACCTCGCCATCGTGACGCTCGGCCTCTCGGAAATCGTCCGCCTGTCGCTCCAGTCGAGCGCCTTCGACAACTTCCTGCGCGACACGATCGGCGCCGGAACGGGCGGGGGTCGCGGGATGGGGATGCCGGACAACCCGGTCCGCGACCTGTTCCTCGTCGACGGGCAGGCGGGGACGCCGACCGCGTTCGGCGACCTCGTCTTCGGCGTCTTCGGGAGCGATGGCCTCGGCATCTCGCAGCCGATCCTCATCGGGTGGGGGTACATCGCCGTCCTCGCCGCCTTCCTCGTCGGCTTCTACCTCCTGCTCGAACGCCTCGGCCGCTCGCCGTTCGGCCGGACGATGAAGGCGATCCGGGAGGACGAGCTCGTCGCCGACTCGCTCGGCAAGGACGTGAACCTCGTGAAGATCAAGGTGTTCGTCATCGGCTGCGCGCTGATGGGGCTCGCTGGCATCCTCTGGTTCGGCAGCCAGGGCAACGTCTCGCCGACGCCGCAGTTCCGGCCGCTCCTCACCTTCTACGTGTTCATCGCGGTGATAATCGGCGGGTCGGGGTCGAACACCGGCTCCGTCCTCGGCGGGATCGTCTTCGCGGCGGTACTGTTCGAGGGGCCCCGCCGCGTCGGCGGGACGGTCCGGGGACTCATCGACGCGCAGACGCCGCCGTCGTTCGCCGACGCGGTCGCCTCGCTGGACCCGGTGACGTTCCTCGCGTACGCGACCGAGAACGTCGCGCCGCTCCAGTTCGTCTTCCTCGGGCTCGTGCTGGTGTTCATCATCCACCGACGGCCCGAGGGGATCCTCGGCGACCGGATCGAGACGGCCGCGGCCGTCGACCTCTCCGAGCGGCCCGCCGGAGGTGAGAGCGATGAGTAGCGACGCCCCCGACCCGAGCGACTCCGCCGAGACCGACGCGGACGCGCCCAACCCGGGAGACGTCGCCGCCACCGACCCCGTCACCGCGACGGCGGACGGAACGATCGGCGAGCCCGAGGCGAACGACAGCGAGGTGGAGGAGGCGGCGAAACACGTCCCGCCGGGGTCTCCCTCGGAGGCACCCCCGCTCCGCGTGGAGGGGTTGGTCAAGCGCTTCGGCGGCGTCACCGCCGTCGACGGCGCCTCCTTCGAGGTCGAGTCCGGCTCGCTGACCGGGCTCATCGGGCCGAACGGCGCAGGCAAGTCAACGACATTCAACTGTATCACCGGCGTCCACGAGCCGACCGGCGGGTCGGTGTACTTCGAGGGCGAGGAGATCACCGGCCTCAAACCGCACCAGATCGCGCGGGAGGGGCTGGTCCGGACGTTCCAGATCGCCCGCGAGCTCTCCGAGATGACCGTCTTGGAGAACCTCATGCTCGCGCCGCAGGGGCAGCTCGGCGAGTCCGCGATCCGCGCGGTGACGCCCGGGCTCCGCGGCGCCGTCGTCGAGGAGGAGACCGCGCTCCGCGAGCGGGCGTGGGAGACGCTGGAGTTCTTCGAGATCGATCACCTCGCGCACGAACACGCGGGGAACCTCTCCGGCGGACAGCGGAAGCTGCTGGAGATGGCCCGGGCGCTGATGACCGACCCCGAGATGGTGCTGCTCGACGAGCCGCTCGCCGGGGTCAACCCGACCTTAGAGGAGAAGCTCCTCGACCGGATCCACGACCTGCGCGCGGACGGCTACACCTTCCTACTCGTCGAGCACGACATGGACATCATCATGGAGAACTGCGAACGCGTCATCGTCATGCATCAGGGCAGCGTGCTCGCCGAGGGGACCGGCGACGAGATACGGAACGACGAGCGGGTCATCGAGGCGTACCTGGGTGAGGAGCTATGACGGCCGACGCAGCGGCGGACGACGCGGAGACGACAGCCGCCGAGACGGAAGCGAGCGAAGTCGGTGATTCGGACGCGACTGCCACCGCCGGCACCGACCACGCGATCGACGGCGACGCGATCCTACGCCTGCGCGACCTCGACGCCGGGTACGGCGACCTCCAGATCCTCTCCGACGTGGTCCTCGACGTGGCCGACGGGGAGTACGTGACCGTCGTCGGGCCGAACGGCGCCGGGAAGTCGACGGTGATGAAGACCGTCTTCGGGCTCACGACCCACATGGGCGGGACCGTCGAGTTCGAGGGGGAGCCGATCCACGGGCTGGCGCCCGAACAGATCATCCGCGAGGGGGTCGGCTTCGTCCCGCAGAACGACAACGTCTTTCCCGGACTCAGCGTCCGCGAGAACCTCGAAATGGGCGCGTACATCCTCGACGAGGTGCCTGAAGACCAGATCGAGACGATCTACGACCGCTTCCCGATCCTCAGGGAGCGCAGCGAGCAGAAGGCCGGAACCCTCTCCGGCGGGCAACGGCAGATGGTCGCGATGGGACGAGCGCTCATGCTCGACCCCGACCTCCTGCTGCTCGACGAGCCCTCGGCCGGCCTCGCCCCGGACCTCGTCTCCGACATGTTCGACCGGATCGACAGGATCAACGATGGGGGGACGGCGGTGCTGATGGTCGAGCAGAACGCGAAAGAGGCGCTGCGCCGCTGCGACCGCGGGTACGTGCTGGTGAACGGCGAGAACCGCTACACCGACCGCGGCGACGTACTGCTCGCGGACGAGGGCGTGCGACAGGACTTCCTGGGCGGGTAGCCGTCCGCCGCGTCGCACTCGTGTCAGGGGTCGGCGGCGACCCAAGGGCAGGGGGCCGGTGCCGACGCGGACGGACCCCGTCCGTTTAACAGCGCGTGCGTCGTCTGTTCTCGTATATGGTCGAAGCTCTTCTTCTCGTCGGCGTCGCGGTGGCGGCGTTCGTCGGATACAACATCGGCGGGGCGACGACGGGACCGGCGTTCGGGCCCGCGGTCGGCGCGGACGTGCTATCGAAGGCCGGCGCGGCGGGGCTGATGTCGGTGTTCTTCTTCGTCGGGGCGGGGACACTGGGCCAGCGCGTCGTCACGACGCTCGGCGAGGACCTCGTCACCGGGGCGAACGTGTTTACGCTGGAGACGAGCATCATCGTCCTCTTTTTCATCGGCGGCGCGCTGTTCGTCGGCAACTTCGCCGGCGTTCCGGCGTCGACGTCGATGACGGCGGTCGGCTCCATCGCCGGGCTGGGGATCGCGACGAACACCCTCGACTGGGCGGTGATGGGCGAGATCGCGATCTGGTGGCTCGTCGCGCCGATCATCGGGTTCTGGGTCTCGGGCGTCGTCGGCCGCTACTTCTACTCGGCGATCGACCGCTGGGTGGCGATCGAAAGCACGGAGGGTGCGCTGTTCGAGTTCGACCGGTCGGGGCCGATACCGCGCCCGACCCTCGGCCCGAACACGACCCGACGCGAGCTGACGGGAGGAGTCGTCGTCATCGCGATCGGCTGCCTGATGGCGTTCTCCTCGGGCACCTCGAACATCGCGAACGCCATCGCGCCGCTGGTCGCGCTGGACGGCGTGGAGATGACGCCGATGATCCTCCTCGGCAGCGCCGCCGTCGCGGTCGGCGCGTTCACCATCGCCCGACGGACGCTCGACACGCTCGGCAACGACATCACCGACCTCCCGCTGACGGCCGCCATCGTCGTCGCGGTCGTCTCCTCCGGGATCGTGATCAGCCTCTCCGCGGTCGGCATTCCGGCGTCGTTCGTCATCATCGCGACCATGTCGATCGTCGGGCTCGGCTGGGGGCGCGCGACCCGCACGGTGACCGTCCGACAGGGGATCAAAGGCGAGAAGGAACCGACGGTCTCCGTCGGGGCGCTGACGGCCGACGAGATGCCGGCGATCGGGGAGGGCGACGCGAGCGACGTCCCCTCGGCGTCGGACCTGTTCAACCCGGGAACGAGCGCGCGCGTCGTGCTGATGCAGAACGTCGTGCCGATCCTCTCGACGGTGGGCGCGCTGGTGACGTTCACCGCGCTCTTCGCGTTCGTCTGGTAGCGGAACTCGACGGCCGCGGTTCGAGCGCGTCAGCGGCCGAACCGGCGCTGTCGGTCCTGGAAGTCCAAGACCGCGCGGAGATACTCCCGCCTGCGGAAGTCGCGCCAGTTCACGTCGGTGAAGTAGAGCTCGGCGTACACGGACTGCCAGATTGCGAAGTCGGAGAGCCGCTCGGCGCCCGTCTTGATGACCAAGTCGGGCTCTTCGGGGAATAGCAGCCGCTCCGAGACGTCGGCCTCGTCGATGGCGTCCGGCGTGATCTCGCCGGCCGCGACGTCGTTCGCCAGTTCGCGGACGGCGCCGGCGAACTCCGCCTTACCGCCGAGGCCGACCAGTATCCGGACCGGCGCGTCGGCGTCGCCCGCGGCGGAGTCGCCGCCGAGGTCGCTTCCCGCTTCCCCCGGCGCGTCGGCGTCTGGGCCGCGGACCACCGTCTCCGCGGGGACATCGAGCCGGCGGAGCTCGCGGATCAGCGTCGGAGCCACGGCCCCGTCGAGGACGGAGACGGAGACAGTGACGCGCTCCGCACCGTACTCGAACGCCCAGCCGATGGCCGACGACAGCGTGTCGAACGCGCCGTCGGCGAGGAGGTCCCGCTCCGTGAGGACGAGGGCGACGTGCGCCGGCGGCTCGGCGTCGTGGAGACGGTGGCGCGTCGCGAGATACGTGTCGTAGAGACCCACGTCAGGGGGATCCGGTCGCGCGTATAAATGGTTTCCCGACGACGAGGGGTTTAATTCGCTGACGCCCCTATCGGAGTCGATGGCAGACGCCTACCGCGGGGTGTTCGGCGCGATCCCGTACGCGTTCCGCGCGACCGAGTCCTGGACGATGCGGGCGTACGCCGCGCTCGGCGCGCTGGCGGCCGGGTTCGTCGCGCTCGTCGTCACTCTCGCCCTGGTCGTCTGGATGGGCGAGACCGTGTCGGCGCAAGGGGGGACGTTCCTGTTCTCGCGGTCGCTGTTCGTGGTCGCCGGGCTCGGCGCCGTCGGCCCGCTGCTCGCGCCGATACTGTTCGTCGCCCGGCGCCACCGCCGCGGCGACCGGGTCGCGGCCACGTACGACCGGTGGATGGGAGTCGCCGGCTTCCTGTTCCTGCTCTCGTTGTACCTCGGAATGGTCATCTCGGCGCCCGAGGGGCTCCGAGACCCGAGCGGCTCCGTCCTCGTCAACGCGCTGTACGCGCTCCCGCAGCTGGCGGGGTTCGTCCCGCCCGTCGCGGCCGCGCTCGCCGTCTTCGCGACGCACTTTCGACTCCGCGGCGGGACTGACGACGGCGCGGCCGTCGACGGCGACGCGTCGGGCGACGCCGGCGGGCCGGCGTGAAACGACGGCCCGCGGCCGCGGCTCGAAAGCCGGAAGTCGTCAGAGCGACTAGCCGAACGCAATGACCGACGAGAAGGAGAGCACGTTCCTCGTCACGCACGTCGAGAGCGACTCGGCGGTGCTGAAAGATGTCCACGACGGACAGGTTCACACGCTGAGCTCGAACCCCGGCCTCGACGTCGACGACGCCGTCGAGGCGACCGTCGCCCCCGACCCGCCGATGGAGGTCACCTATCAGGTGGTCGAGGTCGACGCGCGCCGCGCGCTCTCGATAGAGGAGAGCCCGGAGCCGCCGACCGTTCACGAGCGCGAACTCGCCGCGGAGACCCCGACGGGAGAGCTCGCCCGGCAAGAGCGCGCGGGCGTCGGCGAGGTCCACGTGCTGACCCCGCCGGAGTCGGAGACGGAGGCAGCGGTCACGGACGTGATCGACGACCGGGAGGGGACGCTCTCGCGCGCCGCCCGACTGGGCGTGAACCGCGTCGAGATCCGATCGGAGCCGGGCGTCGTCGCCGTGCGGTACCTCCCGTAACGCGGGGGGTTACAGCCTCGGTCGCCGCCGTCGGCCCACCAGATAAGAAGGCTTATTCGCGCCCGCAGAGGAAGCGGTATTTATGGTAGCGATCGAGGTGCCGGAAGTCAACTACACCGACTACTCGAACCGGCAGCTCGCGGCGGTGCCGCTCGCGTTTCTGGTCCTCGCGCTGGCGATCATCGGCGGCTGGGTCGTCGCCACCGGTGCGCCCGCGAACCTGGGACTGGAGTTCACCGGCGGCGTCGAGCTGCGAGTCGCGGACGACGCGAGCGGCGACGTCGAACAGCAGATCCAAACGGCCTTCGAGCGGGAGCCCGACTCGGTCCGAACGATCCCCGGCGACGACGTCGTCGTCGTCACGTTCCAGGCGTCACAGGACGATCCGGAGGGGCTCGCGAACGACCTCCAAGACCAGGCGGAGGCGGCGGGACTGACCACGACCGCGGTCGATCAGGTGTCGCCGAGCTTCGCGAGCGACACCGCGCGGACCGCCATCATCGGCGTGGCGATCGCGTTCCTCGGGATGAGCGTCCTCGTGTTCGCGCTGTTCCGGACGTTCGTCCCCTCGCTGGCGGTCGTCGCGTCCGCGTTCTCCGACCTCGTCATCCCGATCGCGGCGATGAACCTCCTCGGCATCCAGATGACGCTCGGAACGATCGCGGCGCTGCTGATGATCATCGGGTACAGCGTCGACTCGGACATCCTGTTGAACGACTCCGTGCTGCGACGGACCGGCGAGTTCTACGAGTCCGTGAGCCGCGCGATGCGGACCGGGGTGACGATGACGCTCACTTCCATCGCCGCGATGGTCGTGATGGCGATCGGCGCCTCGGTGTTCGGGGTGGGGCTGCTCCGTGACATCGGGATCATCCTCGCGGTCGGGCTCTGCGCCGACCTGATGAACACGTACCTGATGAACGTCTCGCTGCTTCGCTGGTACAAGTTCGAGGGGGTGGCGCGGTAATGCTCGAACCGATCAAGAAGAACTGGCGAATCCTGCTGCTCGTCGTCGTCGTGATCGGGTCGTCCGTGGCGCTCTTCGCTCCCGGGTTCGGGCCGGAGCCGGCGCCCGGGGAGAACGTCAGCGAGGCCCAGCAGGGGGTCACGAACCTCCAGTACGGCCTCGATCTGGCGGGCGGGACGCGGGTCCGCGCGCCGCTTTCGGGATACACCGCGACGGATGTCGCGTTCGGCGGTGACACGCCCGAGAGCGTCGCGGACGCGGTCGCGGCCGAACTGGACAACGCCTCCGTCCGAAACGTCGGCGTCGTTCCGGAAGAGGGCGCGGTCGAGGTGACGAAGCCGTCCGTGACGGAGTCCCAGTTCCGCGCGGCGATGGACGCCGCGGGCTACGAGTACGCGGAGGTTCGGTCGGGTGTCACGCAGGAGACGCGCGACGAGACGATGAACGTCATCCAGGGGAAGATCAACGAGGCGGGCCTCTCGGGCGGCAGCGTCCAACAGATCCAGTCGATCACCGGGGAGTACTTCATCCTCGTCGAGGTGCCGGGGCAGGGCCGGCAAGAAGTGATCGACCTCCTCGAGGAGCGCGGGACCGTCCGGATCGACATCGCGTACCCGGACGGAAACGGCACCGCGGTTCAGGAGGGAACGCTGACCCAAGGCGACTTCGAGACGATCGGGACCGCGGCCCAGAGCGACCGCGGTACCGGAGCGTACGTCCCGGTCACAGTGCGCAACACCGCCGAGAGCGGCCAGTCGCCGGCGCACTCCTTCCAAGACGCTGTGGCGCAACGCGGCTTCGCCGACGCGTACCAGACGGGGGCGGACCGGTGCGGATACAACGAGGAGACCGGTGAGATAGAGAACTCGAACCCGTGTCTCCTGCTCGTCGTCGACGGCGAGGTCGTCAACTCCTTCGGGATGGACCCGGGCCTCGCGGACAGCATGGCGGCCGGCTCGTGGGCCGACACCGGGAACTTCCGGCTCACGACGGGCGAGTTCGCCGAGGCGCAGACCATTTCGCTGAACCTCCGCGCCGGCGCGCTCCCGGCCGACCTCGACATCAGCGGGGAGGGGACTTCCTCGTCCATCTCGGCCTCGCAGGGTGAGAACTTCCGGACGTACTCGCTGGTCATCGGCGTGCTCTCGGTGTTGGCGGTCGCCGGGATGGTGTTCCTCCGCTACCGCGAACCGCGCGTCGCGCTCCCGATGATCGTCACGGCGCTGACGGAGGTGTACGCCCTGCTCGGGTTCGCGGCGCTGCTCGGCTACCCGCTCGAACTCGCGGTGATCGCCGGCTTCATCGCGGTCGTCGGGACCGGTGTCGACGACCTCGTCATCATCGCCGACGAGGTGATGAGCGAGGGCGACGTGAACTCGAAGAAAGTGTTCGACTCCCGGTTCCGGCGGGCGTTCTGGGTGATCGGCGCGGCCGCGGCCACGACCATCATCGCGATGTCGCCGCTGATGGTGCTGTCGCTCGGCGACCTCTCCGGGTTCGCCATCTTCACCGTCCTCGGCGTGCTGGTCGGTGTGCTGATCACCCGGCCAGCGTACGGCGACATCCTGCGCCGCCTGCTGACGGTCAAATAAGCCGACCGACCGCGCGTCGGCGACCCCTAATTCTCGACCGGATGTGACGTTCGATCGGTTTCCGATCGCTCACAGCGACGGTTTTCGAGATCACCGTTTCGACTCGCCTCTCGTTATGCCTTTGGCAAGAACAGAAAACGCATCCGACAAACTATTAATTTAGACCGGTCAAAAGCGTCTATGCCGACCGACGCCGTCGAAGATTATCTCAAGTCGATCTATCGGATCGAGTCGCGGGTGGGACCGCCCGTCTCGACCTCGCAGATCGCGGACTCGCTCGACAAGACCCCCGCGACGGTGACAAGCATGGTGGAAACGCTCGCCGACCGCGGCCTGCTCTCCCGCGAGAAGTACACGGGCGTCGAGCTCACGCCCGCGGGCGAGGTCGCCGCGCTGGAGGTCGTCCGCCGACACCGCCTCATCGAGGCGTTCCTCGCAGAGCAGCTGGACTACGAGGCGACCGAGGTCCACGACGAGGCTGACGCGCTCGAACACCACGTCAGCGAGGAGTTCACGCGTCGGGTCGAGCGCGTCCTCGACTACCCCGCCGCCGACCCGCACGGTGACCCGATCCCGCCGGCCGACCTCTCGACGCCGGAGGACGCCGGGACGACGCTCGTCGCGGCGCTGGATCCGGGTGAACGGGGAACGGTCGCCCGCGTCAGCGACCGCGACCCCGACGTGCTGGAGTTCCTCGTCGACGCCGAGATAACGCCCGGAACGACCGTCGAGGTCGTCGATATCACCTCCTTCGGGCTGGTCACCGTCCGGACGAGCGACGGGGACGAACACGGGTTGCCGGAGGCGGTCGCGGACCGCGTGTACGTCCGGCGCGCCGCGGAGTCGACCGCCGCGACCGACGGTCAGGAGGCGGGCGACGCATGACCGGCTACGTCGAGATCGTCGCGATCGCGTTCGTGACGCAGCTCGCGGTGCTGCCGGGCGAGAAGGTACAGCTGATGATCGCCGGGCTCTCCACGCGGTACGATCCCAAGGTCGTCGTCGCGGCCGCCGGCTCGGCGTTCGCCGGGTGGACCGCCGTGGAGATCGCGTTCGGGCAGGCACTCCAGTCGGCGCTCCCGCCGGTCGTGTTGGACGCGATCACCGCGGTGTTGTTCTTCGTCTTCGCGGTCCTGCTGTACCGGTCCGCGCCGTCGCGCGGGACGACCCCGGAAGCGGAGCGCACCGACGGCGGCTTGGCCGCGTTCGACGACCTCTCGCTCCCGGGGCGGCTCGACAGGTACTCTGGGTCGCTCGGCGGCTTCTTCCCCATCTTCCTGCTCACCGCGACCGGCGAGTTCGGCGACAAGACGCAGCTCGTCACCATCGGCCTGGCGGTCCAGTACGGCGCGACTTCGGCCATCTGGGCCGGCGAGATGCTCGCGATCATCCCGGTGAGCCTCGCGAACGCCTACTTCTTCCACACGTTCGCCGGCCGGGTCGACATGCGGCTCGCGCACTTCGGCTCCGCGCTGCTGTTCGCCTTCTTCGGCGCGGACACGGTGCTGGCGATCGCGACCGGCTTCTCGGTGTGGGAGACGATCGTCGGGACGCTCGGCGGGGTCATCGCCGGGCTGTTCTGAGGGCTGAGCGCCGAGCGGCTCCGGCCCGCTTTCAGAACTCGTCTAACGCCGACTGCTCGGCGGCCGCCAGCGCGTCCTCACAGGTCGCCCACGACTCGCGCGCACAGTCGGGTAGCGCCTCGTGGTCGCCGACGTACGCGGCGAGGAAGGCTCGCGTGGCCGGGTCGCTCGGGTAGCCGCTCCCGATGTCGTAGTCGGGATACGCGGCGTCGAGGTCGGCCATCGCGGCGTCGCGGACCACCTTGGCGACGACGCTCGCCGCGCCGACGACGGGGTCGTCCTCGTCGGCGCCGTGGGCGGCCGTCACGTCGACCGCGGGGTGGGCCCCATCGTCGCCGCGGGCTCCGTCCGCACCGTCGCCCTCGACGAACTCGCCGAGCCGCCGCGCGAACCGCTCCTCGCTGGTGTCGCCCGCGTCGGCGACGACGCGGACCGGTTCGGCGACGCCAGCGGGGAGGTCGGCGAGGGTGTCCCGGACCGCCAGCGCCTGACCGCGGACGGTGAGGGTGTTCATGTCGGTGTCGGGGCGGTCGATCTCGTCGGGGTCAACGCGGGCGACGCCGACGGCGACGGCCGGGTCGCCCCGGAGGGCCGCCGCTATCTCCTCGCGTCTGGCCGGCGCGACCCGCTTCGAGTCGTCCACGCCGGCGGGGAGGTCCGCCGGGTCGGCGGCGACCGCCGCCGCGACCATCGGTCCGAGCGCGGGTCCCTTGCCGGCTTCGTCGACGCCGAGGTACACGCGTCGCTGGTGGGCGTGCGGGCTGAAATACCTTCAGAAAGGCCGCGTTCAGTCGAGCAGGACCGCGTTGACCTGGCCGGTCTGGCCGGGGCGGGAGGTGACGCGTGCGCGGCCGGCGGATGTCTCGATGACGGCGCCCTTCGTGACGATGTTCCGGCGGGCGTAGTTGACGTTCGCGGGGTTGTCGACGACGTTCTCGATCTCGGCCTCGCTGACCTCGCCGTCGTCGGCGACCTGCGCGACGTTCGTCGAGAGGGCGCGGACCTTCTTCTCCGTGCCGCGGGAGTCGATGTACTGGAGTCGGGTCTCGCCGACGGTCGTCTCGGCGGGCTCGCGGCCGAGCTGGTGGCGCTTCTTGTTCGAGGCGTGCTTGAGTCGGCCGCCGGTCCGCTTGCGCGTGGAGCGTCCCTGATCTTTCATACGGATACGAACAGCCAGCGAATACTTGAACCGTTCGACTCGTCGCGCCGAGACCGGCGGCGCGAGCGGGAGCAGCGGCGCGAGCCCGCTCGAATCCGCGGCGCGGGCCGAGTCAGCGCCGCGAGCCGAGCGGGCGAACCGACCCGGCTCTACGCGAACGCGCGCTCGAACGCGCGGACTCCCTCGTCGGTGCCGACGACGACGAGCTCGTCGCCCCGCTCGACCCGCGTCTCCGGGCCCACGTCGGTGACGAGCTCGTCGCCCCGCTCGATCGCGATGACGGTACAGCCGGTGGTCTCGCGGACGGCGGCCTGTCCGACCGTCCGGCCGACCAGCGCGGACGCCTCGGTCCTGACGACCTCGACGTGGGTGTCCAGCGAGAGCACGTCCCGGTCCGCGAGCACGGCCGACGCCGACATCCGCCCGGTCACCGTCGAGAGCGAGAGCACGTAGTCGGCCCCGGCGCGGTGCATCTTCGGCACGCTCTCGGCGTCCTCGACCCGTGCGAGCAGCTCCACGTTCGGCGCCAGGTCGCGCACCACGAGCGTCGCGAACTCGGCCGTCGTGTCGTCGGGGAGCGCGAGGACGACCGTCCGCGCGTCCGCGACGCCGGCGTCCCGCAGCGTGTCCGGCTCCGTCGCGTCCCCGACCACGTCGATCGCCTCGGCGCCGTCGCGGTCGACGACCGTCACCGGCAGGTCGGCCGATTCGAGCGCGTTCGCGACGGTCTTCCCGACCTGCCCGTGTCCGATGACGACCGTCTCGCCCGCGCCGAACCGGCGGGCTGCCGAGTTCGTCAGGTCCACGAGCCGCTCCACCTGTCCCTCGGTCCCGGAGACGAGCAGAACTGTCCCCGCAGACAGCGTCGCGTCCGGCGGCGGCGCCGCCTCGAACGCGCCGTTGAACCACGCACCGATCACGTCGACGCCGGTGCGCTCGCCGATCCGACTCCCGGCGAGCGTCGATCCGGCGAGGCCGCTCCCGTGGTGGATCGACACCTCCGCGATCCGCAGGTCGCCGACCGCGACCGCCTCGTCGAGGTCGGTCCGCACCGCCGTCGTCACCTTCGAGGCGAGGCTCTCGCCGAGCAGCGACCGCGGGGAGAGCACCTCGTCGGCGCCGGCGAGCCGGTGGTACCGCTCTCGGCTCGGGTCCTCGACGACGCTTATCGCGCGGACGTCGGTCGAGAGTTCCTTCGCGGCGAGGACAATGCTCGCGTCGACCCGGTCCGAGAGGTCGGTGACGAGGGCGCGGGCGTCGCCGAGGCGGGCGCTCTCGAGCCCCGCCGTCGTCTCCGGGTCGGCGCGGATCACCATGTGACCCGCCTCGTACAGCGCCAGCGCCCGGTCCGGGTCGGGTTCGACGACGACGTAGGTGACCCCCTCCGAGTCGAACTCGTCCAGGAGCGCGTCGGAGCGCGTGGTGTCGGAGGCGACCACGACGTGGCCGCTCAGGTCCGCGTCCAGCGACCGGGGGACGGTCGTCGAGAACGCGGACTCGAGGAGCGGCGTGGCGACGACCGGCAGCGCCCCGATGAGAAGCACCATGCCGACCAGGTCCATCACGGCGATGAACGCGTGCATCTCCTGGGTCTGCCACGACGAGGCGTCGCCACCGAACCCGGTCGTCGTGAACATCTCGATCGCGAATTGGAACGACTCGATCAGGGTGCGCGGGTCGTTCTCGTACACCCGCATCCCCCACCGGTAGGAAACGGTGGTGGAGACGAGCACGACGGCCACGAACGCGATGTACCCGCCGACTCGACGCTTCCACGTGTCCATGGTATCGCCGTACGGCGGCGCCACACAAAAGAGGGAGGAGTGGCGGCCGCGAGCCCCGCCGCCTCGGCGGAAATTCAATGGTTTAAGTCCCGGGGGCCGAACCGTCACGCATGGTGCGGGACCCGTCGCGAGAGCCGGAGCCGCCGTCGGTCGACGAGGTGCTCGACGCGCTGGCCGACGACGCGGCCCGTCGGATCGTCGCGGCGCTCACCGAGCCGAAGACCGCGAGCGAACTCTCCGAAGAGTGCGACATCCCCCTGTCGACGACCTACCGGAAACTGGAGATGCTCACCGACGCCTCCCTGCTGTCGGAGTCGACCGACATCCGGCGGGACGGACAGCACACGACGCGGTACTCGGTGTCGTTCGACGCCGTCACCGTCTCGGTCGGCGACGGCGACGAGGGCGACGCGGGCAGCCGCGAGTTCGACGTGGAGTTCTCTCGGCCGGAGCGGACCCGAGACGAGCGACTGGCCGACCTGTGGTCGGAGCTACGAGAGGAAACATGACTCCCTACATCGACCTGACGATCATCGTCGCAAAGACCGCCATCCTAGTGCTCGGTGGCAGTATCACCTACTACGCGCTCCGCGCGTACGACCGGACCGGCGACCGGTCGCTGCGCGAACTCGGCGTCGGCTTCGGCATCGTCACTGTCGGGGCGCTGTTGGGCGGCGTCTCCCACCAGATTATCGGCGCCGACCTCGCGGTCGGCATCGCCGTCGACGGCCTCCTCACGGCGATCGGGTTCGCGGTCATCGTCTACTCGCTGTACTTAGAGTGAGCCGCGGCCGCGTCCTCGACCAGGCCGGGCTCCGGTCGGTTTCGACGCGCGACGAACGGTACCCTTTTGCGGCGTTCGGTCGTCCGTTCAGGCCATGAGCGACGCACGCGAGGAGCTCTCCCGCCGGATCGCCGGCGAGATAACGCTGAGCGACGACCCGGGCGCGACGCTCCGGAAGTGGCGGACCGACTTCGACGTCTCGCAGACGGAGCTGGCCGACCAGCTCGGCGTCTCCTCGTCGGTCGTCTCCGACTACGAGAGCGGCCGGCGCGAGAGCCCCGGGATCGGCGTCGTCCGGCGGACCGTCGAAGGACTCCTCGATATCGACGAGCGCCGCGGCGGCGGCCGCCTCCGACAGCACGCTCGGGTGCTCTCGGCCGGGTTCGAGAGCGACATCGTCCACGACCTCCGCGAGTACTCGACGGCGGTCCCCCTGGCGGACTTCTACGACGCGATGGGCGCGACGGAGGTCGTCCGCGGCGACCACGACCACGTGAACGGCCACACCGTCATCGACTCGATCCAGGCGATCACGCGGCTCTCCAGCGAGGAGTTCTACCGGCTGTACGGCCAGTCGACGAACCGCGCGCTCGTGTTCACCCGGGTGACGCGCGGCGAGTCGCCGCTCGTCGCGCTGCGGGTCGTGAGCCCGACGCCGAACGCCGTCGTGCTCCACGGGATCGAGGACGGCGACCTCTGGGACCACGCCGCCGACCTCGCCCGGGTCGACGGCGTGTCGCTGGCCACGTCGAACCGCGACCTCGACGACTGTCTGGCCGACCTCCAAGCGCTGTGACGGCGTCGCGACCGCTTCGGCGGTAGAGACACCGGCGCCGGAACCGCGAGCCTGAAACCGCCGGCGCTCGTCGGACCGGGCATGAGCGAGGACTACGCCGAGCGGCTCCGCGCGAACCGCCGGGAGAAGGACGAGTTCTTCGACGACCACCCGCAGTCGCCGATCCCCCCGGAACACCGGGACGAGTTCGACGGGCTCGACTACTTTCCCCCGAACCCGGACTACCGCGTCGAGGCGACCGTCACCGTCCACGACGACCCCGAGCCGGTCGAGATGGAGACGACCGCGAGCAACCCGGTCCGGTACCTCCGGATCGTCACCTTCGCGCTCGAGATTAACGGGACGGAGCACACGCTCGCGGGCTACCGCCAGGAGGGCGACGACGGCGCCGTCTTCGTCCCCTTCCGCGACAAGACGACCGGCCAGCAGACGTACCACCAGGGTCGGTACATGGAGCTGGCACCCGAGCGCGAGCTCGCCGACGGCGACGCGGTCACGATCGATTTTAACCTCGCGTACAACCCCTTCTGCGCGTACAGCGAGACGTTCTCCTGTCCGCTGCCGCCGGAAGAGAACTGGCTGGAGGTCGTCGTCCCCGCGGGCGAGCGGGCCCCGGACCTCGACTGATCGGCGAGGCGATCGGAAGTACAATCGGTGACGCGGTCGACTGTGCGGCCGCTACGTAGCGCGAAAAAGCGGAAAATCGAACGTCGGGACGTGCCGGAAGCAGTCCGCCGGGGCCGGTCTACTCGAGCGTCTCGCTCGTGACGAGCGTGTCGTCTTCGAGGTAGTGCTCGAGGTGGTGGCCGTGTTCCTCGACGTCTTCGAGGATGTCACGGAGCTGCTCTTCGGTGTTGTAGTCGCCGAGGTTGTTGGCGAGCTGGATGTGCTCGCGGAGCTGCTCGGTGATGTCGCCGAACATCTCGAGGTCGTGCTCCAGCGACGTCCGGATGTCGTAGGCGTCGGCGTCCTCGGGGGTCACCGGTGCGTGCTCCTCGTAGTTCGCGCCGCCCGAGAGCGGCACGCCGCCGAGCGCCTGCGCGCGCTCCGCGAGGACGTCGGCGCCCTCTTCGAGGTCCTCCGCGACTTCGCCGAGGTACTCGTGGATGCCGAGGAACTCGGCGCCCTCGACGAGCCAGTGGTGCTTCTTGACCTGGTGGTAGAGGACGTACGTCGCCGCGAGGTCGCTGTTGAGCGCGTCGACGAGCTGTTCTGCCTTCTCCTCGGGGACGCGGAGCGCTTCGCTCTCGTGAACGTCGCCGTATCGCTGACGTGACTGCTTCTGGGTGCTCATTTCAACTATACATACGCGCGCGACCTACTTAATAGTTCCTACTGAGAAAACTACTTTTTCGAAACTGGAAAGAATAGTTTCAGATGTCGTCGACAGCCCCCACCAGATCGCGCTGCGCGGAGAGCGTGTCTCGGTCGAGGGTCGCGGTCAGCGTCGCCGGTTCCCGGCCGAGCTCGGCGGCGACCGCGCCGTCGGGGCGGACGACGAGGGAGTTGCCCGCGTAGGTCGCCGCCTCCGCCGGACGCGCGCCGCCCGCGGTTCCCGTGCGCCCCGCGCCGACGGTCCACCTGACCCCGTCGAGCGCGCGCGCTCGGACGAGGAGCCGCCAGTTCGCGACGTGGTCGGCGGGCCACGCGCCGACGACGACGAGGGCGTCGACCGCGCGCTCAGCGAACCACGCACTCTCCGCGACGAAGTTGAGGTCGTAGCAGGTCAGCAGTCCGGTCGGTCCGGCGGGCGTCTCGACGATCACGCGGTCGCCGCCGGGCTCGACCCACTCCGCCTCGTCGTCCCACAGGTGTCGCTTGCGGTAGGCGGAGAACTCTCCGCCGCCGTCCTCGGAGGACCCTCCCGGCGGGACGTACGCGGTCGCGTTGTATACGGCGTCGCCGTCTCGTTCGGCGTACCCCGCGACCACGGCCGAGCCGGCGGTCTCGGCGACGGATTCGAGCCGTGCGCGCGCCACGTCCCGGGACAGCGCGGCCTCCCGGAGCCGTTCGTCGGCCACGAACCCCGTGAGCGCGTACTCGGGAAACACGGCGAGGTCGACGCCGCTCGGCAGGTCGGCGGCCCGATCTCGAAGTCGGTCCGCGTTCGCGTCGACAGCGAGGTCCTCGACCGGGACCTGCGGGACGGCAACGGTCGGATCGTCGGAGGAGCGATCGGTCACGCGGCGGACTTCGACGCGGCGGCCAATAACGTTCGGCCTCTCCGTCCGGCCGCAAGGACGATACGCCCGCGGCGACGACCGGCGGGCATGACCTTCGGCGACCTGTTCGAGCGCGCGGCCGCGCTCGGCGGCGACCTCGACGAGGCGGACGTGCGACGAGCGCTCGACGCCGTGCGCTCGACGGCGGACGGGAACGGTGGCGATTCCGGGGGCGACGGCGACTCCGGCGGTGAGGGGAACGAGGTGACCGACCCCCTCGATCCCAGCCCAGCCCGCGTCGTCGCCGGTGCGGACGCGCTCGCGGCTGATCTCCTCCTCGGCGGCGACGCCCGTGAGGCGCTCGACGCGCTCCGGTCGCACGCGTGGACGACGCTCGTCGCCAGCGACCCACTCCTCGACGACGCCGAGGCGGTGATCGCGTCCCTCGCGGAGCTGGAGCTAGCGGCAGACTGGCGCGACGCGGTCGAGGCGTGGCGCGAACCGGTCGCGCAGCCCTCGGGCGATCATCCCGCGCTGGCGTCCGCCTACCGCGGCGGCGCGATGCAGGTGATAAGCCTCGACCCCTCGCTGACCGGGCCGGGGGCAGCGGCCGGGCTACGCGACAGACTCCCCGTGAGCGTCCGGGAGTCGCGCGCGTTCGCGACGGTGTTCGACCCGGCGAAGCTGTATCCGGACGCGGTCGGCGGGGAGTACCCCGGCCCCGACCGCGACCCGCGGACGATGGCGCCGGCCCGCACCGACGGGGACCAGCACCGATAAACCGCCGCCGCCCGGACCGGGGATATGACCGACTCGGACGGTGCGGGCGACCGCGCCGAGGGCGAGAGCGGCGGCAGCGAGGGCGGAGGCGCTAGCGGCGAGGGTGGTCCCGAGGACGCGCCGGAGCTCCCCGCCGACCGCGACGCGGTCCGCGACGCGCTCGTCGACTGGTACGAGGCCGACCACCGCGCGTTCCCGTGGCGCCGCACAGAGGACCCCTACGAGATCCTCGTCAGCGAGGTGATGAGCCAGCAGACCCAGCTCGACCGGGTCGTCCCCGCGTGGGAGGACTTCCTCGATGAGTGGCCGACGACCGCCGACCTAGCCGCCGCCGATCGAGCCGACGTGGTCGCCTTCTGGTCCGACCACTCGCTGGGGTACAACAACCGCGCGAAGTACCTCCACGAGGCGGCCGGACAGGTCGAGGACGACCACGACGGGACGTTTCCCGAGGACCCAGACGGACTGAGCGAGCTGATGGGCGTCGGACCCTACACCGCCAACGCGGTGGCGTCGTTCGCGTTCAACAACGGCGACGCCGTCGTCGATACCAACGTGAGGCGGGTGCTGTATCGGGCATTCGACGTCTCGGACGACGACGACGCGTTCGAGCGGGTCGCGTCCGCGCTCATGCCGGCGGGCGAGTCGCGGGTGTGGAACAACGCGGTCATGGAACTGGGCGGCGTCGCCTGCGGGAAGAGCCCCAGCTGCGACGAGGCGGGGTGCCCGTGGCGCGAGTGGTGCCACGCCTACCAGACTGGCGATTTCACCGCGCCCGACGTGCCCGAACAGCCCAGCTTCGAGGGGAGCCGGCGGCAGTTCCGCGGTCGGATCGTCCGGCTCCTCGGCGAGCGCGACGTAATAAGCCTCGATACCCTCGGACACCGTATTCGCGTCGATTACTCGCCAGATGGCGAACACGGACGCGAGTGGCTTCGAGGGCTCCTTTCGGATTTGGCAGATGATGGATTAGTCGAGATCGAAGACTCCGGGGATGAGACGAGCGTCCGGCTCCGAGGGTAACACCCGTTCGTACTCTGCTCACAGATTTACCCGGCAGTGATAGTGCTCTTGATACGGAGAATCGAGGAGAAAGCCTCGCGCTTTAGCGCGGGGATGAATCCGACACTACCCGTCACAGTTCACCGGTCGATGGCACGGCTGGATATTCCACGCTGAGCAAATACATAGGTTCAAGCAAGTTGGTCTACATAGGTTACGTATAGCGAAACAGGTCGTTACCCGTACCTATACTGCTTCCATACGGAACCAGTCGCGGGTACGAGACGATCTTGATTCGCTCGGGTTCGCAGCCAGTAAGCTCTGGAACGTCGGACGGTGGACGTGTAACCGGATTTGGGACGAAATCGGTCACATCCCGAACCACACCGAACTCACCGCGTACCTCAAAACCCACGAATGCTATGGTGACCTGCATTCGCAGTCAAGTCAGCGAGTCCTTCAAGAACTCGCTGAAGCGTTCAACGGCTGGTACGGTAAACGACAAAACGGAGATACACGAGCGAACCCGCCCGGCTACCGCAAACACGGCGACGAACACCCGCGTTCCACGGTCACATTCAAGCAGAGAGGCCTCAAACTCGACACTCAGTACGACCGTGTTCGACTCTCAAAAGGATCGAACCTGAAGGAGTACTGGTCGGACTTCGTCCTGTGTACGTACCAGACTCGCCCCGATATTGACCTCTCTGCCGTGGAGAACGTCCAACAAGTCAAGATTGTGTGGACCGGCGACGAGTGGGAACTACACTTCGTCTGTAAGGTCGAAATGGACGTGGCTGAAGCCCCCGGTGAGAAGACGGTCGGTGTTGACCTCGGTATCAACAACTTCGCCGCGCTCGCGTATGAAGACGGTCACAGCGAGTTGTACCCGCTGAACTGCTTGAAACAGGACGACTACTACTTCAGCAAGCGAATCACCCGGTGTGACGATTCGCATTCTGCGCAAGCCACGCGGCTGAACCAGAAGAAGTCGGCCCGTCGGACCCACTACTTCCACACCCTCTCGAAGCATATCGTCCAGCGGTGTGTTGACGAGGAAATTGGAACAATCGTGGTGGGCGATCTCTCCGGCGTCCGTGAGGATGAGGAGAACGGCGAGTCAAAGGACTGGGAGAAACACGGCAATCTTGACCTACACTCATGGGCGTTCGACCGGTTCACCGATCTCCTCGAATACAAAGCCGAGATGGAAGGCATCACGGTTGAGCAAGTGTCTGAGCGGGATACCTCGAAGTCGTGCTCGTGCTGTGGCCGGAAGTATGACGCGAACCGTGTTGAACGCGGACTGTACGTCTGCGATGAGTGCGGTACAGTGGCCAATGCGGATGTGAACGGTGCTGAGAACATTCGGCAGAAAGTATCTCCGAGTTCACCGAATCTCTCGGTGGATAGGAGTAACGGCTGGTTGACACAGCCATCGACGTTCTTGTTTGACAAGGAACCTGGTGCGTTCGCACCTCAAGAACAGGTAACGTCGTAAACCACAATATCCCAACCCAGCGGTGCGGTACCGTGGGAATCCTCGCGCTTCAGCGCGGGGAGGATGTCAAGAAGGGAGAACCCGCGGAGCGTACCCGCGCTCTCAATTGAGGGGCTCTGTTGAAATCCTCTAAATCTGATATAAACGGCGTGCTGAATAGAGGGCGCAAGTCGGTCACGACAGCTTCTCAGTCGATCCTCTCTCCACAGAATGTACGTAGCCAAACGACACGACCAATCAACTGGACTAGCGTGCTGACTTCGAGTTTTAATCGTCGGGATGTGTTGCACCGGTGGATTGTCTTCTGTGTGTCGACTGCCGCACACACTACTGTTGACCGTCTCGGAACCGGTTTCGAAGACGTGATCCAACAACAAACGCGACGAGCAGTGCGGAGCTGATTCCAATAGCCAATCCGGCCGCGTCACCGAACAACGCACTGCCAGCGATCAGGGTCACGACGAAAACGACCGCCGCAATGAGCACGACCAGCCACCCACTCAGCTCCATAATAGCCCGCCCTTTTAGGCCTGCTACGAGTTCTTTGAGGAGACTCATATCTATCACTCAAAAAGTCACTGTAACAAGTTTTTTTGCTCGCGTCGCAAAGCGGTCTAGAGTTTCGAGTGGTGGTTGCGTAGACTACTCGGGCTGCTATCTCTAACGCTCTCAAATCACGTACACTTGGTGCACGCCATTCTAACGCAGTATTTTCAGTTGTACGAAGTGCTGTCGAGACGCTCAGCGGCAAACTCTAGAGGACTTTGCGACGCGACCAATCGATTGCTGAATCTAACCTCTATATTCAGCACGACCGCAAAAACATATCAACCTCTAAGGATTTCAACAGAGCCAATTGAGGGAAATAGATACTAATAATTACAGCTACACACGACGCTGACGGGTGGGAGGAAATGACGGCTGACTGTGTGATTCACGATGCGTTCGTTCTCACGGTGGACGAGCGAAATCGACTCTACGAGCGAGGAACGGTGCTCATCGAGGATGGCCGGATCACCGACGTGCGGTCATCTCGGGACGATGACGCGGAGTTAGCGGCCGACTTGGTCATCGACGGCGAAGGCAAACTCGTGATGCCAGGTCTCGTCAACGCGCACACCCATCTCGAACTGACGCCGCTGCTTGGCGCGTTCAGCGACCTCGACCTCATGGAAATGATGAGTGGGATGACCGCCATATTCGGCCACATCGCCGAGGGCGAGTACGACTACTTCGCCCGGGCGGGGTACGAACTCGCCGCACTGAACTTCCTCAGTGGTGGGGTCACGACCGTCAACTCGATGGACGTCCGTCCCGGCGGCGGCGCAGAAACGTTCGGCGAGGCGGGCCTGCGCGGATTCTTCGGGATGGCGCTCTCCGACCTCTTCTGGGACGTTTCCGTCGAAGAGCAGTTCGACCGCGCCCGCGAGTTCATCGATGAGTACCACGGCGCGTACGACGGCCGCATCCGGGCGACTATCAACCCCCACGACGACTGGTCATGTACCCGCGAACTGTGGGAACACACCGCCGAACTCGCTGACGAGTATCCCGACCTGCTCGTCCACACGCACCTGCTCGAACTGGAGGCGAGCAACACGATGGCGCGGTCGAATGGCGCCGAGGATTCGCTCGCCCTTCTCGATGACGTTGGCCTCTTGGACGACCGACTTGTAGCCGCGCACTTCCGGCTCGCCGACGACGAAGACATCCAACGGACTGCCGAAGCAGACGCGTCGGTCGCACACTGCCCGTCGATTTTCTGTTACTGGAACACGGGCGGCGACGTACAGTGGACGCCGGTGCCGGAACTCCGCGCCGCGGGCGTTGATGTCGGCCTGGGTATCGACGACCACTACTGGCACGACTCCTACAGTCTGTTCGGCGAGGCGAGGCAAGCCCGGCTCGCAGCAAACCTCAAGCGCTCGACCGGCCAGTACGACTCGATGGAGCTCGTACGAATGCTCACCATCGAAGGAGCAGAGGCACTCGGGGTCGGCGACGAGATCGGGAGCCTCGAACCCGGCAAGCGCGCCGACGTCATTCTGCTGGACGTCGAGAAGCCGAAATTCACCCCGCTGACCAACATCCCGGCGCAGGTGACTAACAACGCAGCGCCGGCTGATGTGGAGACGGTTATCGTGGACGGCGACGTACTGATGAAAGCCGGTGACGTGAAGACCATGGAAACTGATGCGGTGCGCGACCGCGTCGAGGCCGCGGTAGACCGTTTCGAGTCGGAGACGGAGTGGGAGCTAGGCATCGGTGAGAGTGAGCCACCGAGTACGATGAACGTCGCCCGCGACCTGCCAAAGCGCGGCCCCAGCCAGTTGCTCGGACGACTCGCGTTCCAGTCGCTCAGAGATAGATTGCCACTCTGATACGGACATTCGGGGAATGTTCGGCAACAGCCACTCTCAGTTGCTACCGATATTTGAGCTATTTTATGTGTAATAAATTGCCGCAATCACCGCGCGTTCGACGTCTCGGACGACGACGACGCGTTCGAGCGGGTCGCCTCCCGGCCCATGCCCGCGGGCGAGTCCCGGGTGCGGAACAACGCGATCATGGAGTTCGGCGGCGTCGCCTAGGGCAAGAAGCCCCGCTGCGACGAGGCCGGCTGCTCGTGTCGCGAGTGCTGTCACGCCTCCCGGACCTGGGACTTCACCGCGCCCGAACAGCCCGGCTTCGAGGGGAACCGCCGGCAGTTCCGCGGTCGGATCGTGCGCCTGCTCGGCGAGCACGACGAGATGGCGCCGGACGCGCTCGGCAACCGGATTCGGGTGGACTACGCGCCGGGCGGCGAACACGGCTGTGAGTGGTTCCGCGGGCTCGTCGACGACCTCGCGGACGACGCGCTGGTCCAAGCCGACGGGGGCGCCGTCGTCGTGTCGCTCCGTCGCTGAGACGCGTCGCGGCCGGCCCCGACCCGCCCCGCGAACCGTCACCCGTTTATTACGGGAGCCGGAAGGGAGAGACATGAGCGAGACCGTCGATTCGGACCTGTACACCCGCGCGAAGGCCCTCTTAGAGCCCGGCGACATCGAGCTGGTGGGCTGTATCGTCCACACGAATCTCGAGGGTGAGGAGGACCTAGAGATGCACGAGCTGACGGTCGCCGCCAACGAGGTCATCGCCGAGCACGCGGGCAAAGGCGAGACGTACATCGAGGCCGGCAACGACGACACGGACTTCTCGTCGAACCAGTTCCAAGGACTGACGCTCGACGACGAGGCGTTCGTCTGGGAGTGCCAGCAGCTCCTCCGCGACGGCACGTTCGACATCGTGTTCTACTACGAGGCGACCGTCGATCAGGAGGCGCTCGCGGGCGACCTCGTCGAGCTCGACGGCGTCGATCGCGTGACGCAGGTGCCCTGACGGGCGTCGACCCGACCGCCCGATCCCGATGAGCGACACCGTCCTGATCCCCGGCGGTCGCGACGTGCGCGCGACTCTTGATACGGCCGCGAGCGACGCCTCGGCCGACGCGCCGTCCGCGGATGCGGTCGTCGTCGCTTGCCCGCCGCATCCCCAGCAGCGCGGCCACCGAGGCGACGAGCGGCTGGTGGCCGTCTCCGACGCCGTGACCGACCGCGGCGTCGACTGCCTCCGCTTCGACTACGGCGACTGGGACGAGGGGTACGGCGAGACCACCGACGCGGACCGGGCGGTCGGCTGGGCGCGCGAGCGCTACGACCGCGTCGGGCTGTTCGGCTTCTCGTTCGGCGGCACGGTCGCGCTCGTCGCGGCCGCGTCGCGGCCCGAGCTGACGGGCGTCTGCGCGCTCGCGCCGACCGCCCGCCTGAACCCCGACACCGACGCGGTCGACGCGCTCGGAGAGATAGTCGACCGGGGCGTCCCGGTTCGCGTCCTGTACGCGACGCGGGACTCGACGGCGGACTGGGAGCCGGTGGTCGAACGTGCGACGGAACTGGGCGTCGAGACGGTCGCGTTCGAGTCCGACCACTTCTTCGTCGGGCGGAGCGGAAAGGTCGGCGAGGCGGTCGCGGCGTTCCTCGGGCCGCGGCTTCGCGACGGGTCGTAGCCGCGCTCGGAGCGGTTACTCGCTGCCGACCTTCGTCGTCACCCGGAACGTCTCCGGCGGGTTGACGATCCCGGCGACTGTCCCCATCGAGTGGACGACGGTAATGAGCGGCGCCAGCGGCACCGCGAGCGCCCAGCGGCGGTGGTCGTCGCCGTAGTACCGGACGCCGAGCAGGAACCAGCCCAGCGTACAGAGCGCCAGCCCCATCGACGCGGCGAAGAACAGCCCGCTGTGCGCGATGGTCACGCCCAGAAGCGACAACGGGACGACGAGCAGGGTGACGATCGGCGAGAGCGCCCACGCGTAGTTGCGGACCCTAGTCAACAGCTCGTAGCGCAGTGGGAGCATCGTCGACGCCCGGACGTTCCCGGCCGCCCAGCGGCGGCGCTGCTGGAGGATCTCGTACAGCGAGGGCGGCGCCTCGTTGCGGCAGACCGCGTCCGAGAGCGCGAACGTCACGTCGAGCTCGCGGAAGGCCGCCCAGACGAACGCGGTGTCCTCGACGAGCGTCTCACGGTCCCACGTGGTTTCGTCCTCCACCTCGCTGCGGACCGCGATGCCGCCGCCCCACGCGAACAGGGGAATCGAGAGGCGCGCGAACGCGCGCTGTTCGATCTGGACGCCCATCCGGTACATGTCCGCCAAGTAGCTGAGGTTCGACCCCGTGAGCCGGGGCTTCTCGCGGAGCTGAACGATGTCGGCGTCCGGGAGCCCGTCGAGCGACTCGACAACGCTGTCCTCGTCGAGGTAGAGGACGAACGCCTTCCCGCAGTCGAGCGACTGCCGTGCCCACTCCTGCGCGCGGCCCTTCCGGACCGCGTCGCACGTGAACGCCTCCGGGACGGCGTGGACCGTCGCGCCGGTCACGTCGACGGGCGACTCCGCGATCACGTGAACGTCGTCGAGCCCCTCCGGCAGGGAGTCGACGGTCTCCTGAACGACCTCGGCGGCGTCGACGGTCATGATGCGGACTTGGATCTCGTCGAGGCCGTACTCGTTCGGCGGCGTCTCGTGGCCCGCACCCACGACCGCCGCGAACACGAACCAGACGAGCGCGGTCGCGCCGAAGAGGAGCGTCACGCCCCAGAGCGCGAGCCCGAACAGCGACCCGAGTCCGCCGTCGGCGACGGCGGTGGTGACCGCCGCCTGCCCGGGAGCGCCGCCCGGGCCGGCGACGACGGTCGGTGCGAACAGCGTCGCGAGGCCGCCGACGACGAGCGCCAGCGTCACCGCGATCAGTGCGATGCGTTCGGTGTTCATCGTGGCCCCACCTCCCGCCCCGTGCCCTATGAACCGTCCAAACGCTACAGCGGGATTCGGCCGCGTTTCGGCCGAATTTACGCGTCAATTCCGTCCAACTCGAATAAATCGCCAGAACGCAGTGCTATGGTGTGTGTTAGTTGGTGACGCGTTATTGAAACGCACGAACTGCCGGTGCGCGCCGGCTCACGCCGCCCCGTCGTCGCGCGCGCACCGCAGGTCATCGATCAGTTCGGCCGCCATCCGCTGGCCGCGGGCCGGGTCGTACCCCTCCATCCGCAGGTGCGCCAGCGGGGCCACGTACGGGTTCCGCTCCCAGTGCGCCCACACCTCGGTGGCGCCGTCGGGCGCGGGGAACAGCCGGACGTGGACCTGCCAGTCGCCGGTGAGGCCCTCGGGCCGGTGGACGAAGCTACCGACCTCGTGGACGGCCTCCCCGTCGCGGTCGTACGCGTGGAAGTAGGCCCGGATGAGCTCGGAGAAGCCCTGCTCGGGGAGCTGCTCGCGGGTCTCAGCGGGGGTCGTCTGGAGCGTTCCGGCGTACTCGTCGGCCGGCGGCGGCAGCACTCGGACGTGATCGGGGGCGCCGTCGTCGGGCAGCAGCGCGAGCAGCTTCCCGACCGCGAGCCTGACGCGCCAGAAGCCGACGGCGCGGCCGACGAGGAAGACCGCGGGCGCGGCGAGCGAAAGGGCGGCGAGCGCGCGGACGAGCCGAGTCCGTCGACCTCCCGGCGGCATCGCGGTCAGTTGTATCCCCGCCAGCGGCGGCCACACTCCTTACACTTGAAAAAGCGCGTCGGCGGCTCGTCGGCGGCGCCGGTCTGTTTGATCGTGTACCACGCCTCGCCGTGGCCGCACTCGTCACAGACAACGTCGGTCGCGGTGGGCTTCCCCTCGAAGTTCGCGCCCTCCTCCGTCTCGATCACCTCGTCGCCGGTCTGTTCGGTGGTCGACTCGAACTCGGCGGCGAGCGCCTCGTCGCGTTCGGTCGTCGCGCCGCAGCCGTCGTTCTGACACACCATCTCCCCGTCGCGAGAGACCATCATCGAGCCGCAGTCGTCACAGAACTGCATATACGAGTATCGCATGGGGGCGAGCGGTTTAGGTTCGGGGGGTACGGTCGAATACGCCGCGTGGGGTGAGGCACGTGTCCCGGGGTCTCGGTGTCGTCGAGTGATCGACGGCGTATACCCCCAAAACCCCAGCTGCTCGATTATAAATAAACACCGTCGTGTCGTCGGTGAGTACCTCCAAAGCTCCAGCCGCGAGGGCGCCGCACGTTCGCTTCGGTCCTCAGTCGTTCGCTTCGCTCTCTCCTTGCGGTCCTTGCGTCACCTGCGGCGCCCTCGCGTGCCCCTTTGAGTCCCACCCCACACAGCACCGCGCCGCACCTCACGCCTCCCCGCCCTCGTCGGTCGCCGTCGCTTTGCTCGGCGACCGACTCCCTCGCACGCGCTGGCTCGCGGCCGCCGGTGGCGGCCGCTCGCAGGCGCGCGCCGCAGCAGTTTCATATATAACTGGCGCGTCCGCTCAGCGGCCTAGTCGCTCACTCGGACTCGCTCCCAGGCGAGGTGGATCGCGATCCCGACGAGGAAGGCGACGCCGAGGTTCGTCGCCAGCGCGAGGAGACCGATACCGACGGAGAGCGCACGGTTCCCCGAGTCGGTGACGTTGCGCGCGAGGGAGACGGCGACGATCGCGAGGAGCGCGCCGAGCATCGCGAGCGGGAACGCCGCGATCAGCGCGGGCGTGGCGAAGAGCGCGGCGACGAGGTAGCCGCCCCCGAGGACGAGGTTCGCGCCGCCGGTGCGCGCGCCGAACGCGTGCTTTCCGGCGACCCCGTCGCAACCGTGACACATCGGGACCCCGCCGAGCGGCACCGCGATCAGGTTCGTCACCCCCATGCTCGTCGACAGCTCGTCGGGCGTGATGTCGGCGTCGAGCAGGTCGGAGAAGAGGAGCGCGGTCGCTAGCGCGGCGTTGCCGATCGTCATCGCCAGCTGCGCGACCACGCCGTCAACGGTGGCGCGCGTGAGCGCCGCGCCGAACGCCGGCGTCGGCGGTGCGCCCGGCAGCCGCGGCGAGGGGACGCCGGCGACGACGAGCGCGGCCGCGACGCCGACGAGGGCGACGGCCAGCGCACTCGCTTTCCCGTGCCCCGTGAGCGCGAACACGGCGGCGATCGCGACGCCGACGAGCGCCACGAGCGGGTCGTCGGCCGCGAGTCGGAGCCCCGTCTCCAAGAGGACGAGGCCGACCGCGAACTGGACGCCGCGGATGACCGGCTCGCCGATCCACCGCTCGACGTACCCGAGCGTCCCCGAGAGGCCGATCGCGAGGAGGACGGCGCCGAGGATAACCCCCGCGAGCGCGAGTTCGGCGTAGGTGAGTGCGCCCGCTATCGCGAGCGCGGCCAGCGCCTTCATCGGCTCGACCGAGATCGGTAGCCCGTACCGGACGCCCCAGACGATCTGGAACGCGCCGAACGCGGCGAGCGCGTGCGGCAGCGAGACGTCCGTCAACAGCGCCAGCGCGACGACGAGCGGGATCACCGTAATCGAATCCCCTATCGCGCCGGTGACCTCCCCGGACCCGAAATCGACGGGGCGGTCCGACTTCGAGAGGGATCCTATCACGTGACGCGCCACTTCCGGGCGAACGCGCTTGAACGTGTTCAGAAATCGGTCGGGAGTACGCAGGCGACCCGAAGGAACTGGTTCCGGTTACTCGCCGTCGAAGGCGGGGTCGTCCGCGTCGATCATCGGGCAGTTGCGGACCCGGAACTGAGAGAAGTCGACCGACTCGACGATCTCGGTCCCCTCGTGCGCACACGCCGTCTCGGGCGGCGCCGTGAAGTGCGGGCACCGCTGGCAGTAGCTCCGCTTGTCGACGACGTGCTCGTCGCCGGCCCTCCCGGCGTCCGATGTCGGGCCCGGCGAGCGCGTCGCCGCGCCGCCCACCTCCCCGTCGGCGCCGAGGTCGTCGAACGCCGTCGCGTCGGTCCCGACCGACGCCTCCTCGTCGAGCGCCTCCCAGACGTCCTCCTCGCCGACTTCGCCGGTCCCCATCGACTCGAACGGGTCCTCGTCGGCCGCCGTGCCGTCGGTGTCCAGATCGGCGAACGGGTCGTCCGCCGGCGCGCGCGGCTCCGGGTCCTCGCGTGGCGCGCCGCCGGTCGCGTCGCCGTCCGACCCGGTCACGGGGCCCGCACTTCCCTCGGTCCCGCCGCCGAGCGCCGCGAAGGGATCGTCGGTCTCGTCTCCGTCAGGCGCGCCGAAGGCCTCGTCGGCCTCGTCTCTGTCGGGCGCGTCGAACGCTTCGTCGACCTCGTCGGTCGGCTCGTCGTCGAAGAGTCCGCCGCCGAAGGGGTCGCCTTCCGGTGCGGCGTCGCCGTCCGATCGGTCGTCGGCGCCGTCAGACCGGTCGCCGTCCGATCGGTCGTCGTCGCTCATCGGTACTCTCCGTCGGGTCCGCCGTCGCTCGCGGCGGTTCCCGTTCGGTCCGTCCCGTCGCCGTCCGCGACGTCGCCGTCGATGGCGGGCTTGTCCGCGACGAGGAGCTTCGAGGTCCCGAGGAAGCCGGCGTTCGGCTCCAAGTCCTCGAACCGGCGGCCGCAGTGGGGGCACTCGGGCGCCGACAACAGTCCCAGTTCCACGCCGCCGCCGCAGTGGCCGCAGTCCGCGGTCCGCACGCCGTGGCGGTTCGCCGTCCGCGTCAGGGCGTCCACGCGCTCTCGGTCGGCGCGGTCGCGCTCGGCCGCGTCGAGCCGGCGCTTGAGCTTCACGACCGCGTTCGCGACCCGCGAGAGCTTCTCGTCGATCTCGGTCAGGTCGTCCGCGGAGATCCCCGCGAGGTCCGACTCGACGCCGTCGAGGCGGTCGTCGACGCTGTCGACCCGCTCTTCGACCGCATCGAAGCGGTCTTCCGCCCCACCGAGCCGCTCGTCGAAGGCGTCGAGGCGGTCGCCGACGGCATTCAGGTCATCGAGCCGGGCGTCGACGGCGTCCAGTCGGTCGTCGACGGCGTCCAGCCGGTCGTCGAGGTCGTCGACCCGATCCGAGGACGGCGCGTCGGCGGCGGCCGCGTCGAGGCGGTCGAGCCGGGCGGCGACCTCCTCCAGTTCGTCGGCGAGGTCGTCGACCCGCGATTCGGCCTCGTCCGCGTCGGCGAGCCCGGGGGCCGACGATTGCGCGTCCTCGGCGGCTTCGCCCGAGTCGAGCGCCTCCACCTCGCGGTAGAGGTCGACGAACCGCTCCCGGAGGTCCGCAACCTTCTCGTCGAGCTCCTCGTCGAGGTCGTCGAGGCGCGCTTCGATCGCCGCCACCTCGTCGGAGTCGGGGACATCGATCCCCTCGGACTCCGCGAGCGCGACGAGCGCGCGCTTGAGGAGCTCCTCGCGGCTCACGCCGGCGTCCTCGGCGGCGGCGTCGAGGGCGGCCGTCGCCGGGTCGAGGTCGCTCATCGCGGGTCCTCCGTCATCTACGTGACATTGAGCGGCGAGGCTTAAGTAACCTGTCGCGGCGTTCTCCAGATCGATACTCGGCGGGCGCCACTCGATCGGGAGACGGGCGGAGGGTCGGGTCGAACTGCGCCCGCTACCGGATCTTGCGAACGTCGCTGATGTCGAACCCGCCCTCGTGGATCTCCGTCTCGAAGCGGACGATGTTCTCGGCCTCCAGCCGCGAGAGGACGCCGCGGAACTCGCGGACGAACATGGTTCGGGCGCGCTGCGAGCCGCCGCTCTCCCACGAGAACTGGAGTGTCCCGCCCGCGGCGTCCATCAGGGTGCCGAACTCGCGGTCGCGGAGCGCGTCGGTGTTCACCAACACGAGGACCAGGGCGTCCCACTCGTAGGCGGCCTTCTTCAGCCCCTTCATCACCATCGCCACGTCGCTCCAGTCGGTGTCGTCGGAGACCATCGAGACGAGGTCGGTGACGGAGTCGATACAGACGAGGCTCCCCCGGCCGTGTTCCGAGAGGTAGTCGCCGAACGCGGTGAGGACGTCCTCGTACTCGCCGCGGTCGCCGAGCTCCGTGATCGACGCCGTCTCCGTCTCGTACCAGTCGCGCGGCACCGGCGACAGCTGGAAGTACTCCGGCGAGAGGTCGCGGAAGGCGATCTCGTCGACGGCCGTGTCGACGATCTCGTCGGCCATCGTGTACGCCATCTCCCGGGTGATCGCGTCGGTGTCGGCGGTGAAGGAGATGTAGTGGACCGAGTCGGGGAGCGCGGCGTCGGCGTCGATGTCGCCGTAGTACAGGTCGAACAGCTCCTCGTCGGTGCGCGCCAAGGCGTTCATCGCGGCGCTCGTGTACGCGAACTCCCGGGCGCCGGCGCCCGCCTCGCCCGCGAGCAGCACGACGCTCCCGGCGGGTGCGCCGCCCCCGAGAATCGAGTCGAGGCGCGCGATCCCGAACGGAACACTGGACATGGCTTACGCCCCGTCGCCGCGGGGCTTAGTGTTACCCCTCCCAGCC
>NZ_SGTX01000008.1:0-153917 GCF_005435025.1 Halorubrum sp. CGM4_25_10-8A | reverse complement strand
GTCCGGGAGGGGGTCCGAGAGTCGTTCCTCGGGATCGACCGCGCTCACCGCGTCGGTACGCACGGCAACACCGCGTTCGCGCTCGCCGGCGTGCTCGACTACGCGCGGGTCGTCGGCGACGCCGACCTCGAACGCGAGGCCGCGGCTGCGGCGCGCCGCCTCTACGCGGACGACACCGCCGCGGTCGTCGGCGCGGAGCCGGTCGGTTGGGACTTCGTCTCGCCCGCGCTGACCGAGGCGGACCTCATGCGCCGCGTCCTCGACCCGGACCCGTTCGCGTCGTGGCTCGACGACTTCCTCCCGGACCTCGCCGCGCCGCCGCACGACGCGCTGTGTTCGCCGGTCGACGTGGAGCCCGACGAGGGCGACGGCGCCGCGATACACCTGATCGGGCTCAACGTCTCCCGGGCGTGGTGTCTCGCCGGACTGGCCGACGCGCTCGACGGGCGGGACGGCCCGGCCGCGGACCGGCTCCGGGAGCCCCTCGACGACGCGGCGCGCCGCCACGCGGAGGCCGGGGCCGCAGACGTGCTCACCGACGACTACGCGGGGTCGCACTGGCTCTCGTCGTTCGCGCTGTACCTGCTGACGCGGAACGAGGGCGGCGTCGCGCCCGGCGCCGCCTAGTCGGCTCCCGTCGACTCGGGCCCGTCGCCGTCGATCCGACCGGCGGACTCGCCGTCGGCCGGGCCGGCTGAGTCACCGTCGGCGATGTCGAGCGCGTCGTCGGAGAGGTCGCTGCCGTCGAGCCGGGGGATCCGCTCGCGGAGCCTGGCGGCGGCGGCGCGGGCTTCGGCGAACTCCACCTCGGCGAGCGCGCGCACCAATGCGACCGCGCGCTCGGCCCGTGCGCGCTGCCACGATTCCTCGCGCGACTCGTAGGTGCGGATCGCGCGCAGGAAGTCGACCTCGGAGAACTCAGGCCAGTAGGGGGCACAGAAGTAGACGGCGGCCTCGTTGCCGTTGGCGTGCCACGGGAGGAAGTTCGAGGTGCGCTCGTCGCCGCCGGTGCGGACGATCAGGTCAACGTCGCGGATCGGGCGGTCGTACAGGCGCGACTCGACGGTCTCGACGTCGACGTCCCCGGGAGCCATCTCGCCCGCGTCCACGTCGCGGGCGATGGCGCGCGCGGCGTCGAGCAGTTCGGTCCGGCCGCCGTACGCCAGCGCGACGTTGAGCGTGAACCGGTCGTTGCCGGCGGTGCGCCGCTCCGCGTACTCGACCGCGTCGCGGACGCGCGGCGGGAGCCGGGCCACGTCGCCGATGGCGCGGACGCGGACGCCCTCATCGTGGACGCGGTCGGCGTCGGCGAACTCGCGCAGCTTGCGTTCGAGCAGGTCGAAGAGGGGTTCCAGCTCCTCGTCCGGGCGCTCGAAGTTCTCGGTGGAGAAGGCGTAGAGGGTGAGCTCCGAGACGCCGAGGTCGGCGCACCAGTCGAGGACCTGTTCGGTGGTGTCCGCGCCGGCGCGGTGTCCCTCGGGAGCGTCGTCGCCCTGCTCGCGGGCGTACCGACGGTTCCCGTCCTGGATGACGGCGACGTGGTCGGGGACGTCGTCGATCTCGCGGCGGAGGTGCCGCCGGTACGCGCGCCCGGCGAGGCCGCGGAGACGCTGCCACATGACGGGGTCCACGACGCCGAACGGTATGTAGCTTTATGAATCGGTCCGGCGACGGTCGACGCATGGAGGCCGCCTACGTCTTCCGCGTCGCCGTCCGACTCGATCCCGCGGACGCCGCCGTCGACCCGGGCCGGTTCGAGACGACGATGGAACTCCCCGCGAGCGACCCCGGTGCCGACGGGTGGCTGTTCTTCCGCGACCGGCTGTGGCGCGGCGAGGTCGGCGACGAGCCGTCGTTCCGGCGGCTGGCCGCGGAGCGCCTCGGACTGGCGGACGCCGCGAGCCTCGAGGTCGCCGCCGCCGACTTCCGCGAACTCCGCACCGACGAGGCGTACCGCGACGCGCTGACGGACGCGATCGCCGCGGACCTCGGCCGCTTCAACGCCGACTCGGTCGACGAGGTCCTCCGCAAGTACCTCGGCTCGTCGGTCCACGTCCGGGGGTGACGCGAGGGGGGGGGGGGAAGCCGGCCGCCCGGACGGCTCCGGTCGGTGTGAGCAGGGATCCCGCGCACCCGCAACGCACTTGCCCGCCCCCGGCGTACGGGTGGACCGTATGGCCGTCACCGATTACGACTTCCACCTGTTCGACCTCGACGGGACCCTCGTCGACGCCGAGTGGGAGTACACCCGAGCGGTGTTCGACCGCGTCGGCGGCCGGCTGGGCCGCGAGTTCTCGGACCGGGAGGCGCGGGTCCTCTGGAGCGGTCTCGGCGGGTCTCGCGCGGAGACGCTCCGCGGGATGGGGGTCGACCCCGAGGCGTTCTGGCCCGCGTTTCACTCCGTCGAGGATCCGGTCGCCCGCGCGGAGGCGACGTACCTCCACGACGACGCCGCGCGGCTGCTCGACCGCGTCGAGGAGGTCGGCGGGCCGACGGGGCTCGTCACCCACTGTCAGGAGTTCCTCGCCGAGCCAGTCCTCGACCGCGTCGGCCTCGACGACCGCTTCGACGCCGTCGTCTGCTGCACCGAAGAGACGGGGTGGAAGCCGTCCCCCGACCCGATCGAGACCGCGATGAGAGACCTCGGCGTCGATCCGACCCGAGGTCGCGGCTACTACGTCGGCGACGGCGAGAGCGACGTGGCGGCCGCCTGGAACGCCGGCCTCGACGCGGTCCACGTCGAGCGCGTCGGCCACGACGAGCGCGGGCGGTGCGTGCTCGGGGACCGGCGCGTGCGCCGGCTCGACGAGCTTGTCGACGCGTCGTGAGCGATTTATGCCGCCGCGGGCCGACTCGCGACACATGACGAAGTGGTTCCACAGCGGCCGCCGCCGCGACCTCTGCGCGCTCCTGTACGAACACGGGGAGCTGCGCGCGCAGTCGCTGAAGAGCCGGCTCGAATCGCACTACGACGAGCGGATCGATCCGGGATCGTTCTACGGCACGCTCTCCGCGCTCGTCGAGGCCGGCCACCTCCGCCGGCGCACCGAGGGGATCGCGGACGTGTACGCGCTCACCGAGGCGGGCGAGGCAGCCCTACTCGACCACTACGCGTGGCTCGGCGAGCGGATCGCAGGCGGCGACAGCGAGGGGACCGGAGGAGGCGGCGACCGGCCCGAGCGAGAAGCGGAACGCGGCGGCCCGGACCTCAAGGATTAACAACTTCCGCGGTATGATTTAATATATGACAGTCGTCAGCGTGTCCATGCCGGAGGAGCTGCTAGAGCGCATCGACAACTTCTCCGACGAGCACGGGTACACCGGCCGCAGCGAGGTCGTCCGCGAGGCCTCCCGGAACCTCCTCGGCGAGTTCGAGGACGCGAAGCTCGAGGACCGCGACCTCATGGCCGTCGTGACGGTGCTTTTCAACTACGAGACGACGAACGTCGAGGAGCGGATGATGCGCCTGCGCCACGAGGACGAGGGGATCGTCGCCTCGAACTTCCACAGCCACGTGGGCTCGCAGTACTGCATGGAGCTGTTCGTGTTGGAGGGCGAGCTCGCGGAGATATCGACGTTCGTGGGCAAGGTCCGCGCGACGAAAGACACGCTCACGGTCGATTACAGCGTCACCCCGGTCGACGAGTTCGGTCCCGGCGCGCTCGGAGACGCCGGCGCGCACGGCGGACACGATCACGGCGAGTCCGACGACGGGGGAACGGAGGGCAGAGAGGTGGAAGAGAAGGGGACGGAGGACGGCGCGGCCGCCGAGTCGAGCGGAGACGACTGATCGGAGACGGGACCGGCCCGCGGGACCTCGGCGCCCTCAGACGCTCTCGGGCCGGACGGACTCGAGCGCCGCGTCGAAGTCTTCCCCGGTGATACCCACCTCGTCGGCGTGGTCGTTTGCGGCCTCGCCGTGCTCGTCGGCGACGCGCTCGATGGCGCGCATCGCCGCCGCCCGCGACAGCGAGGCGATCTCGGCCCCGGAGAACCCCTCCGTCTCGTCGGCGACGCGCTCCAGGTCGACCTCGTCCGTGAGGGGCTTCCCGCGGGTGTGGACCTCCAGGATCTTGCGGCGCGCCTCGCGGTCCGGCTCCGGCACCTCGACGTGCGTCTCGAGCCGGCCGGGGCGGAGCAGCGCGGGGTCGAGCGCGTCCCGCCGGTTGGTGGCCGCGAGGACGACGAGGTTCGGGTTGTCGCTGGCCCGGTCGAGCTCCGTCAGGAGCTGGGAGACGACGCGCTCGCTCACGCCCGAGCCGTCGCCGCCCGCCGCGTCCCGGTCGGTCGCGACCGCGTCGATCTCGTCGAAGAAGACGATCGCGGGGGCCGCCTGCCGCGCGCGGTCGAACAGCTCGCGGACCGCCTTCTCCGACTCCCCGACGTACCGGTCGAGCAGCTCCGGCCCGGCGACCTGGATGAAGTTGACGCCGCTCTCGCCGGCGATGGCGCGCGCGAGCAGCGTCTTCCCGGTGCCCGGCGGGCCGTACAGCAGGACGCCGGTCGGGGGGTCGGCGCCGGCGGCGTCGAACAGCGGCCCGTACGACAGCGGCCACGTCACGGCGCGTTCGAGCTCCCCCTTGGCGTCGTCGAGGCCGCCGACGTCCGCGAAGTCGGTGGTCGGCTGCTCGGCGACGTACTCGCGCATCGCGCTCGGCTCGACGTTGGCGTGCGCCGCCTCGAAGTCCGCCTTCGTGACGGTCACGTCGTTCAGCGCCCGTGAGTCCGACTCCCGGGCGCGACGGAGCGCGGTCATCGCCGCCTCCTGCGATAGCCCCTCGATGTCGGCGCCGACGAACCCGTGCGTCCGGCCCGCGATCCGGTCCAAGTCCACGTCGTCCGCGAGCGGCATCCGGCGCGTGTGGACGTCGAGGATCTGCCGCCGCCCCGACTCGCCGGGCACGCCGATCTCGATCTCGCGGTCGAAGCGCCCGCCGCGCCGGAGGGCGGGGTCGATGGTGTCGACGCGGTTCGTCGCGCCGATGACGATCACGTCGCCACGGGCGTCGAGCCCGTCCATCAGCGAGAGCAGCTGGCCGACGACGCGGTTCTCCACGTCGCCGCCGTCGTCGCGCTTGCCCGCGATCGAGTCGATCTCGTCGAAGAAAACGATCGCGGGGGCGTCGTCGCTCGCGCGCTCGAACACCTCCCGGAGCCGCTCCTCCGACTCGCCCTTGTACTTCGACATGATCTCCGGGCCGTCGACGGTGATGAACGTCGCGTCGACCTCGTTGGCGACGGCGCGGGCGATGAGCGTCTTCCCCGTCCCCGGCGGGCCGTGGAGGAGGACCCCCTTCGGCGGGTCGACGCCGAGCCGGGTGAACACCTCCGGCTCGGAGAGCGGGAGCTCGATGGTCTCCCGGACCAGCTCCAGCTCCTCGTCCAATCCGCCGATGTCCTCGTAGGTCGCGCCTGCGGTGTGTTCCTCGGGCGGCGACCCGCCCTTCGGACGGCCGTCGTCGCCGGGCGTCTCGGTCCCCGGATTCGCCGGCCCGCTGGCGCGGTCGCTCCCCGGCGCGGCCGACGCGTCGGCGTGGTCTCCGGCGGACCCGGCGCCGTCCTTGTACTCGACGGAGACGTCCGTCGAGGCCGTGATGCGGACGGTGCCCGCCGGGTCGGTCCGAGCGACCACGAACCGGAGCCCGCCCAGTCGCTCGACGTGGACGGCCTCGCCCTCGGTGACGGGGCGGTCGCGGAGCTCGCGGGAGAGCGCCCGCTCGACCACCTCGCGGCTCACGTCCACCTCGGCGAGCCGCCCGGGCGCGGCCAGCGTCACGCGGTCGGCGTCGGCGACGTCGACGGCCGCGATCGTGACAGTATCGCCGACCTTCACGCCGGCGTTCGCACGGGTGTCGGCGTCGATGAGGACGGAGCCCTCGGCGGCGTCGGGACCGCCCGGCCACACCTTCGCGACGGCGGTGCGCTCGCCGCGCACCTCGACCGTGTCGCCGCTGAGGAGGGCGAGCCGCTTGCGGGCCGACTCGGGGAGCCTGGCGATGCCCCGGCCCGCGTCCCGCTTCTCGGCGGCACGCACCGTGAGCCGGAGCCCTGCGGTGTCGTTCATACCACTAGTTCTCGCCGGCGGCTCTTTACGCTTGTCCGGTCGCGGCGGAGCCGCGCAGTCCGGCGTGTCCGTTGGGAGGGATGGGCCGGACGAGAGGGCGCGATCGACGGCGGCTCGTCACCGTCGACTTATCGGCCGGACCACGCGCCGACCGCGTGATCCGCTGCGAGCGGGACGGCCGCCCGGGCTCACTCGTCCAGCACGGTCGTACCGCGGCCGATGCGGGTCTGGTAGGCGCGCGCCTCGATCCCGGCGCCGGCGAAGGCGTCGAGCATCTCGGCCGCGACGGCCCGGCGGTCGCGCTCGCGGCAGGCCGCGATCACCGCCGGACCGGCGCCGCTGACGGTGACGCCCGTCGCGCCGGCGTCGAAGGCGCGTTCGCGCACGTCGTCGTAGCCGGTGATCAGGCGCGCGCGCTCGGGCGTGACCACCGGATCGGTCATGCCGAGGCCGACGAGGGCCGGGTCGGAGCGACACATCCCGACCGCGAGCGTCGCCGCGTTGCCGACCGTCTCCACGAGGTCCTCCATCGAGGCGGTCTCGGGGACGACCCGGCGTGCGTCGCGGGTCGAGACCGCCACGTCGGGGAGACAGACGACCAGGGGGACCGCGGCGTCGACCGAGTGCGTGCCCTGGGCGGTCGTCACGGTGAAGCCGCCGAGGATCGAGGGCGCCACGTTGTCCGCGTGCGCGACCCCGGAGACCACCGCCTCGCCCTCGGCGGCGATCGGGACCAGCTCCTCCCGGGAGCGGCCCCTGTCGTACAGTCGGTTGAGCGCCACGGCCGCGCCCGCGGCGCTCGCGGCGGAGGAGCCGAGCCCCGACGCCGGGCGCACCCCCTTGTCGATGTGGATGCGCGCGGGGGCGTCGAGGGCCTCGACGACGGCGCCGACCGTGTTCTTGTCGGGGTCTTCCGGAATGTACTGCGCGCCGACGCCGGTGACCTCGATCGTCGTCTCGGCCGCCTTCTCGACGGTGACGACGTCGGCCGGCCGCGAGAGGGCCGCCCCGAACACGTCGAAGCCGCTCCCTAAGTTCGCGCTCGTCGCGGGGGCCCGTACCGTTACCATGGCGGGGAGTGTCCCCGGTGGGGCAAAAAGGAGCGGGATCGAACAGAAGTCGAAACCGCGGGGGAGCCGACCGAGTCCGTCTAGGGGGTCGAGAGAGCTGAGAGGAAGAGAGTTCGGCCGCGCGCGCCGCTCGACGGTCAGTTGACGCGGTTCTCAGCGCGCCATCGTCCACAGCAGTGTGCCGACGAGGACGAGCGGGATGCCGAGGAGGATGAACGTCGGCGGCATCGTCGTGTACGGGGCCATCAGGAAGATGACTCCGAACACGGCCATGATCGACGCGAGGGCCTTCTGGGACTTCAGCGGCGCGACACCCAGAAGCGAGACGACGAGCCCGAACAGTAGGACGTGCCCGAGGTGGTAGTCGAGCAGGAACGTGTCGATGACCAGCGGCGAGATCATTCTTGTCCGGAGGTGCGAGCGATTCGCGCATTAAAGTTCCGTTTCTCGTGGCCCGGGCGGGCCGCTGCGTGCCGATCTTATAAGGGCTGTCGGCGCGACCGCCGATCGTGCGACTCGTTCAGGTCATGATTCCGGCGGGCAAGCGGGCCGCTGTCGTCCGCGCGCTCGACGACGAGGGGGTCGACTACGTCGTCACCGACGAGACGAGCGGCCGGGAGTACACCGCGGTCGCGACGTTCCCGCTGCCGACCGCCGCCGTCGAGCCGGTCCTCGACCGACTCCGGGAGGCGGGGATCGACGAGAGCACGTACACCGTGATCGTCGCGGCCGAAACGGTCATCTCGCGCCGGTTCGAGGCGCTCGAAGAAGAGTACGAGGCGGACGCCGAGCGGAGCGGCGACCGCATCTCGCGGGAGGAGCTCCAGGCGAAGGCGGACGACCTCGCCTCGGGGCTCGGCACGTACGTGCTGATGACCGTCATCTCGTCGGTGATCGCCACGGCGGGGCTGCTGCTCGACTCGCCCGCCACCGTGGTCGGCTCGATGGTGATCGCGCCGCTCATTGGGCCGGCGATGTCGGCGGCGATCGGCACCGTCGTCGACGACGAGGCACTGTTCCGGCGGGGAGTGCGGATGCAGGTGATCGGCGTCGCGGTCGCAGTTATCGCGGCGACGGCGTTCGCGTTCGCGCTGCGCTCGCTCGCCTTGGTTCCGCCCGGGCTGGACCCGCTCGAACTCGCGGAGGTGTCGGAGCGACTCGCGCCGAACGTCCTCGTGTTGGTCGTCGCGGTCGGGGCCGGGATCGCGGGCATCGTCTCGCTGATGACCGGCGTCTCCGCGACGCTCGTCGGCGTGATGATCGCGGTGGCGCTCATCCCGCCCGCGGCCGCGGTCGGCATCGGAATCGCCTTCCGGATCCCGCGGCTCGTGATCGGGGCGGGCGTCATCGTCGCGGTGAACGTCCTCTCGATCAACCTCTCGGCGCTCGTGATGCTATGGTACGAGGGGTACCGCCCGCAGCGGTGGTTCCGGGAGGACGAGGCACGCGCCGCGTTCCTCAAGCGCGCCGCCGTCCTCGCGGTCGCCATCGCGCTGCTGTCGGTGTTCCTCGGCGGCGTCACCTACGAGTCGTACGTCGCCTCGACCACCGAGGCCGACATCCGCGCCGCCGCGAGCGACGAGTTGACCGCGCTGGACGCGGAGTTCGAACTCCTCGATCTGACCGTCGAGCGGACGGGAACCGTCCCGCCGCTCGAGACCGACCGGGTCGTGATCCGGGTCGGCACGCCCCCCGGCGGCACCGTCGAGGGGCTCGCGCCCGCGCTCGACGACCGGATCGAGTCGGTCGTCGGCGGCGAGGTGGAGGTCGAGGTCCGCTCGGTGACCGTCGAGCGCGCCTGAGTCCGTCTCGTTCTCCCGACCGCCCTAAGTCCGTCTCGTTTCGCCCGACCGCCCCTGAACTCGTCTCGTTTCGCCCGTCGCTGCGGTCCGCCGGTTCGCGTCCGCGTGATCGGAAGAGCAAGGGCTTTTTACCGGGCCTCCGTGGGCTCGGCCAGTGACGGATCCCACGCAATCCGACGACGATTCCATGCGAGAGGTCGTCGAGCGGTCCCGGAGCGGCGCGCCCGCGGTCGGCGAGGCCGTCCGGGACCGGTTCTCCTCCGACGAGGTGTTCCAGCGGATCATCGCGGCCGCGGACGAGGAGGTGACCTCCGGGAGCCGCGAACTCTTCTTCAGCGGGCTCGCCGCCGGGCTGGCTATCACGATCACGTTCATGCTGTACGCGTCGCTGACCGCGGCGACCGACTCTCACCCGATACTGAGCGTCCTCCTCTACCCGCTCGGGTTCATCTACATCATCATCGGCGGGTACCAGCTGTACACCGAGAACACCCTGCCGCCGGTGGCCCTGACCTTGGAGCGGCTCGCGAGCCTCCCCACGCTCCTCCGGCACTGGACGATCGTCCTCGCGGGCAACTTCGTCGGCGGCGGGATCGGCGCGGCCGTCCTCTCGTACGGCGGCGTCTTCACGGGCGACACCGTCGACGCGGCGCGGTACATCTCCGAGGGGGGATTCGGCGTCCCGTTCGTGCCGCTGTTCTTCAAGGCCGCGATGGCGGGGCTCGTCGTCGCCGGCGTCGTCTGGGTCGGCTTCGCCTCCACCGACTCCGTCAGCCGGATGCTCGTCGTCTACCTCGCGTTCCTCGCGATCCCGCTCGGCGACCTGTTCCACGTGGTCGTCTCCTTCACCGAGGTGCTGTACCTGTTCTTCCAGCACGGCATCCCGCTGTACGGCGCGGAGATCAGCCTCTTCTCCGGGCTCGTCGGCTTCGTCCTCCCGGTCCTGCTCGGGAACACCATCGGCGGGGTCGTCCTCGTCACGCTCGTCAACTACTTCCAGACCAGCGAGGAGCGCCTCGAAGAGGCGCGCTTCGAGGGCGTGAGCCGCCGCCTCACGGTCCCCGAGTGGGTGTTCGGCCGCGCGGCCGGACGCTCGTACGTCCCGATATTGGATGCCACCGAGGCGACGCTGTTCGCGGGCGAGGGGTACCGGGTCATGGTACCGATCACGAACCCCCGGACCGACGGCCCGATCGTCGACCTGGCGGCGCGGCTCGCGAGCGACCACGACGACGGCGTCGTCCACATCGTCCACGTCGTTCAGGCGCCCGAGCGCATGTCGCTGTCCACCGGGGACGCCGGGCGGCGCATCGCGGACGTCTCCGGCGAGGGGATGGCGAACCTCCGGTCGACCGCGGCCGACTACGACGTGGAGGTGTCGACCTCCACGGTCGTCTCGCACCGCTCGTTCGAGGAGGTGTTCAACATGGCGCGGCGGACCCGGCCGGACGCGGTGCTGATGGGGTGGGGCGACGACCAGCTCTGGAGCGCCGCCCGCGCCGAGCGGCCGATCGACGAGCTCACCAACCAGCTTCCCTGCGACTTCCTCATCCTCAACGAGCGCGATCTCGACACCTCGCGGATCCTCATCCCCACCTCCGGCGGCCCCGACTCCGACCTCAGCGCGGAGGTGGCGAAGGTGCTCGCCGACGCCACCGGGGCCGAGGTGACGCTGCTTCACGTGGTGGACGGGCCCGGAAACAGGGGACGGGGCGAGGCGTTCCTCGCGAACTGGGCGGCGGAACACGACCTCGACGACGCGGAGCTCGTCGTCGACGACGGCGGCGACGTGGAGGACGGCATCTGTCGGGCGGCCGCCGGAAAGACGCTGGTCATCATCGGGGCCACGGAGAAGGGGCTGCTCTCGCGGCTCGTCTCCAACTCGCTCCACCTCGACGTCATCCACGAGGTCGACGCCTCGGTGCTCCTCACAGAGCGGCCCAGCAGCCGGTCGCTGCGCGAGCGGCTGTTCGGCTCCGGCCGCCGCGCCGCAACCGTGACCGGCGGCGTCGAGCGCGAGTCGAACCGCTCCGAAGGGACGGACGTGCAGTCCGCCGCGGACCGCGGTGACGGCGGTATCGAGGGTACCAGCTCGCAGGGCGACGGCGACTCCGACGACGCGGACGCGGGCGACTCCGGAGGCGCGAGCGACGACGCGTTCATCGCGGACCACGACGACGCGGACGAGGAGATCACCGAGGACGCGGCCGGCGAGCGCGACGGCGACGACGGACGGTGACGAAAACGACTCTTTGCGTTATCTGCGGTTTATACGTGCTTTCGGACCGACTAAGCGCGTATGAACAGGCGACTGACAGCGATCGTTGGCATCGCGGCCCTCGTCGCGTTGGCCGGCTGTGCGGGGTTCGCGGGCACCGCGACCCCGACGGACGGCGACGAGGCGCAACTGGAACGGAACATCGAAGTGACGGCGACGGGCGAGGCGACCTCGGCGCCCGACCGCGCCACCCTCCGCGTCGCGGTCACCGCGACCGGGTCGGACGCCGCGGCTGTGCGCGACGAACTGGCCGCGGGCGAGGAGGATCTCCGGGCGGCGCTGACCGAGTGGGGCCTCAGCGACGACGCGATCCGGACGGAGCGGTACGACGTACAAGAGAGCTACGAGACCCGCGACGACCCGAACCGGACGCGGTACCAGGGCGTCCACCAGTACGCGATCGAACTCGACGACGTCGACGCGGTCGGCGAGGTGATCGACGTCGCGATCGACGCCGGCGCGGACGAGGTCCAGCGGATCGAGTTCGGGCTGAGCGAGGAGACCGAGCGGGAGGTCCGCGAGGAGGCGATCGCACAGGCAATGTCGAACGCCGACGCCGACGCCGCCGCGCTCGCCGACGCGAGCGGGCTCGAGGTCTCGGGGGTCTACGAGGTGTCGACCGGGCGGTCGCAGTCGCGGCCGTACGTCGCCCAGACGTACGAGTCGGCCGCGGGCGGCGACGCCGGGGCCGCGACCGCCGTCGAGAGCGGCGACGTGAGCGTGAGCGTCTCGGTGAACGTCGTGTACGAGGCGGCGCCGGCGTAGCGCCGCGAGGAGCCTTTTTTCGCGGTTCGCGACCGTCAAGCGCGTCGACCGACTACTCCCCGTCGCGGGTGGGGAGGTCGGGCTCGTAGCCGACCGCGTCGACGGCCATGTCGAGGACATCCTCGACGTTCTCGTCTTCCGTGACGCTCATCGTCGCGTCGACTGATTCCGCCTTGACGCCCTCGAAGCGGTCGTGTTTGTTCGCCACCGTGAGCAGCGGCACGGCCGCGCCGAACAGCTCGCGGGCCTCCTCGCGGAGTTCGAGCTGGACCTCGAGCGGGTAGCCGCAGTCGCCGGAGGGGTCGATGACGAAGATCACGGCGTCCGCGAGGTGTTCGAGGGCGCTCACCGCCTGCCGCTCGATGTCGTTGCGCTCGTCCGCCGGCCGGTCTAAGAGTCCGGGCGTGTCGACGATCTGGTAGCGGATGTGGTCGCGCTCGAAGTGGCCGATCTGGACGCCCTTCGTGGTGAACGGGTACTCCGCGATCTGGTTCGACGCGCGGGTGACCCGGTTGACGAACGACGACTTGCCGACGTTCGGGTAGCCGGCGACGACGACGGCCGGCTCGTCCGGGTCCACGTCCGGCAGGACCTTCAGCTGGTCCCGGGAGTCGCCGATGTAGCGCAGGTCGTCTTCGATCTGGTCCATGATGTCCGCCATGCGGGCGAACGCCTGCTTCCGGTGTTTCCGCGCGGTGTCCACGTCGGAGTTCCGGACCTTCGTCGTGTACTCGTCGCGGAGGTCCTCGATCTGGCGGCTCGCCCACATCACCTGCGAGAGCGCCTGGCGGAGGCGGTCGACGTCGACGAGTGCGTCCGCGAGCTCGTAGTAGAACGGGTCGACGTCGAAGCCGAAGTCGGGCCACGAGGTGACGACGTTCTCCAAGTTGTCCGAGAGCACGTTGCCGGCGGTCCGTAGCATCGACTCCTGCGCCTCGTGGCCGCGCTTCGCGCGCCCGGCCCGCGCCGCCCGCGAGAACGCCTTGTCGACGAGCTCCTCGGAGCGCGGAGTCGTCGGGAGGCCCTCGAATATCATGTTACCCCGGCTTCGCCGCCGACGCGTATAAGAGCGTCCGTTCGCGGACCGCCGCGACACGGCGGCACACGGGCGGACGCGGCGGGTGCCGCGGGGCCTGCCGAAGCCGCTCACCGTAAGCGGCAAGATCTATCGCTATCTATCACACGCATATTTCGAGCCATACTTATGCTTCAAAGGAATACAATCGGGCATGGCACGCTCGTTCACCCCGACGGCGTACGACGACCTGGATCCAGACCGCCGCCCGAGTCTCGCGGCGGCGCTGGTCCCGGTCCTCGCCGTCGTGGCGTTCCTCGGAATCGGCTCGGCCGTCCTCGGCCTCGACCCGCACCCGCCGCTGTTGTGGAGCATCGCCTTCGTCGGCGCGTTCGGCCTGTGGCTCGGCTACGACTGGGACGCGCTGTTCGACGGGATCGCGAACGGCCTCGTCATGGGGCTCCAGGCGCTCCTCATCATCTTCACCATCTACGGGCTGATCGCGACGTGGGTCAGCGCCGGCACGATCCCCAGCATGATGTACTACGGCCTGGAGATCTTGTCCCCGACGACGTTCCTCCCCGCGGCAGCGGTCCTCGCCGCGATCGTCGCGTTCGCCATCGGTTCCTCGTGGACCACCGTCGGGACGCTCGGCGTCGCCTTCGTGGGTATCGGCGCGGGGCTCGGCGTCCCCGCACCGATGACGGTCGGCGCGGTCCTCTCGGGCGCGTACGCCGGCGACAAGCAGTCGCCGCTCTCCGACACCACGAACCTCGCCGCCGGCGTCACCAACACCGACCTGTACGGGCACATCCGACGGATGCGGACCGGCACCGCGATCGCCTTCGGTCTCGCGGTCCTCGGCTTCGCCGCGCTCGGCCTCCGCACGAGCGGCGACATTCCCGCCGGCGAGATCGCGGCGATCCAGGGTGGTCTCACCGAGACGTACGCGGTCACCGCCGTCGCCTTCGTCCCGCTCGTCGTCACCTTCGGGCTGGCGCTGCGGGGGTACGCCGCGCTGCCGACACTCGTCGCGGGCGTGTTCGCCGGCGCGCTCACGACGATCCTCCTCCAAGGGACCGGATTCGTCGCCGCCTGGGAGATATTCATGTACGGGACCTCGCCGGAGTCGGCCTCTACGACCGTGAACGAACTCCTCGCGACCGGGGGACTCACCGGCTCCGCGTGGACGATCACGGTCGTCGTCGCCGCGCTGTCACTCGGCGGCATCTTGGAGCGCACTGGCGTCCTCGCGGTGATCGCCCACGCGTTCACCTCGTCCGTGCGGAGTCCGGGCGCGCTCGTCGCCGGAACTGGTGTCTCCGCGATCTTCATCAACGCCCTCACGGCCCAACAGTACATGAGCATCGTCCTGCCGGGCGTCACGCTCCGGAACACCTACGACGAACTCGGCCTCGACACCGACCAGCTCTCGCGCGCGGTCGAAGCGGCCGGGACGCCGACCGGCGCCCTGATGCCGTGGCACGCGGGCGCCGTCTTCATGGCGAGCGCCACGGGCGTCCCGACCATCGAGTACGCGCCGTACTACCTGTTCGCGTTCCTCTCGCCGTTTGTGCTGTTCGTTATGGCCGGGACTGGCCTCACGATCGACGCGGATCCGACCTCGGCCGACGCCGACCCGGCGGAGACCGCCGCCCCCGGCGACGACTGAGTCCCGGGATCGTCCGGTCGCCCCCGGGTTCGACACGTTTACGCGCCCGCCGGGCCGTTCGTCTCACATGAGTCTGGAGGTCGCCGTCGCCGCCCCGTTCAAGGCTCGGGCACAGGACCGGCTCGGGCAGGGGGAGTTCGTCGTCGTGCTGTCGCTGGAGCGCGAGTGGTTCTCGCCCGACCAGGCGAAGCGGCTCGTCGACGTCGCGCTCGGCCGCGGCCTGCTGGCGTCCGAGGACGGCGATCTGGTCCCGCAGTTCGACCCGGCCGAGGTGACCGTCCCGGAGGGGTTCACCCCGGACGAGTCGGTCCTCCGCGAGCAGTCCACCTTCGAGAGCGCGCTCGACGCCGTCGTCGCCGCGGGCGTCGAGAAGCAGCGCGCCGTCGCCGCGATCAACGAGCGTCAGCGGGCGCTGGCGGTCACCATCGAGGCCGCCGCGGTCCTCTACGCCCGCGAGCAGGGCGTCGCGGTCGACCGCCTCGCGGTCGACGTGCGCGAGGAGCTCGCCGCCGAGGCGGGCGACGCGGGAGGCGATCTGACCGACGCCGACGACTCGGGGGCGGCGTGAGATGGTGACGGACCGACTCGCGGACGGCGTCCGGATCGCTCAGCTCCTCGCCTCCGAGGTGACGGGGAACGAGAGCCGGCTCCGCGGGCTGACCGTCGCCGACGCCGACCCCGACGTCGAGCCGACCGCCGACGGCGCGCTGGCGTACCGGATCGTCCGCGAGCGCGACGGCTCGCCAGACGGGGACGCGTCCGCGGAGACCGACCCCGACCCGACCGTCGCCGAGGTGTACGTCCAGCCGGACCGCGCGCGGATCGAAGCGGTCGCGGCCCCGGACGCGGTCGCGGACGCGGCGAGGGAGGTCGACCTCCGCGTCCGGCCGAAGGCGGTCCGCCCGCCCCGGACGCTTGTGTTCGTGGAGGACGGCGCGGGAGTGAAGCGCGCGCTGGCGGTCCTCGAAGCTGTTCGGAGCGAGTCGGACGATAGATAGCCGGGCAGCGCCGAACCGCGGAAAAACGTCTCGTCGCCGCGCGTCTACTCGCGCTGGCCGCCGTCGCCGACCGCCGCGCTCGGGCCGGGGCCCGACGCGGGACCGGTCCCGCCGCCGGAGACGTCGAAGTCCCGGACGAGCGAGCCGAGCCGCTCCGCCTGCTCCGCGAGCGACCCGGCCGCCGTCGTCGCCTCGCTCATCGCGGTTAGCTGCTCGTCAGCGGCCTCGGCGACCGCGTCGGCCTCGTCGGCGGTCGACCCGCTGATCTCCGCGACCTCCTCGGCCATCGAGACGGTCTCCTCAGTGCTGGCCGCCTGATCGTCGGTGGCCCGGCTGATCTCGCGGATCCCCTCGTCGGTCTCCGCGGCGTTCTCCGACACCCGCGCGAACGCGTCCGCGGCGTCCTCGACGGCGTCGGCCCCGGCGGCGATGTTCTCCTCGGCGCTCCGGACCGCCTCGACGGTCCCCTCGGTCTGCGACTGCGTGGCGCCGATGAGCTCCTCGATCTCGGTGGCGGCGTCCTGCGTCTCCTCCGCGAGCTGCTTCACCTCGTCGGCGACGACCGCGAACCCGTCGCTCCCGCCGCCGCTGCCACCCGCGCGGGCGGCCTCGATGTTCGCGTTCAAGGCGAGCAGGTTCGTCTGCTCGGCGATGTCGCCGATGAGGTCGACGATCTCGCCGATGTCCTCCATCCGGTCGTCGAGCTGCTGGACGGTCCCCGCGGCCGAGTCGAGCGCCTCGCGCGACTCCTCGACGCGGCCGATCGCCGCCTCGGCGGTCTCCTCGCCCTCGTCGGCGATGTCGGCGGTCTGCTCGGCGACCGAGACGACCGTCTCGGTCGAGGAGGCGACCTCCTCGATCGTCGCCGAGAGGTCGTTCATCTCGTCGGACACCTGCCGCAGCATCTCGCGCTGCTCGTCGGCGCCCTCGGCGATCTCCGTGACCGACCGGCTGACGGCCTCGCTCCGGTCGGACGCGGTCTCGACGCCGTCGACCGTGTCCGCGCTCGCGGTCGACACGTCCTGCGCGAACGACCGCACCTCGCCCATCGCCGCGTCGATGTCCTCCATCATCTCGTTGAACGCCGCGCCGATCTGCGCCATCGCCTCGCTCTCGCTCTCCGCGTCGAGCCGGACCGTGAGGTCGCCGTCTGCCGCCCGGCCCATCGCGGCGCTGTAGTCGTCCGCCTTCGTCTCGAGGTGGCTGTTCAGCCGCTCGACCTCCTCCCGGCGCTCCTCGACCTCCGCCTTCGCCGCCTCGACGTCCTGGATCTCCGCCTGCTTCCGCTCCGCCAGTTCCAGCTGCTCGCGCGCCGCCTCGCGCGACTTCTCGATCGAGTACCAGTTGACCATCAGCGCGCTGGCCAGCGCGAGGACGAAGACCGCGTGAATGCCGCCCCAGACGATCGGGTTCTGTATCGCCGCGGTGTGGTTGTAGACGAGACTCGAATCGATGAGGCTGAACGCGCCGTGGCCGACCGCCACGTACACGACGCCGACGGCGAACGGGAGCCAGTCCTCGTACAGCGCGAGCACCCCGATAAACACGAAGAAGCTGAAGTGCGCCTCGATGTAGCCGCCCGACAGCTTGACCATCGCCATCGAGACGGTCATGAGGCTGAACGCGGAGAGCACCGTCCGCTGGCGGCGGCCGAGCCGCGACCAGCTTGCCAGCGCGCCGGTGCCGAGGATGACGGCGACGAACCCGCCGAGCATCCACAGCGGCGTCGCCGGAATCTGCGCGCCGGTGAACGACTCCGTCCCGTTGTAGAGGCCGAGCCCGATCAGCAGCGGCACCTGGACCGCGATCGAAATCAGGATGTTCCGATGCCGCGGGCTCCACATCTCCTCCGGCATCGAGGTGCCGTCCGGGATGTAGCGGATCACGTCCCGCACGCTCTCCGCCAGCCCGCCCGATCCCCCCGCGTCCACGCCGGTCGCAGTCTCTGCCATGGGCGACGATTGTCGCACGGTATAAAAACACGTCGCCTCCAGATATTATCGCTGATACCGTCTCTCAGGTCCTGAGACGCTGGTAATTAAGCCGCTGAGTGATATCGCGCTGACACAATTTACCCCACGACGTTGCCGATTGTTCGGCGATGATCGAACACGTTCGTCTCGGCGGGCGGAATGACCTCATTGAGTGACACGAACTTCACCGGACGGAACCGGTTTCACTGAGCGAACTCCCGCCGAGTGAACCCCCGCTGAGCGAACTCACGCCGGGCGCCCAGGTCGTCGACCGCGCGGCCGACGCCTTTTATATTGGTCCGGCCCGCCGTACGGTCGTGACGCTCGATCCGATCCACGTCGAGAACATCGCCCGGCTCGCGTACGGCATCGGCGGCGACGTGGACGCGACGGACCACGACGACCTCGCCGAGCGCGTCTGGCGGGAGTGGCTCCCCGAACTACGCCGCGACGGCCGGGTCGTGCTCGCGGCGCTCGGCGACCACGAGCGCCATCGGGCCGCCATCGACGACGTGGCGCTCGCCGAGCGCCCGTTCGAGGCGGTCCACGGGCTCGACTCGGGGACGATCAACCCGACGACGTTCAAGAACGGCCTCGTCGTCGACGTCGCCCACGCGGCGATGGCGAGCTCGCCGACCGACCTCGACCTCCACCGCGACCGCACCATCGTGGCCACCGTCCACGCCGGCGACTCGACCGCCGGCTTCGACAGCGAGTGGACGCGCCGCGACGAGGGCCACACCAAGCAGCGCGTCCTCCACGTCCCGCGGGTGAACCGCTACGCGGAGCGGGTCGTCCACGCGCTCGCCTTATACCTCGCGGAGGGGACCCACGCGCTCGACCATGCCGACCGGGTGGAGGACCTGCTCGTCCTCGACGGTCCCATCTACCCGAAGGAGCTGTTCACGTGGGCCGACCGCGACCCGGAGCTCGGCGCGCTCGCCCGCGAGGCGAAGCCGCGCGCGGTGATCGAGAAGTACGTCCGCCTCGTCGAGCGGTTCGTCGAGCGCGACGTGCCGCTGGCCGGCTTCGTGAAGAACCCCGCGAGCGGCACCGCCGTCCGCGCGCTCTCGCGCGCCGGCGTCGAGTCGCCGTGGCCCGACGACACCGCGCTGTTCACCCGGCTGTTGGAGCGCCGCGAGCCGTACGGGGCCGCCGGCGACGGAGAGTTCACCGACGACGACCGGGGCGCAGAGCGCGGCGCGCGGCTCCACGACGACCTCACGTTCACCACGTGGTTCCGCAGCCGCGGCGGCGCGGACGCGCCGATGGCCGCCGACGGCGACGCGCTCGGTGTCGACCGCGAGCTCGACCCCGAGCTGTACGAGCCCACGTTCATGGTCGTCTACGACCCGCGGACCGACGTGACCTACAAGCTGGAGGCGCCGTACGCGTTCACCCGCGACGCGGGGACCCGCGAACGGCTCACCCGGCAGGTGGTCGCCGAGGTGGCGGCGACCCGCGGCCCGCCGGAGCCGGTCGCGAAGGCGGACGCGCTGGCGCGCATCTCAGCCAGCGAGAAGGCGGCGCTCCGCCGGAAGTTCGAGGAGCGGCTCGGCAGCGACCAGCAGGCGACCTACGACGACCTGCGGTGGGGGAAAGAGACGTACTGAACCGGTGCCCCTCAGAGGGCCTGCGCGAGCAGCACCGCGTAGGTGACCGCGTTGTAGATGCCGTGGACCAGCCCCGGCACCACCACGTTGTCCGTCCACTCGTAGAACGCGCCGAGGACGGACCCCAACACGACCACGATACCGACGTACGCCCACTGCTCGACCGGCGTCCCCGAGACCGAGGGGAGGTGGATCAGCCCGAACGCGAGGCTCGCGATGAGCACCGCGGGGACCGCGTCGAACGCGCGGCGGACGGTGCCTTGGACGACGCCGCGGAACAGCAGCTCCTCGACCGGGCCGACCACCGCGAGCGACACCGCGATCATCGCGAGGTAGTACGGGACGGGGTCGCCGGCGGGGACGACCGCCTGATTCTGCCCGGTCGAGAGGCCGACCTGATCGAGCGCGAACAGCGCGCCGTACTGGAACGCGAAGAGGGCGATACCCCCGCCGACGATGATCGCCGCTTCGCGGGCGTCAGGGCGGGAGATCCGGGCGAGCGTCCACTGGTCGGTGATCGCGAGGTAGCCGGCGACCGCGATCGCGAACCCGACGAACTGGAGCAGCGTCTGAAGGAGCTGGTAGCCGGTCGTGCCCTCCGACACCAGCCCGAGGGAGGCGGCCAGCTCCGCGCCCGGCGCGGTGATCGCGCTCGCGACGAGGAGCGCGAACACGATCGCGAACAGGGCGCTCGCGACGCGGAACACGCGCTGGCCGACCGCCGAGGCCAAGGGGTCGTCGCTCATTACAGTGAACACGACTCGCAAGGGCTTTAGACGCACCGGAAGGGGATCGGCGCCGACGACGTCCCCACTCGCAGAGCAGATCAGTCTATTCGCAGCTCGCGCTTCTCCGCGACCGCCTCGGCCTCCTCGAAGTCGCCGCCGCCGAGCAGCCCGCGGGCCGCCTTCTTGCCCCATTCGACGGCGGGCTGGGTGAACGTCGAGACGCTCGCGAGCTCGCCGTACAGCACGCAAGCGGCCTCCATCCCGAACAGGAGTTCGCCGAGCGCGCGTTCGTCGACGCGGTCGATCTCGACCCGCACGTTGGGGACGTCGGCGGCCGCGAGGCTCGCCTCAGTCGCCTCGAACTCGGCGTCGAGCAGGCCGCCGAGCGACGAGCCGCCGAGGTACGCGAGCCCGTCGAGGTCCGTCTCGGGGATCGGCGCGTCGGCGCGCTCTGTCGGCCGGACGAGCGTCACCAGCTTGTCGGGTGGCCCGGCGCGGTACAGCTGGAGCTGGGAGTGTTGATCGGTCGCCCCGAGCGCGCGCGCCGGGGTCTGCCCCAGCCCGTCCTTCCCGAGGCTCTCGGCCCACAGTTGGGCGAACCACTCCGCGAACGTCTCCAGCGACTCGGCGTACGGCATCACGGCGTTGGTGAGCGCGCCCCGCTCCGCGAGCGCGTACGTCGCCGCCCCGTAGGCGTACGCGGGCGAGTCGTACAGCGACCCGGCGAGCGCGTCCATCCCGTCGCGGCCCCCTGCGAGGACGGCCTCGACGTCGTGGCCCTGGAGCGCGGCGACGGCGAGCCCGACCGTCGACAGCGCCGAGAAGCGCCCGGGGACGCCGTCGGGCACCGGGAGCGACGGAAGGTCGTGGCGGTCGGCCAGCCGGCGGAGGTTCCCCGACTCGCCCGTCGTGACGAGGGTGCGCTCGGTCCAGTCGACGCCCGCGTCGGCCATCGCCTCGCGGACGACGAGGAAGTTCGCGAGCGTCTCCGCGGTCGTCCCCGACTTCGACACCACGTTGACGACGGTGTTGTCGAGCGGGAGGTCGGCGAGGCGGCGCCGCGTCTCGTCGGGGTCGACGTTGTCGAGGACGTACGCGTCCACGTCGCTGTCGAGGGCGTTCGACAGCGTCGCCGCGCCGAGCGCGCTGCCACCGATCCCGACCGTCAGCACCGCCTCGGGGCGGTCGAACCCCTCGACCGCGGCGTAGATCGCGTCCGGGTCCGCGGTCTCGGGGAGCGTCAGGGCGGCGTACCCGAACTCGTCGTCGGCCATCCCGGCCGCGATCCGCTCGTGCGCGGCCGCGACGCGGTCGTCGAGTCGGTCCAGCGTTGCCGTCGTGAGCCCGGGCGTCGTCGCCAGGGCGTTGCCGAGGTCCACTCGCATACCTCCCTCACCGCGCGAGAGTAACTTAAAAGCCGGCGGGGGGTCGCGGTCGCGGCGCCCGCCCGCGGTCGTGGCCCGTCACGGACGAGCACCCGTCGCGGTCAGTCCGCCGCGACCGCCGAGTCGTCGCCGTCGAGCGCCGGCCGACCGAACCAGTAGTCGAACGCGAGCGGGCCGGAGCCGAGCGTGAACACCGCCGACGCCATCCCGAACAGCGCCACGTGCGCGAGGACGGGGTCGTCCGGGAGCCCGAACAGGGTCGTCGTGAACAGGACGAACGAGAGCGCGGCCGCGCCGCGGGTGAAGAAACCCGCGATCAGCGCGAGCCCCACGGCGACCTCGGTCACCCCCGCGCCGACGACCCACAGCCCCGGGTCGACCGGGACCACCGCCGTGAGGTCGTACTTCTCGACAACCTGGAGCGCGCTCGCGGGGTCGGCGAGCTTCTGAATGAGGCCGAGGTAGACGAACGAGACGCCCATCCCGACCCGGAGCACCGTCGGGACGTAGCGCCGCAGCGGGGCCGTCGACTCGTCGAGGAACGACTTGAGGTACTGGACGGGGTCGACCCGGCCGTAGTACGAGCCCGGCGTGCTCGCGACCGCCAGCAGCATGTCGTCGGCGCTCGGGCGGCCGCCGCCGAGGATCAGCAGCGCGAGGAACACCGGGACGTACTCCACGGCGAGGAAGACGAGGGGGTCGACCGCGAGGAACACCCACGCGTACGTCAGCAGGCCGACCGTCGCGGTGATCCGCGTCGCCAGCCCGAAGAGGGTGAAGAACCCGAGCCCGATGAACAGCACCCGGAAGAGCGGGCTCGCCCCGGTGTCGAACGCGAGCGTCGGCGCGAAGAGATACCCCTCGAAGCCGGCGCCGACGAGCGGGAGCCCGACGGCGAGGCGGAGCATCCACGGGACGAGGTCGGCGTACCCGGCGAGCTTTTCGCGGAGGACGACGATGTCGACGATCGTCGGTCGCACCCAGAGGTACGCCGCGATGCCGACGAGCCCGAGCGCTCCGGACCCCGCGAACAGCGCCGCGTTGAACGGGTCCGAGAGCACCTCGATGACGAACGCCACAGCGTCGAGCGGGTCGCCGGAGTCCTCGGTGACGTAGTCGACGTGGGCCGCGGCCGGTCGCGCGGCGAGCGTCGCGAACATGGCGAGCGCGGCGACGGCTACCGATCGGTGACGGACGGACATACCCCTCGTACGGGCTGGATACACCTAACGGTATTTCTTCACGAACGTTCGAATGCGACGGTGTGGCGGCGGTTTCGGACAGATACGGGACGGTCGTTTAGGGTGCCCGCGCGACGACGCCGAACGTTTCGGTCCGCGTCTCGGCGCGCTCGATCTCGAACCCGGCGTCGACGAGCGTTTCGCGCGCGTCGCGCGCAGCGAAGCGCTCGTCGACCGGCGGCCCGTGGTCGCCGTCGCCGTCGGCCGACCAGTCGAACACGACGAGCCGCCCGTCGGAGCGGAGGACGCGGGCGAGCTCGCCGATCGCGTCCGGACTCGCGAACTCGTGGTACGTCATCGTCGAGCACGCCCCGTCGAGTTCGCCGTCGGCGAGGGGGAGGTCCGAGACGTCGCTCGCGACGAGGTCGACGTTCTCCGGGAGCCCCTTGTCGCGGTAGTACTCGTGCATCTCCGACTGGACGTCGACGCCGTAGACGGTCTCGGCGTGTTCGGCGACGGCGTCGGTGTAGAAGCCGGTACCGCTGCCGAGGTCGGCGACGACCGCGGCGCCGACCTCGACCAGCGGGCCGATAAGCTCCTCCGCGGAGACCCATCGGTAGCGGCTCGGGCGCTCGAGTTGCGACGCCTGCTCGGCGTCGAACGTGTGGAATCCCATGGGCGGTATTGCGCGTCGAGTACTAAAACGCGTCCGGTCGAGGCGCGTGCGACTGAGCCGACGCGACCCCGCGACGTGGAACGGGACGGCGACCCGTCCCGCCGGTCACCACTCGGGTTCCAGCGCGTCGAGGAGCCGGTCGACCTCCGCCTCCGTCGAGACGGCGTGGACCGACACCCGGATCCCGTCCGGGTGCGGGAGCGACCGGACGACGATGTCCCGCTCGCCGAGTCGCTCGACGGTCGCCTCCGGGTCGTCGACGTCGATCGTCACGAGCCCGGACTCGAACGCCCGCGGGCTGAGGAGTCGATCCTCGGGGACGCCGTCCTTGAGCCGGTCGGTGAGCGCCTCGATCCGCGCCTCGATCGCGTCGAGGCCGACCGCCTCGATGGCGTCGAGCGCCTCGACGAGGCCGACGTGCGCCGCCGCCGTCGTCGTCCCGACCTCGAAGCGCCCTGCGGCCGGCTTGAACTCGATCTCGTCGCCGGTCGGGTCCTCGACGCCGCGGTAGCCGACCGCGTGGGGCGCGAGATCGGCCGCGGCGTCGCGGTCCACGTAGAGGAATCCGGCGCCCCACGGGCCGAGCGTCCACTTGTGGCCGGCCGCGGCGACCGCGTCGGCGCCCCACTCGCTCACGTCCATCGCGCCCTGCCCGGGCGACTGAACCGCGTCGACGAGGGTGAACGCGCCCGCGTCGTTCGCGACCGCAACGAGGTCGGCGACGGGGAGGCGGGTGCCGTGGGTCCACGTGATCGCGCTGAAACAGACGAGCCGGGCGTCCGCGACCGCCGCTGCGTACTCGTCGCGGTCGACGCGGCCCGCCTCCGTTTCGAGGACGCGGACTTCGACGCCCTCGCGTTCGAGGCGCTTCCACGGGAGGACGCCTGCCGGGTGTTCGAGATCGGTCCGGACGACCACGTCGCCCGGTTCCCAGTCGATCGCGCCGGCGACGCGGGTGATCCCGTCGGTCGTGCTCTCCGTCAGCGCGACCTCCTCGGGGTCGGCGCCGACGAACGCCGCGATCCGCTCGCGAACGCGGTCGTACGTCTCGAACGCGTGGCCGTACGGGTCGGTGGTCGCGGAGCCGTACTCGTGCTCCTCGATGAAGGACCCGGCCGCCTCGACGACGTACTCCGGGCTCGGCCCGTGCGCGCCGAAGTTGAAGTACGCCGCGTCGCCGAGGGCCGGGACGTCCGCGCGGAGCTCTCTCGGGGTCATACCGTCGTCGTCGAGTTGGATCGTTCTCATGGTGTCGGTTTCGGCGACTCGGGCCGCGATGGCCGGCGCGGTCCCGCGTCTCGGGTGTTCAGTGTGTGACGCCTGTCGGACCGATTCAGGCGGTGTGTTCGCCGACCGCGTCGGTCAGCGCCTGCTCGCTCTGCGCGCCGACCATACGCTCGACCGGCTCACCGTCGGCGAACACGAGCAGCGTCGGGATCCCCTGGACGCCGTACTCGCCGGCCAGGGCCTGGTGGACGTCGACGTCGACCTTCAGCACCGCCGCGTCGGTGTCGCTCGCGACCGCCTCGACGGCGGGCTCCATCATCCGGCACGGACCGCACCAGTCGGCGTAGAAGTCGACGAGAACGACATCGTTCTCGGCGACTCGGTCGTCGAACGCGTCGGCGTCGTCCAGCTGGATCGGTTCTGCGGGAGCGGCTTCTGTCGAACTCATACCACCGGGTACACGCCCGGGACTGATAACGGTTTTGGATATAGACCACAATACTACACACTACGGAGGATGAGCCGGAGCGACTCGGCCGCCCCGGCCGCTCTCGATCGGTCCCGATTCCGGCGGAATCGGTGGCCGTCGCCGTACTGACCGTATCTTTCCGCTGGCCGGTTCGGGGACCGAGACGACCCGCTGCCGGGTCGCGGCGTAATCGAGAAGAGCGGCGAGAGCATCGATCGGTGACAACACGACTGCGCGTCCGGGGCGGTCCGCTCGCCCGACGAGTCGGGCGTCGCTACTGGATGTGGCCTTCGCGGCGGAGCTGGTCGGCGTCCTCGTCATCGTACCGCCACTCGACGTTCGCCTTCTCGTCCTGCCAGTCCCACGGCTCGGCGAGGACCACGTCGCCCTCGTTGATCCACGTGCGGTACTTCATGCGGCCGGGGATCCGGCCGAGTCGTTCCTCGCCGTCGGCGCAGCGCAGTTGGACGTGGTTGCCGCCGAGGTGTTCTGTCACTACAGCGAACACTTCGTCGTCGTTGGGCATGCGGAGGTTCTTCCGCCCGGATTCTTCGCTCATACCTTCCGTTGTGCGCTCGCCCGTATAAGTGATTGGAGACGCGTGTGTGCGCCCGTCACGCGATCCGTTCGCACGACGACGGCGCCCCGGAGCGCCGGACCGAACTCACTCCGCGTCGGTGAGCGTGGTCGACCGATCGTCTCCGTCAACGGTCGAACCTTCGACGGCCGTACCTTCGCCGGTCGCGTCGCCGTCGGTCGCGTCGTACCCGGCCGCGTCACCGTCGGTCGCCCGCTCGCCGAACGCCGCGTCGACCTGCGCGAACGTCTCAGCCTCGGTCCCGGAGTTGTCGACGACGACGTGCTCCGACGCCACCTCGTCGAACAGCTCCTTGAAGTGGAGGTGGATCTCGAAGTCGGCGTCGCTGATCCCGTCTCGGCGCTCGATCCGGCGCTCGACGACCGCCTCGTCGCAGGCGACCTCGACGAGGTCGAACTCGGCCGCGGCCTCGGCGGCCGTCTCCTGGGCGTCCGCCCGGAACCGGGCATCCGCGAACGTCGCGTCGAGGACGACGGCGCCCCCGTCGTCGACGTCGTCCCGAGCGCGCGCGAGCAGTTCGGCGTAGACCGCCTCGGTCTCCGCGTCGGTGTACTCCGGGTCGTCGAACAGCTGCTTGCGTATCACGTCGGTCCGCCGGATCCGCCCGTCGACGTGGTCGGCGATCCGCTCGGCGACGGTCGTCTTGCCGACGCCGGGCAGCCCGCAGACGACGACCAGTCGCCCGGTCGACGCGCCGTCGTCGGCGACCGGGGCGGACGAGGTCGGCGACGCCGGATCGAAGGAACCCGCCGTTTCACCGCTCGAAGCGGGGGATTCGGTTCGGTCCGACGGTCGACCGCCTCGGTCACTCATCTACCGCTATTCTCCGGGGTGAGGTAAAAGAAACTTCTCATTAGCCACCCCCGACCGACGCGGTGAGGTCCCCCGGCTCGCGGCGGATCAGGACCCCTCGACGTACCGCCGGATCAAGCGTCCGTCCCGGGCCGTCCACCGATAGCCGATGGAATTAATCGAGTATCGTTGCGAGAGCAGCGACGAGCAAGGCGACGATGGTTCCGACGAGGAGGCCGGAAGCCGCGGCCATAGTCACAGAGAGGTACAGTGACAATCCGGTTACCGCCACGACCGCGACGATTACAACCGGGAGTTGTAGCGCAAATCGGGAGCCGAATTCGGAGGTGGCCTCGGATCGGAAACTTATGCTCGGAGGGAAGAATCTCTGCTCAGAAAATCTCTCCGAACGACGGGTTTGCGATCACAGTCTGATGACTCGTTCAGTGTTCAGTTAGACAGAATAACGCACTGCCTCCGCTGAACTCGTCGCTATATCGTCCGGTGATTACATCCGGGACTCCCGCCGTCGAGTGGTATCGGCCGCAAGAAAGTGGGTTGGGGCGGATTTGAACCGCCGGCCTCCTCCATGTCAAGGAGGTGTCATAACCGGACTAGACTACCAACCCGAAGGGGCTTACTGACGCGTCTCGTCGTTTCCGTGGGACGTAATTGAACCTTTCGTTTCGAACCGCCCGCGGGGCCGGCCCGGCGGCTCGATCGGGAGACAGCGCGGCGACGGTCGCGGCCCAGGCGGGTCGTCGGTCGGTGTCGACCGGACGGCGGGTACGGAGCGGTCGCACGGCGTCCGCGCGCAGACGGCTTCCGACCGGTTTTACCCGTTCGGCGACAGTCCGTCCGTATGGTCGACCTTGCCGCCCGCACGGACAGGCTGGACGCCTACCTCGCCGAGCGCGGACTCGAAGCGGTCTGGTTCGCGCGGCCGAACGGGTTCGCGTGGCTCACCGGCGGCGACAACGTCGTGGACGCCGACGCGGCGACGGGCGTCGCGGCCGCTGGCTACGACGGCGAACTCCGCGTAATCGCCGACGACATCGAGGCGGACCGGCTCGCCGACGAGGAGCTTCCGGACGCGTTCGCGGTCGAATCGTTCCCGTGGTACGCCGACTCACTCGCCGCGGCGGTCGCCGAGCGGTCGCCCGCGCCCGCCGCCGCGGACTTCGACGTGCCCGGCTTCGAGGCGGTCGACGGGAGCCGGCTCCGACAACCCCTCACCGACGACGACGTCGAGCGGTACCGCGAGCTGGGTCGGGAGGTCGCGGCCGCCGTCGAGACCGTCTGCCGGAACCTCGAACCCGACGACCCGGAGTACGAGGTCGCGGCCGGCATTGACATCTCGCTCGCCTCCCGCGACGTGGACACGCCGGTCGTCCTCGTCGGCGGCGCGGAGCGAGCGCAGGCGTTCCGCCACTACACCCCGAGCGACGCCGCGCTCGGCGACTACGCGCTCGTCTCGGTCACCGCGGAGCGGGCGGGGCTCTACGCCTCGATGACGCGGACGGTGGCCTTCGACGCGCCGGACTGGTTCGAGGAGCGACACCGCGCCGCGGCGCGCGTCGAGGCCACCGCGATCCGAGCCACCGAGGCCGCGGCGGCCGGGACGCTCGTCGGAGGAGACGGTGACGCCGCGTCCGCGGACGCCCCCGACGCCGCCGGCGACGTGTTCGAGGCGATCCGAGAGGCGTACGACGCGGTCGGCTTCGCCGACGAATGGGAGAAGCACCACCAGGGCGGCGCGGCCGGGTTCGCGGGCCGAGAGTGGATAGCGACGCCCGACGGCGACGAGCCCGTCCGGTGGCCGATGGGCTACGCGTGGAATCCGACGGTCCGAGGAACGAAAAGCGAGGACACGCACCTCGTCGCGCCGGACCTGACGGAGCGGCTCACGAAGACCGGTCGGTGGCCGACCCACGAGACCGAACCGGTTGACGTGGCGGGGATCGACGCGGAGCCGGTGGAGCTGGCGGCGCCCGTGATCCGGTAGCGGGACCGGTCTCGTCGGGGGGCAGCGCTGCCGGCGACGCGGTCGACGGCGTCCGCGGGTCAGTACACGTACTCGCTCTCGTCGATGCCGACGTACCCCTTCTTCACCCGGCGCTTGTTCCACTTGTAACCGGCCAGCAGCTTGAGCGACTCCCACCCGGAGCGGTACGGCTGCGAGAGGAGGTCGTCGCCGGTCTCGGCGGCGAGCATCGCGTCGGCCGCGCCGATGACGCGGTCCCAGTCGGCGGGCTCGTACTCCGCGACCATGTCGGCCATCGTCACGTTGCGGACGACCTCGTCGCCGATCGCTTCCTTCCAGCGGCGGTTATACGAGGCCAAGTCGCCCTCGGCGGCGAGTTCGCCCGCGATCGCGCCGGTTCGGACCGCGACGTGATCGCCGCCCTCGTGGAACGCCGACGTGGTCCCCATCGCGCCGCCCGCGACCGCGATGCCGGCCTCCACGGGTGAGTCGATCGGCCGGGTAGACGAGATCGGGTACGTCTCCGTCCCGCCCCGCTTGCCCGCGTCCTCGACGAGCGGGAACTCCTCCTCGATGTCGTACTCCTCGCCGTACTGCCACTCCAAGAGTCGGCGGATGTACTCGCCGCCCTGCGGGATCGACTCGTCGTCCTCGCGGAGGAGGGCGTACTCCGAGGCGTCGATCTCGTCCATGTCGAGGCCGATCGGCATCGTCAGCCCGACCCGGCAGACGCGGTCCGCGTTCGGGAAGATCCACGGGTACGCGGTCTCGCCCGGCATCACGCCCCACCAGAAGACGAGCGCGTCCTCGACCTCCTCGAACACGTCTTCGGGAACGCGCCGATACTCCTGATACGCGATGTGGTTGGCGGTCCGGGAGGCCAAGCGCTCGGAGGCCTGCGCGTCCGCGGGCAGGTACTCGTCGAGGACGCGGTTCGTCACCGTCCGCTGCGGGCCGTCGGTGAGAACGACGAAGTCGGCGCCGACGGTGCCGCCGTCCGCGATTTCGAGCGTGTGGCGCGGGTCGCCGTCGGCGGGGCCCACCGAGAGGTCAGTGTCGACGCCGCGAACGGAGGTCCCGACGCGGTACTCGGCCCCGGCCTCCTCGGCTCGGTCGCGGAGCCAGTCGTCGAACCGCGCCCGCTGGAAGGTGTAGCCGAACTTGTCGTACGAGGAGTCGATGCCGGTGGAAGTGAGCGTCGCCGACTCGTCGGGCCCCCGGAACTCGGCGCGGTTCAGCTCGCGTTGAATTACTCCGTCGTCGAACTCGTCGGGGTGGATCCCCATGATGTCCACCCAGTAGTCCAAGATCCCGGCCGCGTCGGTCGAGTCGGGACCGAGGCCGTCGCGGTCGGCCCGGGGGACCCCTTTCTCGACGACCAAGGCGTCCGCCCCGCCGGTCGCGGCCGCGTGCGCCGCGGACGACCCGGCCGGCCCGCCGCCCACGATCGCGACATCTACGCGTTCCATACCTCGTGAGGTCCCTGTCCGGCTATTAAATTCACGGTCCCCGATGCGGGTCCGACCGGCCGACGTGTCGACGGACGCACGGCGGCGAACGTTCGTTTCCGGGCCGGTGACCGATTGATCATGTTCGATTATCAGCAGTAAGCGGCCCAGAGAGACACGTTTTTATCGGGGAGAGGGATTTCATCCAGCACACCAATGGCACGCGAGACGTGGGCGACGCGGGCGGGGTTCATCCTCGCCGCGGTCGGGAGCGCGGTCGGGCTAGGGAACATCTGGCGGTTCCCGTTCATCACCGGCCAGTACGGCGGATCGTCGTTTCTGATCACCTACCTCGCGTTCGTCGCGCTGATCGGGTTCCCGGCGATCCTCGTGGAGTTCGTCATCGGGCGCCGCACCGACCGGAACCCAGTCGGGGCGCTTCGGGAACTGGGCAGCGGCGTCTGGTCGTCCGCCGGCTGGCTGTTCGTCGTCACCGGCTTCATCATCCTCTCGTACTACAGCGTCGTCGCGGGGTGGTTCCTGCGCTACACGCTCATCGGGATCACAGAGGGGTTCACCGTCGCCGACCCGGCGGCCGCGGACGCGCTGTACGAGTCGGTCTCGACCGGGCTCGACACCCTCCTCTTCCACGCCATGTTCATGCTGCTCGTCGTCGGGATCATCGCCGCCGGCGTCAGGCGGGGGATCGAACTGAGCGTGAAGGTGATGGTGCCGGCCATACTCGTCCTGCTCGTCGGACTGGCCGCGTACGGGTTCACCCTCGACGGCGCGAGCGCGGCGTACGCCTACTACCTCTCGCCCGACTTCGCCACAATCGCCGCGAACTGGACTGAGATCCTCCCCGCCGCCGCCGGACAGGCGTTCTTCACGCTGTCGCTCGGGATGGGCGTGATGATAACGTACGCCTCCTACCTCGGCGAGGACCGGAACCTCGCGGCCGACGCCGGGATCATTGCGGCGCTGGACACGCTCGTCGCCGTCCTCGTCGGCTTCGTCGTCTTCCCCGTCCTCTTTTCGATCGGGATCGAACCGGGCGCCGGCGGCCCGCGGACGATCTTTGTGAGCCTCACCGCCGCGTTCGCGGGCATTCCCGGCGGCCGGATCCTCGGCGTCGTCTTCTTCGGCATGGTCGGGATCGCCGCGCTCTCCTCCGCGATCAGTATCCTCGAGGTGCTCGTCTCCTACCTCATCGACGAGGTCGGCGTCGCCCGGGTGCCCGCGTCGGCCGCGCTCGGAGCCGCCGTCTTCCTGCTCGGCGTCCCGGTCACGATCGACTCGATCTTCCTCGGCCTGTACGACGGGCTCGCGGACGGGATCCTGCTCGTCCTCGGCTCGCTTCTGCTCGCGCTGTTCGTCGGCTGGGTGATCCCGGACGTCGGCCGCGAGGAGCTCAGAAAGGGGATCGCTGACGGCGCCGGCCTCGACGCAGTCTGGATCTGGGCGGTCCGGGTCCCGATCCTGATCGTCGTGGTCGTCGTGCTGTACCTCGGCGTCGTCGACTACGTCGGCTTCCTCACCGGCGACTTCGCCGGCTGGCTGGCGGCGCGATAGCCCCGGGCTACCGGGCTGACTTCCCGTCGCCGCCTCAGACGTGTTCCTCGCGCGGCTGGACCACGACGAACCCCTCGCCGCCGAAGCGCATCTGGTAGCGCTCGCCCGACTCCTGGCCGATCATGTCCGAGAGGCTGCGGTTGACCTCCACGTCCGGCGACGTGCCGCTCCACGCGACGGTCGCGCTCGGGTCGGTCGACACCGGCGGTTCGAGGACGATCGGGTCGCCGTGGGTGGTGATCGCGACGTAGCCCGGCCCCTCGAGGTAGACGTTGCTGAAGCCCCCGGCGAGCGCGCCGGCGAGGCTGTCGATCGTGTTGATCTCGTAGGAGAGCGACTCCTCGAAGGCGAGCACGTCCTCGCCGTTGACCGTGATCGACTCGCCGGCGTCGAGCTCGACGACTTGGACCTTCTTGCCGTCGTCGGCGAAGTAAACGTGGCCCTGCCCCTCGACGGCCATGATCGGCGTTCCTTCGCTCGTAGCGGCCTCCTTGAGGAACCCGGTGATACCGCCCTCCGCGGAGGCCTTCCCGGTGAAGGACACGTCGCCCGTGAACGCCACCATCGAGCCGGCCTTCGCCATGACGGTGCCGTCGACGTCGACGTCTAGGGTGTAGCTGTTCTCGCGCTGGAACGGTTCCGCGCTGTCGGTCGGTGCGTTCGCGGCGGTGAACTCGTCTAGGTTCATAGTACGGGGACCGAACCGATCGGTTCGGCTGTACGGAAGTTCCGCTGTATCGATTAAGAATCTACGGGACCCGTTTCGGGGAGCGAGACGCGGCCCGTCCGTGTTCGGGAGACGAGTCCGGCCTCAGTACACGACCAGCGAGAGGTACAGCTGGCCGGTCCCCGCGACGATCATCACGGCGCCCGCGATCCGCTTCAGCAGTCCCGCGTGGTTCATCACCCGGTTGGCGTTGCTGACGAGACCGACGCCCGTCGCGACGGTCGTCGCGGCCATCAGGACGGCGACGGTGCCGGCGTAGACGCCGAGGAGGAGTACCGCCGTCTCGGACGGGAGCGCGATCGCCCGGGCGACGACGCTGAGAAACACCGGGGCCACACAGCCGGCGCCGGCCAGCGCGTACCCCGCGCCGAAGACGCCGAACCCAAACACGCTCGACCGCCGCTCCGGCAGCGGCACGGATATCGACGGCGCGCGCCCGGAGACCACGAGCAGTCCGAAGGCGATCAGCAGCCCGCCGACGAGCGTCTCGAACACCGTGATGTTCGACAGCGTCGAGTAGCCGATCCGGACGGTCGCGCCCGCGAGCAGCGCGAACGTCGCTAACACGCCGACCGCGGCCGCGATCCCTCGAGCCCCCGCCCCGACGACGGACGCGGAGTCGGCGTCGACGGAGTTCACGTAGAAGCCCACGTATCCCGGCAGGAGCGGGTACGCGCACGGCGAGAAGAACGTTGTCACACCCGCGGTCACGGCCAGCGGGACGTTTGTCGCAAGCGAGACGTCGGTCATGAGTCGGGTCGCCCCGTCATCCGTCGAGCGCCTGCCGTATACCCTCGATGAACTCCTCGGTGGTGTGGGTCCCGGACGTGGCCCAGCGGACGCGCCCGGAGGCGTCGACGGCGCGCGCGCTCGGGTAGCTTCCGACGTTGAGTCGCGCCGCGAGTTCGGCGGAGACGTCGGCGGCGACGAGCCAGTCGCCGTCGTTCTCCCGCCACCAGTCGGCCACCGTCTCCTCGCTGACCGCCTCACCGACGGGCTCCGTCGTCACCGACACGAACAGCACCTCGTCGCCGATCCGATCGTGCGCCTCCGCGAGGGCCGGCATCTGCTCGGCGCAGGGCGGACACCACGTCCCGAAGAAGTCGACGAACGTCGGTCGGTCCGGGGCGGGCAGCGTCACCTCGCCATCGCGGCTCCCCGGCGCGTCGACCGTGTCGAGCGTTATCGGCTCGACGAGTTCGGGCGCGTCGCTGCCACCGAGCGCGTCCGGTACCCCGCCGGTCGCGACGGCCCCCGCGCCGCCGAGGACGCCGACGCTCGCGAGCCCCGCCAGGAGGTGCCGTCGCCTCACGCCGTGACCACCCGTCGGAAGTCGTCGACGATCCGTTCGACGTCGGTGGCCGGCCCGCGCGGGTACGCCCGCTCGACGATACCCCGCTTGTTGACCAGCAGGATGAGCCCGTAGTGCGGGAACGCGTACTCTAGGTTCTCGTACTGCTCGCCGTCCGTCTTCTCGATCTTGAGTCCGAAGTTCTCGTCCATCAGCTCCACGCCCGCCTCGTAGCTCTCCGGGCGGAGGAAGTGCCAGTTCCCGGCGTCGAGGTCGACGCCGCGCTGCCCGGCGTACTCGCGGAGCACGTCCGCCGTGTCGCGCTCCGGGTCGAAGGTGAGCGGGAGGAACGCGGCCTCGTCGCCGAACCCCTCTTCGGCGGCGACCTCCTGCGCGCGCCGCAGCCGGAGGATGAGCGCGGGACAGACGCCGTCGGGGCAGTTGGTGTAGAAGGACGTCCACAGGAACGCGCGTTCGCCCTCGAACTGCGTCGTCGATATCTCCTCGCCCGCGATCGGGTCGGGAACGGTGAACTCGGGCATCTCGTCGCCGTGGATCGGGTGGACCGGCTCGCCGCGATTCTGTTCCGGCGGGCCGAGGATCGTCCCGTCGTCGCCGGAGTCGCCGAGGACGCCGGCGCAGCCGGCCGTGGCGGTCGCGCCGGCGGCGGTTCCGGTGGCGGCGAGCGATCGGAGGAAGTGGCGGCGCTCCATGTCGTTGCCCGAACTACGTAGTCGCTCGTAAATGAACCCCGCGGCTGGTTGCGCGCGGTGAACACTACCGCGACCGCCGCAGACCGGCGAGACGTCCCTGAGAGACGGCCGTACACGGAACATCCCCGATAGACGAACGTCCGGAACCTCCGTGGTACCGTGGCCCTCGCAAGGGTTATCCCCAAACGGGCTGTACGTTTATTCGCAATGGCAAACGGTAAGGTTGATTTCTTCAACGACACTGGCGGCTACGGTTTCATCTCGACTGACGACGGCGACCTCGACGACGACGAAGACGTGTTCTTCCACATGGAAGACGTCGGCGGCCCGGACCTCGAGGAGGGTCAGGAAGTGGAATTCGACATCGAATCGTCCCCCAAGGGACCCCGCGCGACGAACCTCGTCCGCAACTAACCCCCACGTAGCGGACGGCGCGTCCGCACGCACTACCGGATTTCGGCCGTCGTTCGACGCGAATGGCGCCTATCTCCGTTTCTCTCACACTTATCACACCCCGACGAGCGCCGGCTCTCTCCGACGGGGAGTGACTCATTTCGACGTTGGACGGCGCTCTCCCGACGGCGACGCGATCGACCGTTTAAATACGAGCGCGGGCGGATCACTTCACAGTGAGCGATCCGATCCCGACCGGCTGTCGCCCGGTCGACGAGCTGTTGGGCGGCGGCTTCGAGCGCGGCGTCGTCACGCAGGTGTACGGGCCGCCGGCCGCCGGGAAGACGAACCTCGCGCTCGCGGCCGCGGTGGAGGTCGCGGCCGGCGGCGACCGCGCCCTCTACGTCGACACCGAGGGGCTCTCGATCGATCGGTTCGAGCAGCTGGCCGCGGGCCGCGCCGACGACCCGGACACCGACGAGACGGTCGATTCGATCGCCTCGCGGCTCGTGATCTCCGAGGCGTACGACTTCGACGACCAGCGCGAGGCGGTGCGCGACGCCGAGGAGCTCGCCGAGGAGGTCGAGCTGATCGTGTTGGACTCCGCGACGGGCTTCTACCGGCTGGAGCGCGCCGGTGACACCGAGGGCGGCGAGTCGCTTCGGAAGGTCGCGAAGCAGGTGACGCACCTCCTCTCGTTAGCCCGCCGTCACGACATCGCTGTGATCATCACGAACCAGGTGTTCACCGACCCGGACGGCGACCGCGACCGCGCGCTCGGCGGGAACACCCTCAACCACTGGACCGGGGCCATCCTGCGCGTCGACCGGTACCGCGGTGGGAACCGCCGTGCCACCCTCGAGAAGCACCGGTCGAAGCCGGCCGGCGACACCGCGACCTTCCGGATCGTCGGCGACGGACTCGCCGAGGGCTCGGACGCGTGATCGGCGGGGAAGAATGAGACGCAGCGACGGAAACGCACGCCGGAGACGGTCCCGTCCCGGCGGTGCGGTCGGGGTCTGTCGACGGCGACGCGAAGCGCGCGTCCGCCGTCGCGGGTCGCTACCGACTTAGAGGTCGCCGAGCTTCCGGAGGAGCTGGCCGCGGTATTCTTCGTCAGCGTTGACGCCCTTGATCTCCAAGACGTTCCGCTCCAGCTTGTCGAGCGCGACGTGGAAGGCGTGTTCGGCGCCGTACCCCTCGCCGGAGCCGCCGACCTGACCCTCGTTGGTGCGGAGGCGGATCTGACACTGGATCAGGGGCGTGCCGCGGAGCTTCTCCTTGTGCGCGTGGAGTCGGACGTGCGCGTGGATGACGTGCATGTCCGCGTACTTGTCGGCGACCTGCTCGATGGACTCAACGATGTGTTCGCGGGAGGTCCCCTCCAACAGGTCGACGTTGGTGATCTGGACGTCCATCGAATCCTGTTCGGTGAACGTGAGCGCGCGCAGCACGTCGGTCTTCGTCACCATCCCGGCGACGGTGTCGACGCCCTCGGGCGTGACGACGAGCCCGGAGACGTCGTTGTCGAACATGCGCTCGACGACCGCCTGGGCGGTCTCGGCGTTCCGCGCGGTGACGACGGGGCTCGACATGATGTCGTAGACGGGGATGTCGAGCATCCGGTCGATGTCGCCCGCGCGGTCGCCGCTGCCCTGTCGCTCTTGGTCGCGGACGACGAACTCCACGATGTCGTTCGTGGTGACGACGCCGACGAGGTCGCCGTCGTCGCCGAGGACCGGCAGTCGGGAGACGCCGTTCTCGCGGAGGCGGTTGATGGCGCGCCCGACGCTCTCAGTCTCACCGATGCCGATCACGTCCTCGGTGGCGATCTGGCCGACGGTGATCGCGTCGAGGCTGTCGAGGACGGCCTCGAGGATCTGGTCGACCGTGACGATACCGAAGAGCTTCTCGCCCTCGTAGACGGGCGCGATCTTCACGTCGCCCTCGACGAGGAGCCGGGCGGTCTCGCGGACGTCCTCGTGACGGTCGACGGAGGGCGCCGGCTTCATCACCGCCGACACCTTCGTGTCGTCCTCCATGCGCGAGCGCATGAGCTGTTTCTCCCCGACGACCCCGGCGTACTCGCCGTCCTCGACGACGACGATCCCCTTCGGGTTCTCTCGCTCGAAGATAGAACGGACCTTGGCGAGACGCTCGTCGACGTCGACCTCGACGTATTCCGGCACTGCGATATCAGAGATGTTCATGGTCCGTTCTGAGAGTTCGACGGGACGGGTATTGAAAGTGCGGGAGTTATCGCGCTCGCCGGGGGCGGTCGTCGGCCGCGCGCAATCCGCCTGAAGGTATTTGAGCGTCGACGGCGAAGCGATCCCGTGAGGTTCTCGACCGCGCTGATCGCCGTCGGCGTCGCGCTGATCGTGATCCCGCTCCCGGTACCGATCCCCTTCGTCGGCGTGATCGTCGGTGCGCTGGCGCTGCTCGCCGGGCTCTTCCTCCGGCTCTTCGGCGTCTGAGGCACCGACCGGCCGACGTGTGAAACCTTTTTGCCCGTTACCCACCCACGGCGATGCGTGTACGACGCCGTCGTCTTCGACAACGACGGGGTGTTGGTCGGGCGGACGCCGTTCGACACGCTCCGCGAGGCCGCCTGGGACGCCTTCGTGAGCCTCGGCGTCGAGGACCCGGACCTCGCCCACGTCGACGACGTCGCCGTCGGGGTCGACCCCGCCACCCTGGCCGACATCTGCGAGCGCTACGGCGTCGACCCGGCGGAGTTCTGGCGGGTCAGAGACGAGGTCGCGTCGGCGGCGCAGATCGACGCCGCCCGGGAGGGACAGAAGACGCCGTACGACGACGTGGACGTCGTCCGCGCGCTGGACGCCTCCCTCGGCGTCGTCTCCTCGAACCAGCAGGCGACCGTCGACGCGCTCTTGGACCACTTCGGGCTCGCGGACCACTTCGAGGTCGCGTACGGCCGCGACCCCTCGGTGGCCAGCCTCTCGCGGAAGAAGCCCTCGCCGTACTACATCGAGCGCGCCCTCGAGGACCTCGGCGCCGAGACGGCGCTGTTCGTCGGCGACAACGAGTCGGACGTGCGCGCGGCCGACAACGCGGGAATTGACTCCGCGTTCCTCCGCCGCCCTCACCGCCGGTCGACCGAACTGGACTGCCACCCGACCTACGAGATCGACGACCTCCACGACCTCGTGAGCATCTGCGGGCGAGCGCCGCCCGACGCCGACGGCGGGATCTGATTCGGCGTGTGACTCGCGACGGCCGCGCGATCAAAACGGACATGTGATCGGTCCCCGAAGCGCGAGCGATGCCCTCGCCCTCCGCGAGTCAGCCCCTCGACACAGACGCATCGGACGTGCGGTCCGTCGTCGCTCGCTACCGCCGGGCGGAGCGCGCCGTCGGCTGGACCCTCGCGCTGCTCGTCGTCGTCGCGTTTCTCGCGGCGGTCGTCGCCATCTCGTTCTGGCCCGGCGTGGCGGTCGGCGCCGTCATCGTCGTCGCGCTCCGCGTGCCCGTGTTTCGACGGCGCGGCTCGACTCGCCTCCGGACGGACGCGTCGCCCGGAGCGGTCGTCCGGCGGTTCGGGTCGGCGAGACCGCCGAACCTCGCGTTCCAGTGGGGCGTCGCCGACGAGGTCCGGAGCGCCGCCGACACGGCAGCGTCGACCGACGCCGCTACCGACAGAAGCGCGCCCGGGACGGACGCGACCTACGAGTTCTCGTACCTCCTCGGCCTCAAGTCGGTCGAGCTCGACCTCTCCGTCGACGTGAGCGGGAGGGACGCGGTCGACGACGCCGCGGTCGGCGAGAGCGATTCCGACCACCCGCCGGTCGCGACGGTCGAGATAGAGGGGACGGCGGACGGTCGGCCGTGGGCCTCGTACGCGGCGACGGTCCGCGAGACGACCGACGGCGGGACCGTCGTCGACCTCGAACTGCGACCGACGCGCCGGTTCGGCCTCCGGCGGCTCCCGCAGGGGCGGGTCGCCGAGCGGTACTACGCCGAGGCGCTCGCCGCGCAGGGGTACGAGGTCGTCGAGCGGTCGGTGTCGATGACGCGGTGAACCCCGATAGGACAACGGGACGAGCCGTCACGGTTCACGCGACGAGTTCCGTCTCGGGCGCGTCGACGACGGTCCGAGAGACGCTGTCGGCGTCGTCGGCACCGCGCAGGTCGACGCCGCGAAGGCGGAGCGCGAGCGCCGCGTCGTTCCGGGCCGCGGGCGACCGCGGTCGGAAGGCCGTCTCGACCGCGTCGCCGTCTTCGTCCTCGTGAACGACGACCACGTCGCCGTCCCTGAACTCGGCGCGCCGGACATCTCGCAGCGGTATCTCCGTCCGCGCGTTCCGGACAGCCGAGACGCAAACCCCGGCGAACCCGGTCACGAGCCCGAACGCGGCGATCCCGCCACCAGTCCCGCCGCTGCCGACCCACTCCAGTAGCGTCCCGAGCGCGGCGATAGCGGCGGCGACCGCCGACCCCGAAACGTCGCGACCGACGGAAGGCGCTCGGCCGTTCGCGAGGGCCCGGGGCGACCGCGACGCGTCCCGCGGCCGTCGGGAGCGACCACGCGCCGGTCCGGCTCATGCGGCGTCGGCGCCGACCACCGACGCGCCGCGCGAGCGCTGGAGGGCGGGTCGACGACTGTGTAAGGGGAAGGGAAACATGGGCGTCCGTACGAGGGCCGGGCTCGTAACTGCTGGCGTCAACTCACGGCCGCGAGCGCGGCCCCGCCGTCCAGCTCACACGGCGAGAGCCTTTAGTTCCCGTCCCGCGCACGTCGCGACATGGACCTCCCGCCGGTCGGTCTCGGAACGATGGGGATCGACGATCCGGGTGCGGTCGCGACGGCGCTCTCCGTCGGCTACCGCCACCTCGACACCGCTCGGATCTACGACAACGAGGCGGTCGTGGGCGACGGGCTCGCCGCCGGGCTGGCCGACGGCGACCTCGACCGCGGCGACGTGACCGTCGCGACGAAGCTCTGGACAGACGACCTCGCGGCCGGCGCGGTCGCGCCCGCGGCCCGCGAGAGCGCGGACCGGCTCGGCGTCGACGCGATAGACCTGCTGTACGTTCACCGCCCTCGCGGCGACTACGACCCCGAGACGACGCTGCCCGCCATCGACCGCGTGGGCGACGACGGACTCGTGCGGAACGTCGGCGTCTCGAACTTCGAGGTCGCGGACCTCGACCGCGCGATCGAGGTTCTCGGACGGCCGCCCGCGGCCCACCAGACCGAACTCCACCCGCTGTTCCTCCGACCCGAGCTACTCGGTCACGCCCGCGAACACGGGTATCCGGTCGTCGCCTACTCGCCGCTCGCTGGCGGTCGGGTGCGCGAGATCGACGCCGTCGCCGCGGTCGCCGAGGCGCACGACGCGACGCCCGAGGCGGTCGCGATCGCGTGGGCGGCCGCGAAGGAGCCGGTGGTGACGATCCCGAAGGCGTCGAGCGAGGCCCACCTCCGCGCCAACCTCGCGGCGGCCGACCTCGAACTGACCGACGCGGAGGTCGCCGCGATCGACGCCGTCGAGCGCGAGGAAGAGCTGTTCCCGGAGTAGTTGATCCACATATGCGTATAACCTGAGAGTTATGGGAGACTCGATACGCATGATCCCGGTTCACTTTTACCGCGGGGACGACGAGAATCGCTCATGACGGAGATCATCGACGGGGAGGCGGTCGCGGCGGACGTGCGAGACGCGGTCGCCGACGAGGTGTCGCGGCTGTCCGACTCCGGGGTCGAGCCGGGCCTCGCCACGGTGCTGATGAGCGACGACCCCGCCAGCGAGACGTACGTCTCGATGAAACAGCGCGACTGCGAGGAGGTGGGCATCGAGAGCTTCCATGTCGAGATCGACGCGGACGCGCCCGCCGAGCGGCTGTACGAGACGATCGACGACCTCAACGACCGCGACGACGTTCACGGGATATTGGTCCAGCTCCCGCTCCCGGACCACGTGGACAAGCGGACCGTCCTCCGGCGGATCGCCCCCGAGAAGGACGTTGACGGCTTCCACCCGGAGAACGTCGGCCGCCTCGTCGCGGGCGACGCCCGGTTCAAGCCCTGTACCCCCCACGGCGTCCAGAAGCTGCTCGCCGCCTACGACGTGGAGACGGAGGGCGCGGACGCGGTCGTCGTCGGCCGCTCCGACATCGTCGGCAAGCCGATGGCGAACCTGCTGATACAGAAGTCCCCGACCGGCAACGCGACGACGACCGTCTGCCACTCCCGAACCGAAGACCTAGAGGGGGAACTGGCCGACGCGGACATCGTCGTCGCGGCCGCCGGCATCCCCGAGTTCGTCGACGGCTCAAGCCTCAAAGAGGGCGTGACCGTGATCGACGTGGGGATCAACCGCGTCGACGCCGACACCGAGAAGGGGTACGAGCTGGTGGGCGACGTGGACTACGAGTCGGCGGAAGAAGTCGCGGGCGCTATCACGCCGGTCCCCGGCGGCGTCGGGCCGATGACGCGCGCGATGTTGCTGTACAACACGGTGAAGGCGGCCGGACTCCAGCGCGACGTCGAGGTCGACCTCGAGTAGCCGGGGCGGCGACGGACGCGCGCGGTCCCGCCGAAACCTCGCGGTCGTCGCTCGGTGGGGCGTCTGCCTACGTCTCGGGTCGCCACCGCCCCCCGATCTCGTCGCGAGGGTAGTCCTGGTACGTACCGTTCAGGAACGTCGTAACGCGTCCGTCCTCCTCGCTGAGCGTGATTCCCCAGAGGACGTCGTCGCGGAGCGACGTCTCCAAGGCGCTCATGTGTTTGGTCCCCATCCAGCCGGGGAACTCGAGGCCGTCGACGTCTTCGATCTCGCCGCGAGAGGGGTTCCGGACCCGCACCATCTGTCGCTGAACGGTACCGTCGCCGGTCACGATGACGGCCCCGTCTCGACTGAACGCCACGTCCCGGGCGACCTTCGTGAACGTATCACGCGACTCCGTGACAACGCGGCACCGGTCGACCGGCCACTCGTTGTCGCCGAGGGGGTCGGTGTAGTCGGCGAAGTTCACCTCGGCGACGATGAGGACGTAGAGACTGGGACCGCTCACGTACTGTTCGCCCCAGCCGTCGAATTCCATGCTCAGCGATTCGGCGGTGTACCTGATGTGATCCATCAGCTTCTGGCTCGTCGCGTACTTCCCGAGCACCTCGTCAAGCGCGTCCATGTGCTATATGTACACACGAAACAAACAGTGTTAAACTCTCTCTCGGTGACCCGACCGAACCTACCGGGGCCGTGACGCCGGACTCGCCGCTTCGAGACGCGATCCGACACTCGCATCCCGACCGCCCGCCCGTCGCCGCTCGTTCAGTCGTCGTCCGCCGCGGGGGCCCGGTTCCGGATCTCGATCCGTCCCTCAATTTCGGGGGCGATCCCGTGTTCGCGGGCGTAAGCGGCCAACACCTCGTACTGGATGTCCGCCTCGTCGACCCGATGACGCTGGCCGAGCGTCGGGTACTCGTGTTCGGAGTGGAGCAGGTACTCCGAGACGGCGACCGTGTAGCGCGCGTCCGGGTCGATGGGCTCGCCCCCGACGGTGGCTTCTAAGACCAGTTCGGCGTCGTCGTCCCAGACGACCCGGGCGTTCGAGACGTGGCCGTGCCACCAGTCGTCCTCGCCGAAGTCCACGTCGGGGGCGGCCATCTCGCGGAACACGTCGCTGAGCTCCGCGCCGGTGACCGACGCGAGCGCCACCGGCTCCTCGAACGGGATCAGGCTGATCAGGTCGGCCTTCGTCACGTCGCCCGTCCACGGGTCGCCCTGGCGGAGCCCGCCCGCGTTCGACAGCCCCACGTCGGCGTCGTGGACCCACCGGAACGCGTCCGCGACGAAGTTGCCGACGCGGCACTCCCCGCCGTGGACCACGTCGCCGGACCGCTCGATCGGTCGGTCGACGGTGTCGACGGTCTCGTCGAGGTCGGCCGCGGCCATCCGCTCGGCGAGCGCGTCGGCGAGCCCCGGCGCGGGGTCGGCCCCGTCGGGCTCGTGGAGCGTCGCGGCCGGCGGCTCGGAATCGAGGTCGATCTCGGCCACCGCCTCGCCGTTGACGCCGGGTCGGACGAGCAGGGTATCGTCGACGACCTCGTTCCGACGGCTGTGGACGTGGCCGCCGGCGACCGCGTCGACGTCGAGCTCGCGGGCGAGGTCGTCGTCGCCCGCGCCGAGGTGCGAGAGGACGACGACGTGATTGAGGCCCTCGTCGCCGCCTCCGCCTCTCTCGCGCTCGGCGACCGCGGCGCGCATCTCGGCCAGCGCGTCGCGCGCGGCCGAGACGGGGTCGTCGAACGAGAGGTCGGCGGCCATGGGGTTAAGCGAGTCCGTCGCGGGGTCGGTGACGCCGACGAACCCGACCGTCTCGCCGTCGACCTCGCGGGTTGCCCACGGGACGACGCCCTCGTCGCGGCCGAACGGCTCGCCGGCCTCGCCGCGGACGTTCGCGGAGACGAACGTCGCGGGCGAGTCGGCGACGAGGCCGCGGAGCGGGTCGGGACCGTAGTCGAACTCGTGGTTGCCGAACGTGTCGAGGGCGGTGTCAGTCACCTCGTAGAAGTCGAGGACCTGCCTGCCCGTCGCGACCAGCGAGAGGACGCCCGGCGCGGTCGTGTCGCCGGTGCCGACGACCGCGGCGTCGGGGCCCGAGAGCGCTCGGATCCGGCCGGCGAGGCGCGCCGCTCGCTCGGGGGCGTCGAAGACGTTCTCGATGTCGGAGTAGTGAACGAGGCGGACCATTCGTCGAGTCGACTGAGGGGCGAGCGACGCATAAAAAGCGCGGAGTGTCGCCGGGTCCGCCGCGGGCGGTGCGACGGCGACCGCGGTACGGCCGGTCCTGCCCGCGATCTCGCCCCGTGACTCCCGCTCGCACACGCGCGAGACATTGAAAGCGCTTTTATGGATGTCCTGACTACCACGGGGCACAGCCTCTGTGGGGTTGATGATGTGCCGTTCCGTTAGGGACCGACCACGGGACGGGCACGCGAGCCCGCACGGAGGATAGGTGAACAACATATGCCCGTTTACGTAGACTACGACACCCCGGCGGACCTCGCGGAGCGATCCCTCGAAGCGCTCGAGGTCGCCCGAGACACCGGTACCGTGAAGAAAGGAACCAACGAGACCACCAAGGCCGTCGAGCGCGGCAACGCGGACCTCGTCATCGTCGCCGAGGACGTCTCCCCCGAGGAGATCGTGATGCACCTCCCCGAGCTCGCCGAGGAGAAGGGGATCCCCGTCGCCTTCGTCGACACGCAGGACGAGGTCGGCCAAGCCGCCGGCCTCGAGGTCGGCTCGGCCGCCGCCGCCGTCGTCGACGCCGGCGACGCCGACGACGATGTCGAGGACATCGGCGAGAAGGTCGCGGAGCTCCGATAACCTCCCATGAGCGCAGAAGAGGGCACCGGCGACTCGACGACCGCGGAGGTCATCGAGGTCGTCGGCAAGACCGGGATGCACGGCGAGGCCATGCAGGTCAAGTGCCGCATCCAGGAGGGATCGAACCAGGGCCGGATCATCACCCGGAACGTCCTGGGTCCCGTCCGTCTGGGCGACGTGCTCCAGCTGCGGGAGACCCAGCGCGACGCCGACTCCATCGGAGGCCGATAACCAATGGTCGAGACACGCACCTGCGATTACAGCGGTGAGGAGATCGAGCCCGGCACGGGCACGATGTACGTGAAGAAGGACGGACAGATCCTCCACTTCGTCGACTCGAAGGCGGAGAAGAACTACTTCCTCGGCCGCGAGGCGCGCGACGTCGAGTGGACCGAGGAGGGTCACCGGGCCGGAGGCGACGAGCAGTGAGCCACCACGACGAGCGCACCTTCGTGATGGTGAAGCCCGACGGCGTCCAGCGCGGTCTCATCGGCGAGATCGTCTCCCGCTTCGAGGAGCGCGGGCTCAAGCTCGTCGCCGGGAAGTTCGTCCAGCTCGACGAGGATCTCGCGAAGAACCATTACGGTGAACACGAGGACAAGCCGTTCTTCGACGGCCTCGTCGAGTTCATTACCTCCGGCCCCGTCTTCGCGATGGTGTGGGAGGGCGCGGACGCGACCCGGCAGGTCCGCGCGATGGTCGGCGAGACCGACCCCGCCGAGTCCGCCCCGGGCACGATCCGCGGCGACTTCGGCTTAGACCTCGGCCACAACGTGATCCACGCGTCGGACCACGAGGACGAGGGCGCGAACGAGCGCGAGATCGACCTGTTCTTCGACGACGAGGAGCTCGTCGACTACGACCTCGACACCGCCGCGTGGGTGTACGAGGACGAATCTCACTGACGCGACTGCTCGCGGAGCGTCTACCGTTTCTCCGCTGTCCGATCCCGCACAGAGCTACCGCTCACGCGACACACCGCGTTTCCGGTGAATATTCGCGCTGAGTGCGGCGCAGTCGGTTGGTTTTGCTCTGCCTTGCCGGCATAAACTGCCGCCGAGCGCCGCTCCCGGAATCACGTGTCGACCGCGATCGCGGTCCCGTCGTCCGCGACGACGATCACCTCGTCACCGCCGTCGCCGGTGACGTCGGCGAACAGGGGACCGCCGTACGCGACGACCTCGGCGGGACCGCCCCGGGCGGTCACCTCGCCCTGTTGGGTCATCGCGAGGGCCTCGCCGTCGCGGTTGACCACCACGGGCGCGAGTTCGCCGTCGCCGTCGACGTCGCCCATGCGCGGCTCGTTGATCCGGGTCGAGGCACCGTACTGCTGTTTCCAGACGACCTCGCCGTCGAGGAGGTCGACGGCCCAGACGCTCCCGGAGCCGCCGACGTACACCCGTCCGGGGTCCGCATCGCCGATCGCGACCGGGAGATCCTGAAGGCCGACCTCGTACCGGTCCGAGCCGTCGCTCGTCTCCAGCGTCTCGATGTTCCCGTTGGCGCCGCCGAGCGCGAGTACTGGCCCGTCCCGGCTGTCCGCCGCGTTCCAGCTCAGCGGATTCACGGTCGGCTCGGTCGTCCATCGCGTCCCGCCGCTCGCGTCGAGCATGTGGACCGTCGCGGGGGCGCCCGCGGTCGTCAGCACCGCGAGTCCGCCCCGCTCGTCGGCCTCAGCGTCCGGTTCGACGATGAGCGGTCGGCGGCTGATCTCGCCCGCCAGCGAGGCCTCGGCGACCGAGTCGCCCGCGGCGTCGACGACCCGAACGCCCCCGTCGGTCGTGACCGCGGCCACCTCCCGACTTCCGTCGCCGGTGAGGTCGCCGATCGCGGGGCGGACCCCGCTCGGACCGCCGAGGTCGACCGCGAACCGCTCCGTCCCGTCGGCGGCGTCGAGGACGACGAGCTCCCCCGGCGCCGTCGTGAGCGCGACGACCGGGTCGCCGGCGAGGGTGCCCGCGGTGAGCCCGCTGACGCCGACCGGGCCGTCGCCGTCGGAGCCGTTCGTGTCGCCGGCGTCCCCGCCGCCGCGCTCCGCGTCCGGGCCGGAGACCGGGACCGACCAAGGCGTCTCGTCGGTCCCGACGGCCGTCGCGCGGACGACCCGCGACCCGTCCTCGGCCGCGGGGCGGAAGAGGAGCGGCTCGCCGTCGACGGTCGCGACCGCCGCGCCGCTGCCGTCGTCGCCGGGCGCCGGCCCGGACTCCCAGACGATCGTCGTCTCGGTGGTGGCGTCGTCGACGCCGACGAACGCGAACAGCGCCACGCCCACCCCGGTCGCGCCGCCGGCCAGCAGGATCAGCGTCGCGAACAGGACGCGTCGGTCCATTTGAACCCCATTCGGGCGTCGCCGTAAAACGGTTGTCGGATGCGATCCCCTCGCCCTTGGCGTCCCGGTGCCTCCCGATCTCGGCGGCTTGGAGCCCCTCGCGCTACAGGAGTGTCACCACGTGGTCGTCGTGCGACGCGCCGACGAGGTCGCGCAGCGCCGCCGGGTCGCGCTCGCCGTCGGCGTTGACGAGGTAGGCGACGCCGTCACGGTCGCCGTAGACGCCGTGGAGATCGTACACGAAGCCGTACACGGTCGCGTCGGCCGCCTCGTCGCTGCCGCGGGCGAACGCGACCTGCTCGTGAACGTTGTACTCGACGAGCCGGTCGCGGACCGAGACACCGGCATCGCTCTCGGCGTCCTCGTCGGTCGTGCCATCGACCGCCTCGCCGTCACCCTCGCCGACGACGGCCGGGTCGTCGAGCCCGGCCTCGACGATCGGCAGCAGCGCCTCGACGGCGGCGCGGACGCCCGGTTCGGCCGGGAACTCGCCGGTGCGCGCCGCCGCGAGCGCGGCGCCGACCGCGCCGCACCCGGTGTGGCCGACCACGGCGAGGACCTCGGTGTGGGTGTGCCGGAGCGGGTACGCCACGCTCCCGTCGAGGACGCGCTCGCCGTCAACGAGCGCGCTCACGCTGTTGCCGATGGCGCCGGAGGTGAAGAGGAACCCCGGCTCGTCGACGGCGAACATCCCCTCCTGTGACACGCGCGAGTCGGAACAGCAGACGGAGACCACGCCGGGGCGCTGGCCGTCGCGGTGGCTGTCGAAAACGTCGGGAGTGAGAGCGGCGACGTGGTCGTCGTTGCGGCCGAGGAGGTCGGCGAGTATCCGGCGGTCCATACCGTCCCGCCCGGCCGCGGGCACAAAAAACGCCGTGGCGCGGGGGTGCTTCTGACGGAGTCCTCCTGCCCGAACGGCCGGGACGGGTCAGGCGACGAGCCCGACCGCGGAGACCAGGATTCCGACGACGAACACCGCGAGGAGCGCGATCGTCGCGAGCACCACCGCGGGCGCGAGCGCCTCCTCGTTCTCGTCGACGACGAAGTCTTCCAAGCTCTGCATATCCGAGCCGTCGTCGCCGCGGGGTTTGAACGCTTCGACCGAGGCTCCGCTACCGGTCGAACCAGTCCGTCACCGGCCGAACCCGTCCGGTACCGTCCGAGTCACGCGGGGTCGTGACCGCTGCCGACGCGTCGGTGTCGTCGCGGCCGCTCCCTCGTCGCTCCGCTCGGTCATTCGTCGACCGCCCGGCTGCCGCGTTCGGGAACCGGCCGCCGACGTGTTTTTGTGCGTCGGGCGTGGCGGATCTGCCAAGATGCCACGCGAACAGTACCAGACGAAGCTCGAAGACCTCCGCGACGACGTCCTCTACATGAGCGAGGTCGTCGCCGAGCGCCTGCGGATGGGGCTCGACGCGCTCGAACAGCAGGACGAGGAGTTGGGCGAAGAGGTGATCGCCGGCGACGCCGAGATCAACGACCTCTACCTCGAACTGGAGGGACAGTGTACGGACCTCATCGCGCTCCAGCAGCCGGTGGCCGGGGACCTGCGGTTCATCGCGGCCTCGTTCAAGATCATCACCGACCTCGAACGGATCGCAGACCTGGCGACGAACCTCGGCGAGTACGCCAAGCGGGCCGACCGCGAGGTGTTCCCCGACGTCGACGTCCAGCGCATCGGCGACGACACGCTGGCGATGCTGGACGAGGCGATGGACGCGTACGCGGAGTCGGACGCAGAGCGCTGCTACGCCGTCGCCGAGTCGGACGACGAAGTCGACGCCGCCTGCGAGGCCGCGAGCGACCTCGTCGTCCGCGACCTCATCGAGCGCGACGAGCTCCGCGAAGACGAGGACGTGGAGGGTACCATGCAGAACGTCTCGCGGCTGCTCCTCACGATCCGCGACCTCGAACGGGTCGGCGACCACGCGGTCAACATCGCCGCCCGGTCGCTGTACATGATCGAGAACGACGACGAACTGCTGTACTGACCGAGATCACTCGGTCCGGGGACGCCCACCACGTACCGTCGCCCGCCCGCTGAGAACGCGTCGCCGAGCGGGACGCTCTCCCCGTGCTGTGTCCTTCCGGATCGAGACGAAACAGGCGTGGCTCTCGGCGCCGTCGCGTGAGCGGCCGCGCTTGCTCCGCTCGCCGGGTTCCGTGGCGAACCGATCTCAGTCGTCGGCGACGGCCGGCGTCGTCGCCGTTCCGGGGCGCGCTTCGGCCGCCGCGGGCGCCGGCGTCCATTCTAAGTCCTCTTCGTAGCGGAACGCGCGGTGGTCCCGCGTCGGGTCGACGACCGTCAGCGAGAGCCAGTCGTTGTCCAGCAGTCCGGCCACCGCCTCGTTGTCGGCGAGGATATCGGTGACGCGGTCGACGGGCGCGTGGAGGACCGTCGAGAGCCGCAGCGGCTGGTGGTACGCCGTGTCGGCGTCGGCCATGAGCGACTGGAGCGGAAGGCCGGTCATCAGGTCCCCGCCGTTGCCCTGATAGACGCCGACGTTGCCGACCGGGTTGTGGGTCACCTTCGACCCGCTGCCGTACGCGGCGTTGTCGACCGTCGAGAAGTAGTACTGCGCGTTGATCCACTGGGTGACGACCATCGGGCCCGTCAGTATCGCCTCCAACGCCGTTCCGTCGGGGTCGGTCGCCCAGTCGTACGAGTGGAGGAAGGCGCGCCCGTCGAGGTCGAGGTCGCTCGTCAGCGGCCGGGGCCCGACGACGAAGCCGGCGTTTCCGGCCAACCCCCACTCGGGGCGCGTCTCGGCCCAGTCTGCGGCCCGCCGTTCCGCCTCGCGCACGCCCGCCGCGCCCCCGGGTCCGGCCGAGTCGGCCTCGCCCGCCGGTCCGACCCGCTCGGCGGCTGCCGCCTCGCGGGCGGCGTCGAGGTCCGCGCGCAGCCGTTCGAGGTCCGCCGCGTGCGAGTCCGGTACGTCCCCGTCGTACAGCTCGACCTCGTCGGTCGTCGTGTTGTGTTCGGCGGCGAGGAAAACGGTGTCGTCGGGCACGTCGTGGCCGCGCTCGCGCAGTCCCGTCTTCACTTCGGGGTCGTTGCAGATCGCCGCGAGGACGCGGGCGCTCGGGCCGCCGGGGTTGCCGGCGCAGGCACCGCAGTCCAGGCTGGAGTCGTGGGGGTTGTTCGCCGTCTCGGCCGCGTGGCCCGTGAAGACGACGAGGCGACCGAACTCCTCCCACCCCATCAGCTCGAACGCGGTCGCGGCGTACTCGACCTTCTCGTCGCGAGTCAGACCGGTCGGAAGCGCTCCGGGAGCGCCGTCCCGCCGGTGGACGCCCGGTTCGCAGAACTCGTGATCGCCCGGAACCGCGTCGTCGGTCGTCGAGAGCAGGTCGTACACCCGGGCGGGAAGGAGCGTGCGCGCCGCGAGCGCGAGCCCGTAGCCGCTGCCGGCGCCCTCAACGAAGCTGAAGGCGGTCGCGGGGTTCGAGCGGAGCGTCTCGATCGCCTCGCCCGCGGCCTCGCGAGCGCGCGCCCAGCGGTCGCGGCTCGCCCGCGCGCCGTCGTCCGTCGGGACCTCGGCGACGCGGTGCTGCGGGTCGAGGATCGGGGGACAGGCGTCGATCGACACGTCGTCGTCGTACCCCTGGTACTCCATCGGGACGCCGAAGAAGCCGGCGTAGCCGTGCGTCTCGTAGTCCCCTGTCGCCTCGACGTGCCGACGGATCACCTCCGAGCGCGTGTCGATACAGAAGACCAGCTGGGCGTCCGGGCGTCCGGACGCGCCGCCGTCCGCGCGGGCCCCGCGCTCGCCGTAGCGGGCCTCGCTCTCGGCCGCGACCCGCTCGACGAGCGCGTCGCGGTACGTCGCCTCCCACGCGCTCAGGAACGCTGCCGCGATCTCGTCCTCCGCGTCGACGACCGGACCGTCGGACTCGGCCGGCGGGGCGAGGTCGATACCGAAGGCGTCCGCCAGCGCGAGCCGGGCCGCGAGGTACCCGGTCAGCGTGATCGGGTACGCGGACTGCCACGCGCCGTCGTCGTCGGCGCGGCGCTTGAGCAGCCCGGTCCACCCGGGGAGCGCGGCGAACTGCGCCTCGAAGATCGATTGCCACCGGTCGTCGGGATACGGCTCCAGCGCGGACTCGACGGCCGCCGTCGGCGACGCCGGGAGGTCGGCTGCGAGCCCCCGATCGGGGATCTCGTCGTCGTGCTGGGCGACCGACCGGAACGCGTCGTAGAACCCCGCCTCGCGGTTCGGCATCGACCACTCGGCCCGCCCCTCGTCGAGGAAGGCCGACAGCCACTTCGTCAACACGCGGTCGACGCGCTCGGCGTCGGAATCCGGGCGCGTCGCGGCGCCGGCGTCGCTCGGTTCGTCCGTCCCCTCGGCGGATTCCAGCCGGTCCAGCAGGGCTTCGGGACCGGCCTCGTAGCCGCGGTCGGTCAGGGTCTCGTCGAGCAGGTCGGCGTCGATCCGCCCCTCGTCGAGGGCCGTCCGGAACGTCGCCGCCCGCGGGTAGCCGCGGCCGCCGAGAAGGTCCGCCGCCCGGCTCACGGCCTCGTCGAACGGCCGGTCCTCGAAGCCGGCGAGGGGGTTCGCGGTCACGAACGAGTGGACCGGCCAGACCGACCCGACGGCGGTCGCGGCCGTCTCGATAGCGTCTCCGATGGCGTCTGCGTCGTCTTCGGTGGTGGATTCAGCGTTCATCGTATTCCTCCGTGGCGGTCAGGACGGTTTCCGGGGCGGGCTGCCCCGCGTTCAGCAGGGCGACGTAGAGGCGCTCGCTCCGTTCGTAGACGCCGGTCTCGATCGCGACGTACGCCGCGAGGAAGGCGACGCCGACGAGCGCGTGGAGCGCTGTCAGTTCGGTCGGCGCCGAGACGACGGGGAGCCCGGCGAGCAGCCCCGAGACGGCCTCGTACGCGAGCGCGTACACGGCGATGGCCGGGAGCGCCACCAGCGGGACGGCGCCGTAGCGGGCCGCCGTCGACAGACCGGTCTGCCGGACGGCGCTCCGGGCCGCGTGGAGCGTCGTGAGCGTGACGAACCCGGCGAGCAGCAGCCCGCTGTCGAGGCTCGTTCCCTTCCCCGTCAGGACCGCGAACGTCGCGCCGCCGGCGAGCCCGGTCAGCAACACGACGGCCGCACCCGCGACGCCCGTTCCCCCGAGTTCCGACTCGGTCTCCGTCGGGGCCGTGCGCTCGACCTCGTCGCCCGCGCTCAGGAAGTGGTACGCCTTGTAGAACCCGTGTAACACGAGGTGCGTCACGGCGGCGGCGAAGAAGCCGAGCCCGGTCTGGACGATCATAAAGCCCATCTGCCCGACGGTCGAGCAGCCTAGTTCGCCCTTGACGTCCGACCGGACGGTCTTGAGCAGCTTCCCGCCGAGGGCGCTCGCGGCGCCCGCGACCACGAGGGCGAGCATGAGCCCGGTTTCGGCCGTCACGACGGGCGCGAAGCGGGTCAGGAGGATGCCGCCGGCGTTGACGAAGCCGGCGTGCATCAGCGCCGACGCGGGCGTGGGAGCGGTCATCGAGGAGAGCAGCCACCCGTGGAACGGGACGAGGGCGGACTGGATCATCGCCGCGAGGACGAGCGCGCCCCCGGCGACGAGCAGCGTGGGGCCGCCGAGCCCGTCCGCGCTCGCGGCGATACCCGAGATCGTCGTCGCCTCGGTCGCCCGCCACAGCGTCAATAGGGCGACGCCGAGGAGCGCGCTGCTCGCGAGGAAGTGCCGCCGGGCGACGCTCGCGGCCGCGCGGGCCTGCGGCCAGCCGTCGACGGTCCCGATGAGCCGGGCCATCAAGAGCCCCATCGCCAGCCAGCACAGCCAGAACAGCGTGAGGTGGTCGGCCGCGACGAGCGCCATCACGGCGAGCGTGAACGAGAAGATCCCGAGGAAGAAGTCGGTCTCGTGGGCGCTCCCGGCCATGTAGCGCCGGGAGTAGCTGTGGACGATCCCGCTGAAGAACGTGACGACGGTCCACAGCAGGACGGTCAGTCCGTCGACGGCGACCGCGCCGGGCACCTCCCACGAGGCGCCGAGTCGGAGTCGGGCGACGAGGACGGCGACGCTCGCGGCGAACAGCGACCACGCGAGCCACGTCAGTACAGCGGAGACGAACGACGAGTCCGTCGTCTTCCGGAGCGCTCCGACCGTCGTCTTCGAGGTGGGTCCTGACATCGTTCGAGCGACCACGCGACCGGTCTCGACCCGCCGTCGGGTCGAGTCGCAACCCGGTCGTTGTCTACCCACTTTGAGAACATAACGTCTATTAAAGCTGTTTGTATTCACAATTCGTTCGCAATAACAGCATTATAGAACATTATGATTATCCTCTCATGGGGGAGGGCCTGGCGAGTCCGCGGTCGCAAGTGAGCCCGTTCGGCGTCGCGACTCAGGAAACCATATCGGCTCGGAGTCCGGAGGACCGGTATGCGAGAACTCGCAGGGACCGTCCTGGTCGGGGAGTCGTTCGAGCCCGTCCGCGGACGCGTCGTCGTCGAAGACGGGCGGATCGACGCCGTCGAGGAGACGGACACCGACTCGACGGACATCGTGCTGCCGGCGTTCGTCAACGCGCACACCCACCTCGGAGACTCCGTCGCGAAGGAGGCCGCGGTCGGCCTGTCGCTCGACGAGGCGGTCGCGCCGCCGGACAGCCTGAAGCACCGGCGGCTGGCGGCCGCCGACCGCGACGAACTGGTGTCGGCGATGCGGCGGACGCTCCGGTTCATGCGTCGGACCGGCACGGTCTCCGCGCTCGACTTCCGCGAGTCGGGGCCCGCCGGCGCGCGCGCGCTCCGCGAGGCGGCGGCGGAGACGGGCGTCGACCCGTTCATCTTCGGGAGCGGCGACCCGTCGGTCCTCGACGTCGCCGACGGCTACGGGGCCTCCGGCGCGAACGACGACGAGTTCGCCGCGGAGCGCGCCGCCTGCGAGGATCGCGGTCGCCCGTTCGCGATCCACGCGGGCGAGCCGGACGCGACCGACATCCACCCGGCGCTCGACTACGACCCGGACCTGCTCGTTCACATGGTCCACGCCGAGCCGGACCACTTGGAGCGCGTCGCGGACCAGTCGGTCCCGATCGCCGTCTGTCCGCGCGCGAACGCGGTCCTCGATGTCGGGACGCCGCCGATACGGGAGCTGCTCGACCACACCACCGTCGCGCTCGGCACCGACAACGCCATGCTGAACCAGCCGTCAATGTTCCGCGAGATGGCGACGGCGGCGAAGCGGTTCGACGTGACCGACCGGGAGGTGTTGCGAATGGCGACCGCCGCGGGCGCCGAAATCGCCGACCTCGACTGCGGGGCGATCGAGCCCGGGCGGCGGGCGGCCCTCCTCGTCCTCGACGGCGACTCCGACAACCTGTCCGGCTCGGAGGACCCGGTCCGTGCGGTCGTCCGGCGGGCGACCGGGCTCGACGTCGAGCGCGTCGTCGGTTAGTCCTCCGCCCCGTCCCGCCCGGCGTCGAACCGCCCGAACGGGGTCGTCTCGTGGGTCCGCACGAGGACCTCGTCGGCGACGGTGACGCCCATGTCGAGGAGCGCCTGCGCCACGGGCGTGATGTCGCTGTCCGACTCGCCGACGACGGTGACGAGGAGGTTCTGCTCGCCGGTGACGAGCTCCTGGACCGACACGACTCCGTCGATCGCGAGGATGTCGGGGATGAGTTCGCCGCGCTCCGGTATCGACGCGGTACAGTAGAGCAGCATCCGGAGCGGATACCCCGACCGCTGGTAGTCGACGCTGGCGCTGTACCCCTTGATTACGCCCTCGGACTCCAACCGCTGGATGCGCTTGCGGACGGTGCTGTCCGAGGTACCGGCCCGCTCCGCGATGTCCCCGGACGACGTGTTCCGCGCGTCCGCCTGGAGCGCGTACAGGATCGCCCTGTCGACGTCGTCTATCGCGCCGTTGTCCATGTCTCGCCGGTACGCGCGTGTCGGTTTTATACGTTGGTGGGGCGCCCGGCGCCGCCGCGGTCGACGCCGATCCCGACGCCTACATACGATCCCCGCCAGTGGGTCGGATATGGCGACCTACACCGCGGACATCGACGTTCGGTTCCGCGACATCGACGCGATGGGCCACGTCAACAACGCCGTCTACGCGACGTACATCGAGCAGGCGCGGACGCGCTTCTTCCGCGATGTCCTCGACCTCGACATCTCGGGGGCGTCGACCGTGCTGGCGTCGCTGTCGATCGACTTCCGGCGACCGGTCGAACTCGACGACGACGCGGTCGCGGTGAGCGTCGAGATAGCGGATCTCGGCCGGTCGAGCGCGACGATGACGCACGAGATCCGGATCGGCGACGCCGTCGCGGCGGAAGCCGAGGCGACGCTCGTCGCCGTGGACCCGGAGACGGGCGAGCCGACGCCGATCCCGGAGGCACACCGGGAGGCGATGGCGTCGTACCGAGATCGCTGAGGGGGCGGCCCGCGGCCCGGGGCTGCGATACGAGGCCTCCCCCACCGTCGCGGTCGGACGCACACCTTCTTGACCGCGCGGACCGATCGATCGGTATGAGCGTTCGACTGTACGCCCTCGACGGGTGTCCGTGGTGCGAGAAGGCGGCCGACGCCCTGGACGACGCGGGCGTCGAGTACGAGACGGAGTGGGTGGAAGCGCTCCACTCCGACCGGAACGAGGTGAAGCGAGTGAGCGGCCAGCGCGGCGTCCCCGTCCTCGTCGACGAGGGTCGCGGCGTGACGATGGCCGAGAGCGCGAACATCGTCGACTACGTCGAGAGGACCCTCGCATGAGCATCTACACCGGTCGCGGCGACGAGGGGGAGACCGACCTCCGGGACATGAGCCGGGTGTCGAAGTCCAGCCACCGCATCGAGGCGTACGGCTCGGTCGACGAGGCGAACGCGCTGCTCGGAACGGTCCGCCCGACGGGCCACGAGGACATCGACGAGCTGCTGGAGACGATACAGAACCATCTTCACGTCGTTCAGGCCGACCTCGCGAACCCCGACCCCGACCCGGACGACCCGCAGGTGGAGCCCGACCATGCCGACCTGCTGGAGGAGCGCATCGACGCGTTCGACGAGGAGCTGGAGCCCCTTCGGTCGTTCATTCTCCCGGGCGGCGGCGAGGCGGGGGCGGCGCTCCACCACGCGCGCGCCGTCGTCCGGCGCGCGGAGCGGCGCGTCGTCGACCTGGCGCGCTCGGAGCCGATCAACGAGTCGGTCGTCACCTACCTCAACCGCCTCTCTGACCTCCTCTTCACCCTCGGCCGCGTCGCGAACGCGCGTGACGGCGAGCCCGAGGAGTCGCCGACGTACTGAGCCGCCCCGAGCGCGCGATTTTTCCCCGTCCCGCGCGAGGTGCGGGTATGACGCTCGACAGCTACGCGGCGGCGGTCGCCGATCTCGACCCGGCTCCCGGCGAGGTCGAGACGGCGGAGGTCGTCGTCACCGACGACGCGCTCGTGAAGGCGTTCGTCCTCGGCCCGGACGCGACCGTCGACCCCCACGAGCACGCGGACGCCACGAACGTGTTCCACGTGCTGGAGGGGGAACCGACGGTGATCCGCGACGGCGAGGAAGAGGCGCTCGCGGCCCCGGCAGTGGTGGAGAACGCCCGGGGCGCGGTCCACGGCGCCCGCAACGACACCGACGACCGAGCCGTGCTCACGGCCACCCTCGCCCCGCTCCACTGATGGACGGCGAAATCGACCCCGAAGAGCTGTCAGCCCTGCTCGACGAGCGCGGCGACAGCTCTCCCGACGAGTCGCTCCGCATCGTCGACATCCGCGACCGGCGCGCGTTCGACCGAGGGCACCTCCCCGACAGCGAGTGCATCCCGTTCCCGGAGCTGACGAACCGGATCGCGGAGCTCGAGGGCGGCGACCGCATCGTCACCGTCTGCCCCCACGGCGTCGCCAGCCAGCAGGCGGCCCAGCTCATCGGCAGCTACGAGGGGACGCAGGACGCGCGCGTCGACAGCCTCCGCGGCGGCATCGAGGCGTGGGAGCGGGAAATCGGCGACCTGCCCGCGTCGGACGAGCCGGCCGCCAGCGATCCCGACGAGGGGCCTGAGAGCCCGTTCTGACGCCGGACGGGCGTCCCCGGTTCAGATCGCGCGGATCCGCACCCGCCAGAAGTCGCGGAACGCGTCGTCAAGCGCCCCCTTCGGCTTGCCGGTTGCGTCCGACACGTCGGTGACGTCGGCGCGGTCCCGAACCCGGCCCAGCACGCTGCGCTCGCCGACGACGATCACGCGGTCGAGGTCCTCTCCCGCGGCGACCGCGGCGAGCGCCTCGTCGGCCCGGTCGAGGTGGTCGTCGATCTGCCCCTCCCGGCGGCGTTCGAATCGCCCCTGCGAGAAGCCGCCCTTCGAGTGTGCCTCCTTCACGTCGGTGGTGAACCCCTCGAAAGCGACCCGCTCGTCGCCCTCGTAGGTGCCGACCGCGAAGGTGTCCGAGCGGACCACGGCGAACGCGAACCGGCCGGTCGGGCGGAACCACGCGTCGTCGAGCCGGAACCGGTCGCTCCACCGGTCGAACGGTTCGGGTTCGACCGGCGGCGTCAGCGCGGCGCTCACCGCGCCCGTGTCGTCGGCGAGGACGACCGCGGGCGCGGCCCGCCGGACGAGCGCCGTCCGGTCGCCGAGCCAGTCCGACACGGTCGCGGGGACCGAGTCTGCGTCCGGCACATACGCCGTGAGCAACCCCTCCGGGTCGTCGCTCTCGACGGCCCGGAACCGCTCGAGCGCGTCCGTCAGCCGCGAGCCGCTGCGGTCGCTCACGCGGCGGAACTCGACCGTCTCCTCCGTCCCCTCGGCGCGCTCCAGCCGCTCCTCTAACGACTCGATCCGGTGTTCGAGCTCGTTCACGCGCTCCTCGGCGCGCTGCCGGTCGGCGACCGCGTCGGACCGCCGCTCCTCCTCGGCCTCGGCGCGGCGTTCGAGGTGACTCTTCTCCTCCTCCAACTCCTCGATGCGCTCCTTCAGCTCGGCGCGCCCGAGCAGCCTGTCGATCATACCGAATTCGCGACCCGCCGCGACGTAAAAGGTGCGTCTGCGGCGGAGACGGACGCCGCTCTCCGGGCCGTCCGCGCGTCGCGCCACCGTCCGCCGCCGTCTCCCGCGCGACCGTTCGTCGCCGCGTTCACGTCGTCCGCTTCGCGCGTGACCCGATCGGTGCGCCTCCGCCACCGTTTTAGCGTCTCCCGACGCTTCGGGGGATATGTTGTCTCCGTCCCTCCAGGAGGAACCGAAGACCGGCAACGGCGTCACCGCCGACCTCGACCTCGACTGGCTGTCGCTCGACGACGACGAGGAGATCCGCTGGGCGAGCACGCCGCACAGGTACAGCGTCGTCCCGGCGCTTCTCGTCGGCGTTCCCCTGTCGCTCGTCCTCGTCGGGATCCCGATCGTCGCCGCGAGCTACCTCCAGTACAAGAACACGAACTACGTCGTCACGAACAAGGGGCTCTACAGCAAGCGGGGCATCCTCTCCCGGGACGTGAAACAGATCGGGTTCGAGAAGGTACAGAACATCTCCTACTCGCAGTCGGCCATCGGTTCGTCGCTCGGGTACGGGTCGGTCGAGGTCAGCACCGCCGGCGGCTCCGGCGTCGAGCTACGGTTCCGGAGCATTCCGGACCCGGCGTCGGTCCAGGAGCTGATCGCCAGGGAGATCGACGCCGGAAAGCGGGACAGCGCCGACGGCGGCGGCGACGCCGACGACGTGCTCGCCGAGATCCTCGTCGAACTTCGCGCGATCCGCTCCGCGGTCACCGACGACGGTGCCGGCGGCGACGCCGAGACGCCGACCGCGACCGGCGAGGACGTCGGCGCCGAGCGGACCGCGTCGGAGACGGCGCGCGAGGACCGATGACCGGCGACTGGTGGTTTCGGCACGACGACGAGACCGTCGTGTGGACGGGTCGCCCGCGGCTGTCGGCGGCGCTCGGCGGGGGCGTCGTCGGCGTCGCGACCGTCGCCGTCGCGCTCCTCGCGGCGGCCGCGGTCGACCCGCGCATCGCCGCGGCGAGCCCGCTGGGCGTCGGCATCGCCGGCTGGGAACTGCTCCGCGTCACACGGACCGACTACGTGGTCACGACTCGAGCGATCTGGTCGAAACGCGGCGTGCTCGGCCGAAAGGTCCGCCGCGTCGGGCTGGCACAGGTACAGAACACGGCGTACAGTCAATCGGTGACCGGTTCCGCGTTCGGGTACGGCACGGTCACGATCGAAGTCGCCGGCGGGCCGGACCTCGAGCTCCGCCGGATCAACGACCCGCAGGCGGTCCGACGGTCGATCACCGACCGGACCGGGACCGTCGACCGCGAGCCGCCCGGGACGGTCGAGCAGTGGCGGGCGGTGCTGTCCGTCGTCCGCGACATCGAGGCCGCAGTCGACTGACCGGCGGCGACTCCGGCGGAGCGACGGCGACACCGGTCAGGCGACGCCCGCGCCGCCGAGTATCAGCCGGAGCCCGATGACCGTGAGGAGGCCGAGGACGAGGCCGCGCCGGAGCCGCTCGCTCACGCGGTCTCGGAGGCGAGTCCCGACGGCGACGCCGGCGACCGCAGGGACCGCGGCGGCGGCCGACGCGAGCGCGAACGCGGCGTCCGGGTAGAGTCCGAGCGCGCCCGCGGCCCCGACGCGAAGGCCGTTGATCCCGACGAACACCAGCGCCACGACGCCGACGAACACCCCGTGCGAGAGGTCGAAGCTCCGGACGAACGCGACCAGCTGGACGCCGACGTTCGTCGCGCCGAACAGGACGCCGGAGACGACGCCCACGACCCCCATGACGAGCGGGCCTTCGGCGCGCTCGCGGTCGGCCGAAGTCGGCAGCGACGGGAGCGCGACCGCGCGCTGCGCGGTCGCCACGAACCCGAGCGAGACGACGCCGAGCAGGACGCGCAGGGGAGCCGCCGGGAGGCGATCGAGCAGCGCCATCCCCGCGAGGGTGCCGACGAGCGCGGCCACGAGCAGCGGTGCGAACCGGGCCCCGCAGGTCCGCAGTTCCTCGCGCGTGAGCTCTCCGACGAGGGCGACGTTCACCGCGAACATCGGGACGATCATGAACGCGACGGCGGCCGCCGGGTCGAGCGTCGACGCGAGCACCGTCGTCCCCACGACCGCGAAGCCGAACCCCGCGACCCCGTTGACGGCGCCCGCGACCGCGACGACGACCGCGACGGTCGCAACCAGCCCGGCCGAGAGCGCGAGCGCCATACGTTCGACACGAGCCGGACCGGCATAATAACACGAGTGCCCGATCGGGCGGCTCCGGCGGCGTCCGCGGCCCGACATCGAACCATTTCCCGCCTACGCGGTCGCTATGCCGGTCGGTCCCACGCGCAGTTCGACTCGACGCGCGGGCCCGCCCCTATCGGTCTCCGGGCGCTACCGCCGCGGCCTTCGCCGTTCGCGACTCCCTCAGACACGCGGCGGCGTCCTACGCGTTCACGAACGGCTCCCACCCCTCCCAGCGGAGGAGCGTCTCGGCGCGGTCCGCGTCCGCCAACAGCACGTTCCGCCGGTCCGGGAGCGTCTCGTCGGCGAGTCCCTGCGGAATCGCGAGCGTGCCGCTCGGTACGTCGTCGTCGCCGCCGACCGGGATGTGGCCGCCGTCGACTTTCATGACGAGCGGGGCGTCGAGTCGCTCGACGCCGTCCCCGTCCGCGTACAGCTGCTCGTTGACGTGTTCGTGGTCCGCCCGCCGGATGACGGCGCGCTCGCCGTCATGGGGTTCCACGTACAGTTCCCCCAGGTAGTAGCCGCTCGAGAATCGCTCGAACATTCTATGCGTGTCAACACCTACCACGACCATACATAAGTGTTTCTCGGCCGTGACCGGCCCTGATAATCGGGGACGGAACGCGCCCGGTTCTCAGTCAGCGTCCTCAAGCGCGCCGTGACCGAGCGGTCCGCGGGGTGCTCGCCCTCACTCCTCGTCCGACCGCCGCGCGACCTCGTGGCGACCGAACCCGTACCGGAGTCGGTTCGCGAGCCGTCGCGAGAAGCGGCCCTCGTTGCGCGAGTCGAACCGCTCCGCGAGCGCCTGGTAGATGATCGGCACCGGGACCTCCTGTTCGAGCGCCTCCTCGACGGTCCACGTCCCCGTCGAGCCGCCCGCGACGTGGTCCGCCACGTCGCCGAGCTCCGATCCCTCCTCGCGGAACGCCTCCTCGCAGAGCTCCAAGAGCCACGACCGGATCACCGCGCCGTTGTTCCACGTGCGCGCCACCGACTCCATGTCGAGGTCGTAGCGCCCGTCGGCGAGGAGCTCGAACCCCTCGCCGTACGCCTGCATCAGGGCGTACTCGACGCCGTTGTGGACCATCTTCACGTAGTGGCCCGACCCGGACTCGCCCATGCGGTCGTGGCCGTCCGGTCCGGTCGCCACCGCGTCAAACACGGGTACCATCGCCTCGTAGGCCCACGCCGGACCGCCGACCATCAGCGAGAAGCCCGCCTCCGCGCTCGCGGGGCCGCCGGAGGTGCCGCAGTCGAGGTATGCGGCGTCGGTATCCGCGGCGCGCCGCGTGGACGCCTCGAAGTGGGAGTTGCCGCCGTCGACGACCACGTCGTCACCGTCGAGGTACGGTTCTAGGTCCGCGAGCGTGGCGTCGACCGCGTCGCCCGCGGGCACCATCAGCCAGATCCGCTTGCCGGCGTCCTCGTCGCCGCCGGACCGGTCCAGCCGGTCGCAGAGGTCCGCGAGCGAATCTGCGGGCTCCGCGCCGTTCTCGGCCGCCTCCGCGGTCGCCTCTGCCGAGAGGTCGAACGCGACCACGTCGTGGCCCGCCGACAGCGACCGGTTCGCGACGATCTGCCCCATCCGCCCGAGTCCGATGACCCCGAGTTCCATACGCGAGGCGTGGCGGGGCCCGGCCGTAGTGGTTCCGGTTCGCCGGGCGACCCCGGGCCCGGGTCAGTAGCCGATCTCGGCCTCGGGCTGCCGTCGTCGACGAGCGGGAATGCGGTCTCCCGAACCGTTTTTAGCTCCCGCGGAGTGCCGGGGTCATGGGACGCGTCAACGAAGGCGACCTCGACTGGAGCGAGACGGACCGCGGCGGGACCCGATTCTGCCGGAAGCAACTGGCCGAAGCGGCCGACGGCGAGGCGATCGGCTGTAGCCTCTACGAGCTCCCCGCCGGGGCGAAGTCGTGGCCGTACCACTACCACACCGCCAACGAGGAGGCGCTCTACGTCCTCGCGGGCGAGGCCACGCTCCGCCACGGGGGAGAGACGGAAGAGATCGCGGCCGGCGACTACGTCGCCTTCGCCGCCGACGAGTCGGGCGCGCACCGCGTCGTCAACGAGGGCGACGACCCCGTGCGCTACCTCGCGCTGTCGACGATGACCGAGCCGGACGTGACGGTGTACCCCGATTCGGAGACGTTCGGCGTCTTCGTCGGGTCGCCGCCCGGCGGCCGCGACGAGCGCTCCTTGTCCGGCTTCCACGAGATCGACGACGCGGTCGACTACTGGGAGATGTAGCCGCTCCGGCGACTGGGAACTCAGGTGCCCGAGAGTTCAGACTCCGTCGCGCTCGGCGGCCGCCGCCTCTCGCTCTCCGAGGTGCGCGCGCAGCGCGTCCACGTCCTTGTTGCCCGCGCCGGTGTTGAGCAGGACGACGGTGTCGTCGGGACCGAACTCGCCAGATTCCGCGAGCGCGAACGCCCCCGAGACGGCGGCCGCGCAGGTCGCGCCCACCTCGAGCCCCTCCGTGCGAGCCACGTCGACCGCGGCGTCGAGGATCTCCCGGTCGGTCGTTGCCACCGCACCGCCGTCGGACTCGCGGACCGCCTCCAAGATGAGGTGACTCGCGCCCGGATCCGGGATCGCGATCCCGTTGCACGCAGTGTCGACCTCGTCGGCCGCGAGCGGCTCGTGGCGGTCCGCCCCGGACTCGTAGGCGCGGACGACCGGGGCGCAGCCCGCGGCCTGCGCGGCGTACATCGGGACCAGTTCGTCGGTCCACCCCAGCTCTCTCGCCTCCCGGGCGGCCTTGTGCATCCCGACCAGCCCGACGCCGCCGCCGGTCGGGTAGACGACCGCTTCGGGGGTTTCCCAGTCGAGCTGTGCCAGCAGCTCCAGTGCCATCGTCTTCTTTCCCTCGTGGCGGTACGGCGTGACGAACGTCTTCGTCGAGTACCACTCCGGGTTGTCAGCCATCGCCTCGGCGTACGCTTCTCCGGCGTCGCCGATCTGGGAGCTGCCGTCCACCGGGTCGGTAACGGTCAGGTCCGCGCCGTGGACCTCGGTCATCGCCTTCTGGGTGAACCCCGCCCGCGAGGGGAGGAACACGTGCGCGTCGAGGTCTGCGCGGGCCGCGTACGCCGCTGCCGCCTGCCCCGCGTTGCCCGCGCTGTTCAGGGCGACCTCGCTTGCGCCGTGCTCGCGCGCCGCCGTCATCGCGGCCGCCTGCCCCCGGTCTTTGAACGTCCCCGTCGGGTTCGCGCCCTCGTCTTTCAACAAGACCCGCCCCACGCCCATCGCGTCCGCCAGCCCGGGACACTCCACGAGCGGGGTGGCCCCCTCGCCGAGCGACACCGCGGTCTCGGCGGGGAACGGGAGGAGCTCGTCGTACCGCCACATCGACCCGTCGGGGCGGGCGTCGAGCGTCTCCGGCGTGAGCCCGACGCGGTCGTAGTCGTACGTCGGGTCGAGGATGCCGTCGCAGTCGGGACACCGGTGGGTCGCCGCCTCCGCGTCGAACGTCTCCCCGCAGTCGACGCATGTCAGGCCGACGAACGCGTCCGTGGTCTCCATGCCAGCGCGCCCGGGCGCCGGGGCCTTCGGTGCTGCGGTCGCGGCGGTGTCGGCCCGACCACCGAAGCGGCCTCGCTTCGGCGACCGAGACGGTCACGTTTCGGCGAGCGAGGCGGCCCGCGGTCCGCCCGCCTCTGCCCGGGGTACTTAGGTCCGAAACGTATGAAGCGGTAGGCGGAGGGGAGTCGGGACGGTACTCCCACGGGAGATGCGTGTACCAGCGACCGCCCGGACGGCGGGTCCGTGGGGTGGAGCGAGGTGGAAGCGATGAGTCGGACGGTGCTCCGGTTGGACCTCCCGACCGGGTCGTGGCTCGCCGACGCGTCGCGGGGCGTCCCCGCGGCGACGCTCCGGATCGCGGAGACGATCGCCGTCGACGGCGACGCTCCGGAGACCGCGGCGACCGTTCGGGTCGCCGGCACCGACAGGGACCGCGTGGAGGACATGGTCCGGGGCCACGAGCGCGTCGCGCGCGTGACGGCGGTCGAGCGCCGCGGCGACGTTCGCACGCTCCGCGTGGTCGGCCGCGCCCCCGTCTACCTCCCCGCGGCGCGGGCGGTCGGCCTCCCCATCGAGTCGACGGTCGAGGTCGCCGACGGCCGCGCCACGGTGACGGTCGTCGGCGATCGGGACCGGATAGAAGCGTTCGGGCGTCGGCTCGCGGACGACGGGGTGACGGTCGGCGTCGCCGCGACCGGGGGCGACGAGCCGGATCGGACGCTCACCGAGGCGCAGCGCGACCTCGTCTTCGCGGCGGTCGAGAGGGGCTACTACGACACCCCGCGGCGGTGTACGCTCACGGAGCTGGCCGAGGCGAACGGGATCGCGAAGTCGACGTGCAGCGAGACGCTCCACCGCGCCGAGGGACGGGTGATGCGCCGGTTCGTCGACGGCGAGGGGCCGTTCGACTCGCCGTCGGACGCCGAGGGCTGGCCAACGGCGAAGCGCGCGCCCCCCGGGGCGGCCTTGCTCGAGGCCGACGAGCCCGACGCCGACAAGCTCGACGCCGACTAGTTCTGCGTCGACGGGCCCGGCGCGACCGGGCCGCGGGTCGGCCGGTCGGTTCGCGTGTGTGCGAGCGTGCTATTCCCCGTCGAGCGCCTGCCACGAGAGCCGCGGGTCCCGCGCGGCGCCGACCTGGTCGATCCGCGCGGCGGCGGTCCGGTTCGGCGCCGCGTCGAGCGCCTCGTCGGTGTCCGCGTACGCGAGGTTGAACGCCTCGGCGAGGTCGTCGAGCGAGGACTGCCCCTCGATCTCCGTCGGCTCGGTCAGCATCGCCTCGGGGACCATCTCCGGCCACTTCGTCGTCGGCGGGTGGACGCCGAAATCGAGCATTCGCTTCGCCACGTCGGCCGCGTCGCGGTCGCCCGCGGTCGCCGCGAACTCGTGGTGGAACGGGCCGAAGGGAACGTCGAGGTCGATCCGCTCGGCGAGGTAGTTCGCGTTGAGGACGGCCTTCGCCGCCGCGTCGGCGAGCCCCTCGTCGCCCAGGCGGGCGACGTACGCGTACGCCTTGATCAGCACGAGCCAGTTGCCGGCGAAGCCGTGGACCCGGCCGATCGTGCGGTCCGGCTCGAAGCGCTCGTACCCCGACCCCGTCTCGGCCTCGCGGACCCGCGGCGTCGGGAGAAACGGCGCCAGTTCGTCGACGACGCCGACCGGGCCGGCGCCGGGACCGCCGCCGCCGTGCGGCGTCGCGAACGTCTTGTGGACGTTGTAGTGCATCACGTCGAACCCCATGTCGCCGGGCCGGCCGCGGCCGAGCAGCGCGTTGAGGTTCGCGCCGTCGTAGTAGAGCAGGCCGCCGGCGTCGTGGACGATCTCCGCGATCTCGGTGATGTCGCGCTCGAAGAGGCCCACCGTGTTCGGGTTCGTGAGCATCAGCGCGGCGGTGTCGTCGCCGACGGCCGCCTCCAAGGCCTCGAGGTCGACGCGCCCGTCCTCGCCGGAGGGCAGTTCGACCACGTCGTAGCCGGCGGTCGCCGCTGTCGCGAAGTTCGTCCCGTGGGCCGACGCCGGGATCACGACCTCCGAGCGGTCGTTGCCGTGGTGCTCGTGATACGCCTTCGTGACGAGGATCCCCGTCAGTTCGCCCGCCGCGCCCGCGGGCGGCTGGAGCGTGACGGCGTCCATCCCCCCGATGTCGGCGAGCGCCTCCTGGAGCCGGTACTGGAGTTCGAGGTTCCCCTGCGCGGAGCGCGCGGAGCGGTCGGGGTGGACGGCGGCGTTCGGGTCGGCCGCCACGTCCTCGGTGAACTTGGGGTTGTACTTCATCGTACAGCTCCCCAGCGGGTACGGCCCCGCGTCGATGGCCCAGTTCATCTGCGAGAGCCGGGTGTAGTGGCGCGCCGTCTCCGGCTCCGAGGGGTTCGGCAGCGTCAGCTCCTCGCGGGTCAGGTCGTCCGGCAGTGGAGAGCCCTCGCGCACGTCGACGGTCGCTTGCCCCTTCTCCGAGAGCAGCGGCTCCCGGACGTCCTCGCCGTCTCGCTCGTAGTTCGCTTGGTCGTGGATCATCAGAGCACCTCCTCGAAGGCCGCGACGAGCCCGTCCGTCCGTTCCGCGTTCAGGTCAGTGACGCACACCTGAAGCAGGTGGTCGTCGATCGCGTGGACCGCGAACCCCTCGGCCTCCAGGTCCTCGGCGACCGCCGGGGCGGGCTGGTCGACGTGGACCACGAACTCGCGGAAGTGGTGACGGTCGTGGACGGGGGCGGTCGCGCCCGACAGGCCTTCGATCCGGGCCGCCAGCGCCTCGGCGTCGCGGACGCAGTCGTTCGCGAGGTCGACGAGGCCGTCGGGCCCCAGCGTCGCCGCGTGGATCGCCGCCCGGAGCGCGACCCACGCCTGGTTCGTACAGATGTTCGATGTGGCGCGCTCCTTGCGGATGTGCTGCTCGCGCGTCTGGAGCGTCAGCGTGTACGCGCGGTCGCCGTTCGCGTCCTCGCTCGCCCCGACGAGCCGACCGGGGACCTGCCGAAGGAAGTCGTCGCGGCAGGCGAAGATGCCGAGCCCCATCCCGTAGCTGGTCGGCAGGCCGAGCGAACCGGCCTCGCCGACGACCACGTCGGCGCCGACCGACGCGGGCGATTCGAGCACCGACAGCGCGACGACGTCGGAGCCGAGCGCGAACAGCGCGCCGGTCTCGTCGGCGAGGTCGCCGATCGCCGCGAGCCGCTCTTCGAGGCAGCCCCGCACCGTCGGGCTCTCGGCGTACAGCATCACGACGTCGTCGCCCGCGCGGTCCGCGAGCGCGTCGACGTCGGCCGTGCCGTCCGCCACCGGGTACGTCTCGACGGTCATGTCGGCGCCGTCGCAGTAGTTCTCCAGTACCGCCCGCTTCCCCTCGCGGAGCTGCTCGGGCACGAGGACCACGTCGCCCGATGTCGAGCGGACGCGGTCCGCCAGCGTCGCGGCCTCGCCGAGCGCGGTCGCGGCGTCGTACATCGAGCAGTTCGCGACGTCGAGCCCGGTCAGCTCGACGAGCATCGACTGGTACTCGAAGAGCGCCTGGAGGAACCCCTGCGACACCTCCGGCTGGTACTGGGTGTAGCTCGTGAGGAACTCCGCGCGGTCGGCGAGGTGGTCGACGACGCTCGGCACGTAGTGGCCGTAGTGCCCCCGGCCGAGGAACTCCGTGAGGTCGTCGTTGCGCGCGAAGATCCGCGCGCACTCGTCGCGGATCTCGCGTTCCGTCCGCGGCTCGATGCCGAAGTCACCGTCGAAGGCGACCGGGTCGGGGATGTCGAACAGGGCCTCCTCGTCCTCGACGCCGATCGCCGCCAGCATCGCCGCGGTCTCCTCGTCCGTGTGCGGTGCGTACGGGGTGCCGTTGGCCCGGCTCATCTGGTCGCTCCCCCGCGTCCCCGGGCCGTCGCCCGGCCGTCGTTCGCTCCTCGGTTCGCGGCTCGTCGGTCGAAACGTTGCGTTGTCATGATCGGGTGCGGTGTCGAATGTCCGTCGTCGGATCCGGGTCGGCGCGGTCAAGCGATCTGCTGGTCGTACTCGTCGGCGTCGAGAGTCCCATCGGCGTCGCCGCCCTCAGCCGGGTCGACCTCGAGCATCCACCCCTCGCCGTACGGGTCCTCGTTGACGAGTTCGGGGCGGTCGAACAGGGCTTCGTTGACCGCGACGACCTCGCCCGAGACGGGCGCGTACAGGTCCGACACCGCCTTGATCGACTCGACGACGCCGAACGACTCGCCGGCGGAGACCTCGTCGCCGACCTCGGGGAGCTCGACGAACACTACGTCGCCGAGCTCGTCCTGCGCGAAGTCGGAGACGCCGATCCGAACGGTGTCGCCGCCGGTCGTCGCCCACTCGTGCGATTCCAAGTACCGTCTGTCGTCGGGAACGTCGAAGCTCATTTGTCGGGGTCGCCGCGGTCCGATCGGGTTCCGGTCCGCGACACGTGTGAATCATCCTTCTGACGACGAGGAAATAAAAGGTGTGTTCGCGGCGGTCGAGCCGGGGAACGGCGGCCCGGAGCGCCGGATCGGTCCCGGCGTCTGAACCACCTCGACCCCGGCGTCCGAGCTCCTCCGTCACCCGCCTCGGCGCCCCGTCAGGTCCACCGATCGAGCCCGGTCTGGACCTGCGACTCGGCGATGCGCTCGAACCCCCGCTCGACCTCGCCCGCGGCGACGCCCCACTCGTCGACGACGTACTCGCGGGCGGCCTCGACGTCCGGGTTCACGTCGGCGTCGACCGCGACGTCCTCGGCCGGCGGGTCCATGAACAGCTCCCGGATCGCCTCGGCGTTCGGGATCTCGGCGTCCCGGGCGTCGAGGACCCCCCACAGATCGCCGTGTTCCGCGATCGCCTTCACCGCCGTCTTCGGCCCGATCCCGCGGACCCCCTCGTTGAAGTCGGTGCCACAGAGCATCGCGACGTCGACGAGCCCCTGCCGGTCGAGGCCGAGGTCCTCCAGGGTCGCCGACAGGTCCATCAGCTCCGGGTCGCCCTTGCTCGTCAGCTGACGGAGCGTCGTCGGCGCGCCGAACAGCAGCGTGTCGTAGTCCTCGCTGCCGGCGTGGTCCACCATCCCCGTCGCGGCCATGTGCGCGCACTGCGCTTCCCCCTCCGCGGGCGCCTCGACGACGGGCACGTCGAGCAGTCCCAGCAGCTCGCGGGTCGTCTCCTGTATCGTGTCCGTGAGCCGCTGCGTGCGCGCCTCCAAGCGCGCGGCCTCGACGGCGTCCCCGCGCTCCTCGGCGGCTGCCCGGCGTTCCTCGGCCGCCTCGCGCTTCTCGCGGCGCTCCGCTACCTCGTCGGCCTTCAGGTCGGTGACCGCGCCGTCGAACACCATCACCGGGATCAGGTCGTGCTCGAAGAACTTCGGAAGCCCCTGAACGACCCCGATCAGGTTCGCGACCTCGACGCCGTCGGCGGTGGTGTACTTCTCGTCGCTTGTCCACTTCACCGTCGTCGTGAGGTACCGGTACAGCCAGTTGTGCGCGTCGACGGCAACGACGCCCCCCTCGATCTCCGCGAAGGGCGCGTCGCGGATCGACGCGAGGTCGCGCAAGTCGGCGTTTCCCATTACCCGTCAGTGGGGCGCGTCGCTGTTAAACGCTGACGGGTCGGGGGGACCGGCGGCGGTTCGCGGCCCGCAGTCGCTTCGGCTCCCGCCGCGATCCGCCTGCCGACTTCTGGGCAGTTTATGTGCGTCACGCGCGTACGGCGAGGCGTCTGAATGGTTTCCCCGTTCGAGGTGTTGGAGGTCGACGAGGACGCCGACGACGAGGCGGTCGAACGGGCCTACCGCGAGCGCGTGAAGCGTGCGCACCCGGACCAGGGCGGCTCGATCGAGGAGTTCCAGCTCGTCCGCCGAGCCTACCGCGAGCTGTCCGAACGCGACGGGAACGGCGACGCGGGCGACGGGACCGACCCGGCTGACGTCGACCTCACCGAGGGCGACGACGCGCGCGAGCCGCGGTCGACCCGCGTCGAGTTCCTCGACTACGAGGCGGTCGTCGACTACGGCTGGTCGCTCGAGGACGACGAGCTGTTCCGGAAGGCCGCCCACGCCGACCTCGGCCCCGACGCCCACGGTCGCCTGCTCGTCCACGCGGACGAGAGTCTGCTTGAGGCGGCCGAGCGCAGCGGCTTCGCGTGGCCCTTCTCCTGTCGCGGCGGCGCCTGCGCGAACTGCGCGGTGTACCTCGCCGAGGGCGAGCTCTCGCAGCCGACCGACCACATCATGCCCGACGACCTCGCCGAGCGGGGGTTCCGGCTCTCCTGTAACGGCTACCCGCTGACCGACGAGCTGTCGGTCGTGTTCAACGTGAAACAGCGTCCCGAGCTCGACGACCTCATCCTCCCGCCCGGGCCGTTCACGCGTCGCTGACTCCGCCGCGTCCGAAAAAGCTGACCGCGTGACGCCTCAGAACGACTCGGAGACGGCGGCGACGACGGCGTCCTCGACCTCGTCGCGCTCGCCGGAGAGGAACTCTATCTTCCCCTCGCGGACGCCGGCGGTGGCGATGTCCGCGCCCGGCGCGAGCTCGGCCGCGCGGTCGGCAACGTCGCGGACGGAGACGTCCGCGGTCGTGCGCACGTACAGCTCGTCGGTGCCGACGCCGACCGTCGCGAACGGCTCGCCGTCGGCGCGGCGCCGGTGGAGGTCGTCGAGGAGGAGGGGCGTCGGCGGGAAGTCGTACCGGTGGGTGTAGCCGTCGGTGTCGAGCAGGGCGAACTCGACGCCGTCGACCGCCTCGGTCACGACGTTCGCGTCCGCGGTCTCGACCTCGGCCTCCAGCTTCTCCCGGAACTGCTCGGAGACGTGCGCCGCGAGGTCGCCGCCGTCCGAGAACAGGAGGTCGGCGATCAGCTCACGCTTGTCCTGGTACGACTGGTAGTACGCCTCCAGCGCGACCGCCTCGCGGAGCTCGGCGACGCGCTCGGCGTCGTAGCCCGCGTCGCGCGCGAGGTCGACGTACCGATCGGGGGCGTCCGCCCAGTAGCTCACGGCCGGCAGGTGTCGCAGGTCGGCGCGGACCCCGTCGTTGATCGCCGACGCGAGCGAGGCGACGAGCGCGCCCGTCGAGAGCGTCTCGTCGCCGTCGGCGTCGGCCAGCTCCGGCGAGACGAGCGTGTCGACCGCGTCCCGCGTCTCGGGGTCGGCGACCGCGGCGTCGACGACGACCGCGTCGACCCCGTACACCGACAGCAGGTCGATGCCGTCGGCGGACTCGGTCGTCGATCCGGCGCCGACGAGGAGGAAGAGCGGGAGCTTCTCGTCGTGGCGGTCGCGGTCTTGGAGCATCCGCGTCGCGTCGTTGGTGGCCGCGTCCATCCCGTACACCGGCTCGTCGAGCGGGCGGCGGGTGAAGTAGTGGTACTCCGCGTCGCTCTTCGCGTGCTCGTCGCGGATCAGCGGGAGGACGGCGCGCTCGACCGCGGCGCCCGCGACGTAGCCGTCGGCGGTCGCCGGGTGGCGCACGACGATCGGGCGCGATTCGAGGACCGCGCGGCGGACCGCCTCAGCGGCGTCGAGCAGGTCGTCAGCGAGCTCGGCGACGGTCTCGTCGCCGGCCAGCGGCTGGAGCCCCTCGGGGCGCGCCTCGTCGGTGAGGGCCTCGGCGAGGCGGCGGCGGACCGTTTCGGCGTCCTCGCCGTCGAGGAGGACGAGCGCCTCGGACTCGACCTGAACGTCGCCGCGGTGGCTCTCGACCTCCCCGTCGACCCGCACCGCGTCGCCGACCTCCACGTCCGGGTGCGCCCGGACGCCGGGCTCGACGAACGCGGCCACGTCGACGGCGCCCGTCGCGTCGCTGACCTCGAACACCGTCGGGCCGCCGGTCTGGCGGACGCCGACGACCTCGCCCTCGATCCGGACCGAGTCTCCGACCGCGTCGCCGAGCGACGTGATCGACACGCGCTCGGGCTCCGGTTCGTCCACGTCAGACTCGTCCGTGTCTGTCTCCGCGGACGCCTCGTCTTCTGCGGTCGTCTCGGACGCGGGCTCCTCCGACGCGTCCGCGTCGTCCGATCCGACGCCCTCGTCCGCGGCCGCATCCGCTTCAGGAGCGTCCGTCGATTGGGACTCACTCGGCTCCGCATCGGCCTCTTCGGCCTCCTCGCTCGGCGCCTCGGGTTCCGCGTCGGCTTCCGTCTCGTCCTCGTCTGCGGACTCCGCGGCGCCAGCGTCGTCGTCGGCTTCGGACTCTTCGACGTCGTCGCCCGACGCCTCGTCGGGGAGGTGCTCGCCGGAGGGCTCTTGTACGAGGACGCCGCGGAACTCGCGGTCGGCCTGTCGAATCGACCAGCCGAGGTCGACGTTCCCGTTGTCGCGGACGCCTTTCACTTGGACGAACACGTCGTCGCCCGGCTCCCAGTCGAGGCTGTCGAGGCGACGGTCGAGCTCGGAGCGGTGGAGCAGTCCGGTGACGCCCGGCGCGAGGTCGACGAACACGCCGAACTCGGCGTATCCGTCGACGACGCCCCGGTAGAAGCGGCTCGGAACCAGGTCGTCGGGAGAGTCGCCGCGGAAGTCGAACGCGACGTCTTCTTGGTGCGAGTCGCAGACGCGACCGCCCCCGACGTCGGTGCCACAGATGATACAGGATCCCATTTGAGTACACCGAGAGTCTCGGGCCTAAAACGGTTGTCGAAAGCCGGCTCGGCGACTCGATCGGAGCGCGGCGGGTTCGCGGTCGTCACGCCGCGACGGCCCGACGCGTCAGGCGCCGAGCAGCGTTCGTCCCGCCGCCACGACGCGGTAGCCGACGCCGTACCCGAGCGCGGCGGGCGGGATCGCGGCCGCAACCGTCCGGACCGCGCCCAGCCCGTGAACCGCGCGGAACCCGACGAACAGCAGCACCGCCGCGTACGCGCCGCAGAGGACTCTGAGTTCGGGTATCGCCGGGCCGGCCAGCGCCATCGGCGAACTCGCGTACGCGACGACCTGGACCGTCTCGCTCACGCCGCCGCGGTCGCGCAGCGAGAAGCTCCCGTCGGCGACCTCGACGCTCGCGACCACGACGGAGACGGTCGCGACCGCGGCGGTCAGGTGGAGGCCGACCGGCGCCGCCAGCGCGACCGCGACGAGGAAGACGACGAGGTCCGAGAGGAGCCGCGAGGAGGGGACGACGACGGGCACCGCTCCGGAGTCGGTCGCGATCAGGCCGAGCGTGAACGCGGCGGCGACCGCGACCGCGAACGTCAGCGCCGGAGCCTGGTCCCCGGGCGTGATCCCGTTCGCGAACGCCCGCCGCGGACGAACGAGGACCTCGATCCAGGTGCGCGCGATCCCTCGCGGACCGCGGGGGCGTCCGCCCGCCGAGTCGCTCATCCGAGTCGTCACGGTCGGAGTTCGGCCGCGCGGAATAACCCGTTTCCGGTTCGATCCCGAGTCGGTGGGCAGTTCGACCCCGCGTCGGTGGCTGGTTCAGCCACGCGTCCGTCCCGAGCCGGGCCCCACACCGCCTCATTCTTATCAGGGCTGATACGCGGTGCGCAAACCCTTATATCGGCGGTGTCGGAGTGACAGCCGAATGGTGGCGTTCCGAGACGACGAGCGAGGGTTCACCCCGCTGGCGGGGACCGGACTGCTCGTCGGGGTCGTCGTGCTGCTGCTCGCCATCGTCGGCGCGGCGGTGTTCGGCCTCATCGACGGCGTCGCCCCGCCCGACGCCGAGTTTGAGGGGCGACAGGAGGGCGGCGAGCTCGTCGTCGTCGCGCTCGGGCCCGAGCCGGTCCCGGCCGAGGAGCTGTACGTCCGCGGCGAGGACCCGGACGGGAACGTCCAGTTCGGCGCGTGGCCCGGCGACGGCGTCGTCCGGCCGGGCGATCGGGTCCCAGTCCCGAACGCGACCGGCAACGAGAACTTCGAGGTCGTCTGGGAGCCGGTCGCGTTCGACACCCGGGAGACGCTCGGAAGGTACAACGGCGAGGACTCCGCGATAGAGGAGTGGAGCGAGGAGAACGGCGGCAGCACGCCGGGCGGCGGCGTCGGAGTCTGAGGTCGGTTCGGTGTCGAGGTCGCGCTCAACGCGGAGGCGGAGCTCTCACTCGACCGGAACACGCTCGCCGCGCTCGTCGGCCCGCTCGATCGCCGCGAGCACGCGCTGGACCTCGTAGCCGTCCGCGAACGACGGCTCGAACGACTCGCCCTCGGCGACCGCCGAGAGGAACTCGTAGTTCTCATGGACGAACGTGTGCTCCCACCCGATCACGTGGCCGGGGGGCCACCAACGGTCGACGTACGGGTCCGACTCCTCGGTGACCAACACCGTCTCGTAGCCGCGGTTCCCCTCGCGCAGCACCTCTAACTCGTTGAGCCGCTCTAAGGAGAACTTCAGGCTCCCCTTTGTCCCGTGGACCGCGATTGTGTGGTCGTTCTTGTGCCCCTCGGCGACCCGGCTCGCCTCGAAGGTTCCGGTCGCGCCCGACTCGTACTCGACCTGCGCGCTGTACGCGTCGTCGACGGTCACGTCGCGGTACTCGGCGACCCCGCCGTCCTCGTCGTGGACGGGGCGCTCGTCGACGAACGTCGTCAACTGTCCAGCGACGCGCTCGAACTCGCCGACGCGGTCGCCGACGAGAAACCGCGCGAGGTCGAGCGTGTGCGCGCCGAGGTCGCCGAGTGCGCCCGATCCCGCCATGTCGGCGTCCATCCGCCACGCCCACGGCGCCTCGGGGTCGACGAGCCAGTCCTGGAGGTAGCGCCCGCGGACCTGCCGGATCTCGCCCAGCGCGCCGTCCTCGATCAGCCGCTTCGCGTGGCGGATCGCGGGGACGAACCGATAGTTGAACGCGGTGCCGCTGGTCACGTCGGTCGCGGCCGCCGCGTCGCGCATCGCTGCCGCCTCCTCCAGCGTCGGCGCGAGCGGCTTCTCACAGAGCACGGGTACCCCGGCCTCAAGAGCCGCGATCGACGGCTCGGCGTGGACGTGGTTCGGTCCGAGGTTGTAGAAGACGTCCACCTCGTCTATCGCAGCCTCCCAGTCGGTCGCGGTGTGCGGGAAGCCGAACCGGTCGGCCGCGTCCGCGAGCGCCGCCTCGTCGCGCCCGACGAGCGTGTGCCGCTCGATTTCGGGCGCGTCCGGAAAGAACATCGGGAGCCGCGCCATGGCGTTCGCGTGCGCCCTGCCCATGAAGCGATACCCCAGTACGCCGATCTTCAGTGGTTCTCGTGTCATCGGATCCTCCCCCGCCTCACTCCGCCCAGTACGCGTCGCCCGGTTCCGTCTCGAACACCGCCCGGTCCAACACGTCGACCGCCTTCTCTAATCCCTCGCGCGAGGAGGTGAGCGCGTCCTCGTGTTCGATGGAGAGCGCGCCCTCGTAGTCGACCAGCCGGAGCGTCGAGACCACGTCCTTCCAGTGTTCCTCGCCGTGGCCGTAGCCGATCGAACGGAACAGCCACGAGCGGTCTGCGGTGTCGGCGTAGCTCGTCGTGTCGAGCACGCCCTTCACGCGGCTCTCGGCCTCGTACACCTTCGTGTCCTTCGCGTGGACGTGGTGGATCGCGTCGCGCTCGCCGAGGAACCGGATCGCCTCCGTCACGTCGATCCCCTGCCAGTAGAGGTGCGAGGGATCGAAGTTGGCGCCGATCCGGTCGTTCGTCGCCTCCCGCAGCGCGACCAGTCCGGTCGGCTCGTAGACCAGCATGTTCGGGTGCATCTCGATAGCCACGTCGACCCCGTGGTGGTCGGCGTGGGCCGCCAGGTCGCGCCAGTACGGGATCGCGACCTCGTCCCACTGGTAGTCGAGCGCGTCGGCGTGTTCGGTCGGCCACGGCGCCGTGACCCAGTTCGGCGTTGAGTCGCCGGGCGCGCCCGCCGGGAGCCCGGAGAAACAGGTGACCGTGTCGACGCCGAGCAGGTCGGCTAACTCGATCGCCTCGCGCAGCTCGCGGTCGGCCGCCGCGGCCCGCTCCTCGCTGGGGTGGAGCGGGTTGTTGTGCGTCGCCAGCGCCGAGATCCGCAGCCCGCGGTCGTCGAGCAGCGAGAGCAGCTCCTCTCTCCCGGCCGGGTCGTCGAGGAGCGCTTCGCGGTCGACGTGGTCCTCGCCGGGCCAGCCGCCGACACCGAGTTCGACGGCGTCGACGCCGATGCCGTCGAGGTACGCGGCCGCGTCGTCGAGCGGTTCGCCGCCCAGTGGAACCGTCAACACGCCGATGTCCATGGCCGAGGCTACACGAACGTCACGAATAAGTGTTCAGGAAGCGCCGCCGCGGGGGCGCTCGGCCGCCGCGGGGGCGCTCGGCCGCCGCGGCCGGCGCGCGTCGGCGACGACGACGGCGGTGTCTCCGGCGCGTTGCCCGCGCTGGCGCCGCGAACCGCATGAGGTTTTAACGGGTGGAACGCGTACGATGTGGTATGGGAATCCTCTCGCGCGCCTCCTACGTCGTCCGCTCGAAGGTGAACGCCCTCCTCAACCGGGCGGAGGACCCGACGGAATCGCTCGACTACTCGTACGAACAGATGCGCGACGAACTCCAAGATGTCAAACAGGGGATCGCCGACCTGACGACCCAGAAGAAGCGCCTGGAGATCCAGAAGCGCAAGCTCGAGGAGAACGTCGAGAAGCACAACCGACAGGCTCGCGAGGCGGTCCAGCAGGACCGCGACGACCTCGCGCGCAAGGCCCTCGAGAAGAAGAAGTCGAAGATGACCCAGATCGAGGAGCTCGAAGGGCAGATCGCCGACCTGAACAACACCCAAGAGCAGCTCGTCGAGAAGAAGAACAAGCTCCAGAACCGCATCGAGGAGTTCCGCACCAAGAAGGAGACGATGAAGGCCCGCTACGAGGCGGCCGAGGCGTCCACCCGCGTCTCCGAGGCGATGACGGGCGTCGGCGACGAGATGGAGGACGTGAGCCGCTCCATCGAGCGCGCCGAGGAGCGCACCGAGGAGATGGAGGCGCGCTCGGAGGCGATGGACGAGCTGGAGGACTCCGGCGCGTTCGAAGACGCGCTCTCCGACAAGGACAGCATCGACCGCGAGCTGGAGAGCCTCTCGACGAACAGCGAGGTCGACGCCGAGCTGGAGACGCTGAAGGGCGAGCTCGGCAAGGGCGAGTCGTCGAACGGCGAGGCCGCCGTCAGCGACGAGGACGTCGACGCCGAACTGGAGGACATCGAGTCGGAGATCGACGCCGACGACTTAGAGAGCGATCTTGACGGTGATGCGAACGCCGACCTCGACGAGGAGCTCGACGTTGAGCTAGAGGAGTCGGAGTCTCAAGCCGACGAGAAGCGGAACTGAGGTCCCCAGCAGATCTGCGCTCGGTCCCCGCGGTCCCCGTTCCTTTCGTCCCCGCCTCAGACTCGGTTCACTCCGACGCCGGGCGCGCGCCGGTCCCCGCGCGGTCCTGATCGGCGAGCCGGATCTCACCGTCCGGGAGATCGATACCCTCGTACGGGTCGTCGTCGAGCAGCAGCGACCCGTCGATATCGGCGTAATCGAGGAGGGGCGCGAGCTGCGCGGCGGCCGCGATGGAGGCGTTCGACTCGATCATACAGCCGCACATCACCTCCAGCCCGTGCGCTCGCGCGGCGGCGATCACCCGCCGGGCCTCGGACAGGCTCCCGGCCTTCATCAGCTTCAGGTTCGCGATGTCGCAGCGGTCGGCGATCGCGGGCACGTCCGCCGCGGTCACGCAGGACTCGTCGGCGGCGATCGGGAGTTCCGACCGCTCGTAGACGTACCGGAGCCCCTCGGGGTCGTCGGCCGAGACGGGCTGCTCGACGAACTCCACGTCGCGGTCGGCGAGCCACGCGCTCTTCGCGACCGCCTCCTTCGGCGTCCACGCCTCGTTCGCGTCGACCCGGAGCCGCGCGTCGGGCGCCGCCTCGCGGACGGCGTCGACCAGCTCGCGGTCGCGGTCGGTCCCGAGCTTGAGCTTCAACACGTCGTGGCCCGCCGCGACGGCGTCGGCGGCCTTCTCGCGGACGCGGTCGGTCTCGTCGAGTCCGACGGTGAACGACGTCTTCGGCGCGTCGCTCGGGTCGAGCCCCCACAGGCGGTGGAGGGGGACGCCGAGCCGCTTCGCGGCGAGGTCGTGGACGGCGATCGAGACGGCACAGCGGGCGGCGGGGTTCCCGTTCACGACCGCCCGCAGCTCGGTCTCGATCTCGCGGACTGCGTGGGGGTCGCCGACGCGCTCGACGACGTCGAGGAGGTCCGGCATGACCGCCGCGACCGTGTCGGCCGTCTCGCCGTAGTGGGTCGACGGCGCCGCGCCGCCGACCCCGGTCATCCCCGCGTCGTCCGTCACGCGGACGACCACGTTCTCGGCCGCCGTCTGCGTCCCCCGCGAGATGGTGAACGCGTTCTCGAGCGGCAGCGACACCCGCTCGAACTCGGTGTCGAGGCTCATTCGGCCGCTTCCTCCCCGTCGACCTCCGAGTCGGCGTCCGCGGCGTCGACCGCGCCCAGTCCGGCGTCAAGGGCGGCGTCGACGACGGCGTCCGCGCCGTGGCGTACCGGGTCGATCGCGGGAACCCCGGTCTCGTCGGCGAACGCGGCGACCGCCTCGGCGGCCGCCTCGTCCTCGTCGATGTCCTTCGTGTTCACCGCCCCCGCGACGACGCTCGCCTCGTGGACGGGCGCCGCCAAGTCCTGGTAGAGGTCGACGTAGTCGGCGAGCGGCGGGAGGGCGAACTCCTCGTAACCGTGGACGACCTCGCGGCCCGCGGCGTGACAGAGGACGAGCCCGTCGGCCATCGACCCGTGGAGGATGCCGCAGGTGACCGCCGAGTAGGCGGGGTGGACGATGCTCCCCTGCCCCTCAACGACGAGGAGGTCGTGGTCGTCGCCGACCTCGGCGAGCATGTCCTCGACCGCGCCGGCGGCGAAGTCGGAGACGACGCGGTCGATCGGGTTCCCCCAGCCGGCGATCATGATCCCGGTCTGGCCGGTCGGGACGAACGCGGCGTCGATGCCGCGCTCGCGGGCGGCCGCGACGATCTCCAGCGAGGCGGTCATCTTCCCGACCGAGCAGTCGGTCCCGACAGTGAGCAGCACGTCGGCGTCCACGTCGCCGGACGCGCCCGTCGCGACCGTGAGGTCGTCGTCCGGCTCGCGCACGTCGACGAGGTCGACACCGTGGTCGTCCGCGAGCGCGGCCAGCTCCTCGTCCTCGTTCAGGAAGTAGTGGAGACCGCTCACCACGTCACAGCCCGCCTCGATCGCGGCCTCGACGTCCGACCGCCACGATTCGTCGAAGCCGCCGCCGATCGGCGCGATTCCGATGTACAAGGCGTCGAGGTCGCCGTCGACCGCCGCGTGCGCCTCCTCGAACGACGCGACGATCGGCGCGTCCCCCACGTCCGCGACGTGATCGCTCACGCGGTCGCCGGCGCGGTCGCGGTCGAGGACGGCCCGGACGTCTTGGTCGCCGTAGCGCAGCACGCCGAGCGCGGTCTTCGCGCGGTCGGGGAACTTCTCGTGGGCGAGGACGGCGATCCGCTCGTGGTCCATGGTGGCTCGCTCGCCCCCCGCGTTCTTAAAAGAGTCGAGGGCCGGCCAAGCGATACGAACGAACCGCGGTGGCGCGTGCCGACGAGCGCCCGAAGGGCGCGAGTCGCACGCGCGAGGTCGCCGGCGCTACGCGCCGGCTGCCAGAGGGACCTTCGGTCCCTCGCTGGAGTCGACTGCCCTCCGCGTTGCTCCGGGCGGTCGACGAGGCTGGGGAGGTGTGAGGTGCGGTCGCGGTGCGGGACGGGACTCGAAGGGGCAGTCGCGAGGCGGGCGCAGGTGGCGCAAGCACTGGAGGGAGAGCAGCGCGAGCGACCGAAGCGCACAGCGAGCGTGCGCCCGCCTTGCGGCTGGGGCTTCGGAAGTGCTCCTCGCGGTGGCGACGACGTATCGCAGAACAGCCGAGGCTTCGGGAAAGAGAACGACGCCGGAACGAGTGTTCGAGCAGTCAGGCGCTGCCGTCAACGAACTGGTCGGCGCCCTCGTAGAACCAGTATCCGTTCTCCCGCATCGCGCGGCCGAGCTCCTGGTGGAACTCGACGAAGTCCGCGAACTCCTCCTGCTCGACGTTCTCGAATATCTCCTCGACGGAGACGACCGTCTCGTAGTCGATCCGGATCGGGTGGTCGCCGTACTGCTCGACGTACTCCGCGGCGGTCAGCGGGAAGTCCTCATCCTCGTTGATCTTCTTCGCGAGCACGGCGTGGCCGTACTGCCGCATGCCCTCGCTCCCCTGCTCGCCGTCGGGGTCGTGTGGCCAGTCCATACCCGGAAGTTCGCCGGATCGGGGATAGTGGTTTCGGATGCGGCGGTGGCGGCGGCCACTCCTCCCGAGCCGCTCGACCCCACCCCCGACCACGGAAACACTTCACGGCCCTCCGCGTCGCTCCGGGCATGCGACGCAGAGCCCTCCTCGCGTCCGTGGCCGCCGTCTCGACCGCCGCGCTCGCAGGGTGTCCCACCCCGCCGTGGAGCGATGACCCGGCGGAAATCGACGTCGCCGAGGTTCGCCGGCGCCTCGACGAAGATACGCCGCGGCTGGTCGTGGCGGGATCGCTCCTCGACGGCCCCCGCCGCTGTGAACGCGTCACGCTGTTCGAGGCGGCGCTCGACGACGGGACGCTCCGCCTCCGGATCGTCTCCGAGGACGACCCCGACTCGGACGTCGGCCGCTGCTCGGACATCGCTGAGCCCCACGCGCACTCAGTCGCCGTCGCGTTCACGGAGACTCCCGTCCCGGAGCGCGCCGTCGTCCAGCACGGGGATGAGACGATACTGGAGGAACCGGTCTGACGGAACCGGGCCGAGCACGGCCAGACCGCCGCCGCTACTCCACGACTTCGACGACCGGATCGTCCGCGGTCAGGCGCGTGAGAACGACGCGCGGCACGTTCGCGCGCATGAGGATCTCCTCGGCGAGCGCCCGGGCCGCGGCGGCGTCCGCCTCGTCGTCGACCTTGTTCACGACCGGGATCGCGGTCGCGTCGCCGGGGACCCCCTTCAGCCCGCCCGCGGGACTCGCGAGGACCGTCGCGACGTCGGCCGGGCGGATCTCGTCGCCGATCTCGCGGCCCGTGATCGCGGCGACCTCCTCGGGGCGGTGGACGTGCTCCTCCGTGAGCGGTTCGCCGACGACGTGCGCGCTCGCGATCGGGGCGACGATGTCCGCGTTCGACGGGATCTGCGGCTCGCGGTCGCCCGGCGCCTTGAACTCGCGGAGGCGCGCCCCGTCCGCCTTCACGAGCGTCGCGCCGGGCGCGGCGTCGGCGATCTCGGCGACGGTCTCCGTGTCGTACCCGAGGTACCGGTCCGACCGGTCGCGCTCGGGGACCAGCCCGAGCGGCCACTCGTCGGGTCCCGCCTCGCCGAGCGCGGCCACCGGGTCCGCGGTCACGCGCACCGCGGCGACCCGGTCGTCGAAGATCGGTATTCGGACGCTCGCGGTCACGACCGGCCGGTCGAGCCGGTCGGCGAGCGCGAACAGCGTCGACTTCTTGCCGCCCGCGCCGACGACGCAAACGGTCGCGTCGCGGGCGTCGAGCGCGGTCGTCAGGTCCATGCCGGGGCGTTCAGTCGCATCGGACCTCACTCTGGCGGTCGGACGGGCGGCCGACCGGCGGCGTCGCGGCGGCGGACAAATTGATACGACTCCGCCACGCAGGGCAACCGGATGCGCCGAAACCGCACCCGAGTCATTCGCGTGGACCTCTCGACGCGCGAGACTACCAGCGAACGGGTCCCGCGGGACTGGCGACGCGACTTCGTTGGCGGGAAGGGGATCGGAGCGCGCTACCTCTACGAGGAACTCTCGCCGGGAACGGACCCGACGGGGCCGGAGAATCTCCTCGCGTTCCTCGTCGGGCCGCTCGCGGGCTTCCTACCGGGAGAGACCCGGTACGCCGCAGTGACGAAGTCGCCGCTCACCGGCGGGTTCCTCGACTCGTACGCCGGCGGCGACTTCGCCGTCCGGCTCGCGGGGTCGCTCGACGACTGCATCGGCCTGCTCGTGACCGGGACCGCCGACAGACCGGTCCGGATCGAGGTCGAGGGGGGTCGCGCCCGGGTCAAGCCGACCGACGCGTGGGGCGACGACGCCGCCGAGACCGCCGAGCGGTTCCCGGACGCCGGCGTCGCCTGCGTCGGCCCGGCCGGCGAGCGCGAGGCGGCGTACGCGACGATCGCGAGCGACGGCGGCGACCACCACGCCGGGCGCGGCGGCGCCGGCGCGGTGATGGGCGCGAAGCGGCTGAAGGCCGTCGTCGCCCGCGACCCCCCGCCGGCGGTCCCGGACGACCTCGCCGCCCGCCGCGACCGCGACGCCGAGACGTACGGGCGGCGGCCGACCGGCGAGTGGCAGGCGGCCGGCGAGACGATCGAGACGGTCGACTACGCGGACGAGGTCGGGATCCTCGCGGCCGAGGGATGGACGGAGACCGGCTTCGACGGGGTCGACGACATCGGCGTCGAGGCCGCGGCGGAGCGCGCGGCCGGACGCGAAGCCGTCAGTGCCGGCCGTGACGGTGACGGCCGAGAGGGCGCCGAGAGCGGACCGGCGGGCGTCCCCGGCGGATTCCGGATCGACACGCCCGACGGCGAAGTGATCCCGCGCGGCGCGGCCCCAATCACGCTCGGCGCCGGGCTCGGGATCGACGACTTCGACCGCGTCGCGGAGCTCTGCGGGGTCTGCGACCGTCTCGGCCTCGACGTGATCGGCGCGGGCAGCGCGGTCGCCTGGGCGATCCGCGCCGGGCGGGCTGGGGTCGTCGACTGCCCGGTCGACTTCGGTGACGCCGCTGGCGCAGAGCACCTGCTGAAGGCGATCGCGGCCCGCGACCCCCCGGCCGATCTCGACGTGGACCCGGACCTCCCGGACGCCCTCGCCGACGGGGTCGACGCCGCGGTGGCCCGATTCGGCGGCGACGCGCTCGTGCCGACGGTGAAGTCGATGGCGCTGCCCGGCTTCGACCCGCGCGCGGCGGTCGGCGTCGCGCTCGCGTACGCGACGAGCGACCGCGGCGCGTGTCACCGGCGCGCGCGACCGCAGGAGCGCGAGCCGCTGGCACGTCCCGACCGCTCCCTCGCCGACCGGGTGCGCGACGTGGTCGGGGAGCAGAACGCGCGCTCGGTCCTGTGGAGCCTCGTCGTCGACGACTTCGTCGGCGAGGCGGTCTGTGCCGACCTCGGCGCGGAGTGGCTCGCGGCGATCGAGCACCCGGCGGTCGACGACTGCGGCGGCCCGCACCGCGACGAGTCGGAACGCGGGGACGCGAGGGACGCTGGCCGACCGGATCCCTCCCCCGCCGCGCTCGCGACGACCGGCGAGCGCATCTGGACGCTCACCCGACTGTTCAACGCCCGAGAGGGATTCGACCGCGCGGACGACGCGCTCCCTGAGCCGCTCCGCACCGACGCGGCCGACGGGACGCCGGGCGTCGACGTCGACGCGTTCGACCGCCTGCTCGACCGGTACTACGCGGCACGCGGGTGGGGCGAACGGGGGCTCCCGACGCCGGAGACGGCCGAGCGCCTCGGGCTCGCGCGCGTCGTCGACGACGCGACGCCGCTGGACGATAGCCCGATCGACTCCGCCCCGGCGGCCGACGCGGACGACTGACCCCGCCCGGCGACGTGACTGCCGTCCGCTCCGGCGGCCTCAGCGACGCAGCCCGCCCTCCGCCTTGATACGCATGATGTGCCGGACGTTGAGGTAGATCTCCTCCGGCGACGTCTCCTCCTCCTCGTCGTATAAGTCCGACACCCGGTAGAGGATCGCCGAGAGCTGCTTGCTCTCCGAGCTCTCCGCGCGTACGTCCGCCGCCACCTCGCGGAGGAACTCCCGCACCTCCGCGTCGGCCGGGATCTCCGCGCCCGACGCCTCGTCCGGTACCACCGGGTCGACGCCCGCGGCCGCGAGGGGGTCCTCCGGGTCGTCGCCGGTCGCCCCGGTTTCGTCGCCGGCCCCCGCGCCGTCGTCCGCGTCGGTCATCGCTCGCCGCTCACCCCGCGGCGGCGGACGACCCCGGCGTTGTTCGCGACGTTCTCGACGAGCACCTTGAACGCGTCTGCGGTCTCGCCGTCCTCCAAGACGACGGGCTCGCCGTCGTCGCCGCCCGTCCGGACCGCGGGGTCGAGCGGGACGCCGCCGAGGAAGGGCAGGTCGTGGTCCGCGGCGAGCGCCTTCCCGCCGCCGGAGCCGAATATCTCGTGGAAGCCGCCGCAGTCCGGGCAGCGGAAGCCGGCCATGTTCTCCGCGATACCGAGGACGTTCGTGTCGTGTTTACCGAACATCCGGAGCCCCTTCACCGCGTCGTCGAGCGCCACGTCCTGCGGCGTGGTGACGATCACGGCCCCCGTCAGCGGCAGCGTCTGGAGGATCGTGAGCTGTGTATCGCCGGTGCCCGGCGGGAGGTCCATCACGAGGTAGTCGAGCTCGCCCCACTCCACGTCCTCGACGAGTTGGGTGATGATCTTGTGGACCATCGGGCCGCGCCAGATGACGGGGTCGTCCTCGCCGGTGAGGAAGTCCATGCTCATCAGCTTCACGCCGAACCGCTCCGGTGGCACGATCGTCTCGCCGTCGGTTTCCGGGCGCTGTTCCGCGGACACCATCCGCGGGACGTTGGGCCCGTACACGTCGGCGTCGAACAGGCCGACGCGGGCGCCGAGTTTGGAGAGCCCGGCCGCGATGTTGACCGCCATCGTCGACTTCCCGACCCCGCCCTTCCCGGAGGCGACCGCGATCACGTTCTGTACGCCGGGGAGGACCTGCTCCTCGGTCGAGAGGTCGTCCGGGATCGACGCCGACAGCTCGACGTCGAGCCCGGTGTCGGCGAGCGCCTCGCGCACGTCGTCGGCGATGGCCGACTCGGTCGGCGAGAAAGGGGCGCCGAGCGCGAGCGACACGTGGACCGTTCCGTCCGCCTCGTCGACGTCGACGCCGTTCACCAGCCCGAGCGAGACGATGTCGCCGCCGAGGTCGGGGTCCCGCACCTCCGCGAGCCGCTCCCGTACGTCCGATTCGTTCATGCCGGGGAGGAGGGCCGTGGGTCGAATAAGGGTTCTGTACGGGGGCGCGCCACCGTTTGCGACGCGCCCGCGGTCACCCGCTCAATCGATCCGGGTCCCCGCGCCCTCGCCGCGCAGGAACGGGACCAGCCCCTCTGCGCCGAACACGTACGCCGGCGCGTCCAGCGCGAGCAGCTCCCGCACCTTCGCGGCCATGCCGCCGGAGACGTCGGTGGCGCCGCTCGCGCCGAGGGCGTCCGCGACCGACCCGAAGTCGTCGATCGCTGGGATCACGTCGCCGTCGCCGTCGAGGACGCCGGGCACCGTCGAGCAGACCCCAACGCGGCGTGCGCCAAGTCCGGACGCGAGCTCGACGACCAGCTCGTCACCCGAGACGACCGTCACCCCGTCGCCCGCCGTCGCCACGCCGTCGCCATGGAGGACCGGAACGAACCCCTCGCCGAGCAGCGTCGCCGTCGACCCGAGCGGGAGGTCGAGCCCGCCGTCCGCGCCGCCGGCCCGCGCCGCGAGCGACAGCGGGTGAACCGGCACCGCCGGGACCCCGTGCTCGCGGAGTCGTTCCAACACGTGCGCGTTCAGCCGCTTCATCGCCCCGTGAATCGCGGCCGCCGCCTCGGCGTCCCGCGTCCCGTCTGTCGTCGAGACGCCGTGCTCGCTGGCGTGGTAGTGGCCGAAGCTCCCGCCGCCGTGGACGACGACGAGCCGGTCGACCGTACCCGCCGCGAGGGCGTCCGCGACGGCGTCGCAGGCCGCGTGGAGCGCCGCCTCGTCGAGGGTTTCGGGCTCGTTCTTCTCCGTGATCAGACTCCCGCCGAGCTTGAGGACGACGGGGGGAGCGGACTCTCCGCCGGCGTCGTCGTTACTGACGGCTTCGCCCCCCGTCACGGCTCCACCACCCGGACGCCCTCGGTCGCCAGCTCGGCGCGGAACGATTCCTCGCAGCCCTGCGTGAACGAGAGCGCGGTCTCCGTCGCGTCGCTTTCGTCGAGCGCGACGATACAGCCGCCGCCGCCCGCACCGGTGAGCTTCGCACCGTGCGCGCCCGCGTCCCGCGCGGCCCACACCATGGCGTCGAGCGACCGGGCGGAGACGCCGAGCGCCGCTAACAGTCCGTGGTTGAAGTCCATCAGCTCGCCGAGTTCCGCGAGCAGCGCCGGGTCGGGGTCGCTCTCGGGGTCGGCATCCGCGAGCAGTTCCTCGCCCGTCCGGACGAGGTCGCCGATCGATTCGACCGTGTCGGCGGCGAACTCGTGTTCCGCCCGCAGTTCGCGGACACCGGCGACCAGCTCGCCGGTATCGCCCGCGCCGCCGTCGAACCCGACGACGAACGGAAGGTTCGGCGCGTCGATCGGCTCGCAGTCGTCGCCCTCGACCCGCACCGCGCCGCCCATCGTCGAGCAGAAGGTGTCCGCTCTGGAGGCCTGCCCGTCCTGGACCTCGAACTCGGCCCGATACGCCCGCTCGGCCAGCTCTCGGCGGTCGAGCGGCTCCCCGAGCGCGCGCGTCGCGGCGTCGATACCGGCCACGACCACGGCCGCCGACGACCCGAGCCCCGCGCCGAGGGGGATGTCGCTCTCGACGGTGATGTCGAAGCCGGCGTCGGGCGCGTCGGCCACCTCGCGCGCCTGCTCGACGGCCGCGTCGACGTACCCCATCGCGGCCTCGACGAGCGGCGTCGGCACGTCGACATCGGGCCGGTCGCTCGTCCCACCCGCGTACTCCACGGTGAACCCGTTCAGAGAGAGGTCCTCGGCCTCGACGCGCACGTGGTCGTCCTCGCGCGGCTCGGCGGTCACCGTGGCGCGCCGCTCGATCGCCGCGGGCACGGCCGGCTCGCCGTAGACGACGGCGTGTTCGCCGAAGAGGTACACCTTCCCCGGCGCTTCGCAAACGGTCATACGAGTCTCCTCTCCCCCCGCGCTTACAGGCGTTGCGCTTGGCGGGTCTGGGCGGGACCCGACATCTACTCGTTCATCCGTCCCGGGTCGCGGTCGCGTATCGTTTCGCGGCAGCGGACCGCGCGACGCAGCCCGATCTCCGCCACGTCGCCCCCGCACTCCGCGGTTCGCCGCAGCGCGCGCGCGACGCGGCGGAGCTCCGCCGCCCCCGCGCCCGCCTCGTCCAGTTCCCGATCGAGCGCGTCGATGTCGTCGCGAGCCCGGCGCAGCTCACCGACCGCGCTCCGAGCGACATCGGCGCCCTCGTCGCCGAGGGCGACGCTCACCCCGTCGGAGACGACCTCTCGGACCGTGCGACCGAAGTCGCGACACGCCGCCAGTCGCGCGGCCGACGGCGGGTCGTCGAGGGCCGCCGCGGCGCTCCCGATGTCCACCGCCGCGTCGCGGAAGCGGCACAGCTCCCGCATCGCCGTCCACGACTCGAACAGCTCCGGGCGGGTCGTGCCGAGCGCGTCGACCTCCCCGAGGTCGGCCATGCCGCGGGAGACGGACCGGTCGATCATCGACGCGAGGCGGTCGACCTGTTTGTCGCGGGAGCCGATCGGCGACGAGTCGGGCGGCGTCGCCAGCGCCTCGACCGCGTCGCCGTGTATCGAGCGGACCGTGAACGCCAGCTGTCGGAGCGACTGACTCACGGAGACCTCCGTCGAGTCCAGCATGATCTGAACCGTCGTCGCGGTCTCCGACTCCGCGGCCACCGACATCCCGATCCGGTTGCGGGCGACCCGCTCGACGACGCGCCGCTGGTCGGGGGTGAGCGGCTCGTCCCGTTCGAGCGTGACCTCGCGCGCGCCAGCGGCGTAGGCCGCCCGCAGCGCCCGCTCGATTACCTCCGGGTCGGCCGACTCGATCCGGGCGACGGGCGGGTCGCCGTCGCCGCCGTTCCCGGTCTGGACCGCCAACACGCCGTCGATGTGGTCGTGGAGCGTCACGGTGTCGCCGGACGCGACGCCCTGCGACTCCGCCCAGTCCTTCGGGAGCGAGACCGTGTACGTCCCGTTCCCCACGGTTTGGACCTTTCTCGACTCCATCTCAGTAGAGCAGCTCCGGGTCGTTTTCGATCATGTACAGCGTCCGCGCCGCGATGTTCACGGCGTGATCCGCGATCCGTTCGAGGTCTCGGATCGTCAACAGCACCCGCGATACGTCGTCCAACAGCCGTTCGGCCTCCCAGCCGTCCCCGTCGGTCCCGGCGATCAGATCGCGGGTGACGCTCTCGCTCGCCCGCTGGCAGAGCGCGTCGACCTCGTCGTCGTCGGCCGCGACCGCGCGGCACGCGGCCGCGTCCTCGGCCTCGTACGCGGCGAGGCTCCGTTCGAGGAGGTCGCGCGCCGCCTCGCCGATGGCGTCGAGCTGAACCTCCGGCGAGAGCGTCCGCGTCGCGGTCCGGAGGTAGTCCGCCAGGTTGACCGCGAGGTCGCCGATGCGTTCGAGGTCGGTGATGATCTTGAACGAGGCGGTGACGAGTCGGAGGTCGCCCGCGACCGGCTGCTGGAGCGCGAACAGGTCCACGCACCGGTCCTCCAAGCGCAGGTACGTCTCGTTGACCGCGGCGTCGGCGTCGACCACTTTCTTCGCCAGCGGCTCGTCGCGGCGCTCCGCGGCGTCGAGGCTCCGTTCGACCTGCCCTATCACCTGATCCCCCATGGCGAGCACGTCCGCCCGGAGCTCGTCGAGCGAGTCCTGGTACTGTTCTCGGGGCATGGGATCACCCGAACTTGCCGGTGATGTAGTCCTCGACGCGCTCGCTGTGTGGGTCCTCGAACACCTGATCGGTGTCGCCGTACTCGACGAGTTCGCCGCCCGTGAGGAAGACGGCGGTCTGGTCCGATATCCGGGCCGCCTGCTGCATGTTGTGCGTGACGATGACGACGGTGTACTCCTCCGCGAGGTCGTCGATCAGGTCCTCTATCTTCGCCGTGGCGATGGGGTCCAAGGCGGACGCCGGCTCGTCCATCAGGATGACCTCCGGGTCGACCGAGAGGCAGCGGGCGATACAGAGCCGCTGTTGCTGGCCGCCCGAGAGCCCGAGCGCGTTGTCGTCGAGCCGGTCGCTCACCTCGTCCCATAGCGCCGCGTCGCGGAGGCACCGCTCGACGAGCGCGTCGCGCTCGTCGGCGTCGCTCCGGTTCAGCAGGCGGGCGAGGAGGCCCGTGTCGAGGTCGCCGTGCTTCTTTGGCCCGTAGGCGATGTTCTCGCGGATCGTCTTGGGGAAGGGGTTCGGCGACTGGAACACCATTCCGACCCGCTTACGCAGCTCCACGAGGTTGACCCCGTCCCGGTAGATCTCTTGCCCGTCGAGCTTCACCGAGCCGTCGATCCGGGCGGAGCTGACCCGATCGTTCATCCGGTTGAGACACCGGAGGTACGTCGACTTCCCGCAGCCCGAGGGGCCGATCAGGGCGGTGACGCTCTCCTCGGGGATCTCCATCGAGACGCCCTTCAGCGCGTGGTCGTCGCCGTAGTGGACGTCGAGGTCCTCGACGGCCAGCTTCGCGTCGCCGCGGAACTCGTAGTCGGTCCACTCGTCGCGGGTCTGCTCGACGGTCTCGCCGGTCGTCGTGGTGGGCGAGCGGCCGTCGGTCGGCGAGCGGTCGTCGGTCGATGCGGTCTGGGTCTGTTGGGTGGTGTTCTCGCTCATCGGATTCAGGTGTGTGTGAGCCGTCGCCGGAAGTAGTAGCGCGTCGCGATGCCGATCGCGTAGAATGAGAGGACGACGACGAGCAGCACCAGCGCCGTCGCCCAGCGGAACTCGTCCGCGTTGCCGACGTTGCTGCTGGCACCCACGCCGGCGGAAATCAGAGCGTACAGCTGGTACGGCAGCGCCGAGGTTGCCTCCAGCAGGGCCGGATTGGCGACGAACGGCGGCGCGGACGTGAACTGGAAGCTCCCGAGGACGTCGACCGTCTGCGAGCCGGGAACGAACGTCCCGCCGGCCATCGTCAGCAGGATCGGCGCCGTCTCGCCGGCGATCCGACCGACGCCGAGGATGACGCCGGTGACGACGCCGGGCAGCGCCGCCGGGAGGACGACGCTCCGGATCGTCTGCCACTTCGACACCCCAAGCGCGGCGCTCGCGTCGCGGTACTCGTCGGGGACGGAGAGCATCGCCTCCCGGGAGGTGATCACCACGAGCGGGAGGAGCATGAACCCGAGCGTGATCATCCCGGAGAGCAGCGACTTCCCGTTGCCGAACCGCGGGATGAGGAAGGCGAAGCCGAACAGCCCGAAGACGATGCTGGGGGTGCTCCACAGCCCGTTTGTCGCGATCTCGACGACCTGGGTGAACCGACCGCGGTCCGCGTACTCGGTGAGGAAGAGCGCCGCGCCGACGCCCAGCGGGACCGCCAGCACGACGGCGCCGAGGACGAGCCAGACCGTGCCGACGATCGCGGGCAACACGCCCTGGAAGTCATTGAAGAGGGCGACGCCGTTCATCACGAACGGGACGGACACCGGCAGCGTGACCGAGACGCCGAGGACCGTCGTCTGCGGCCCGGTGCCGAGGCCGATCTCGACGCCGTTCAACAGCCCGGGGACCCCCTGGACGACCACGAAGGCGACGAGGACGAACAGGAAAGCGACGATCGAGAGCGCGTTCAGGTACACGAGGACGTACGCGCCCATGTGCCGACCGCGGGCGCCGAAGCCACCGTACGCCTTCGCCGAGGCCCAGCCGCCGTACAGCGCGCTGAACAGCGTCGCCGCGGGGATGAGGAACTCCGCGGTGAGGGCCGCCTGCTGGGCCCAGTCCAGCTCCCACACCCACGTCGGGCCGATGACGCCGGTGAGGAACACGAGCCCCGTCAGCGCGAGGAGGCTCCCGAGCGGGAGCGTCGACCCCACGTCCTCGCGGGGGAGGACCGTGAGCGCGAACGCGCCGCCGCCGACGGCCGTCCCGGCGAGGACGCCGACCGTCGTGCCGAGACCGAGCGTCTGGCTCGCGACGCTCCCGCCGACGACGACCCACGGAACGGCGGCGCCGAAGCCGGCGACGAGCCCGGCGCTCGGGTCGGGGTCGGTCTCGACGTAGCCCAGACGGGAGCCGGCGCCGAAGGCGACCACCGCGACGCCGAGCGCGGTCAGGAGCCCGCCGAGCAGCGTCACGGTCCGAATCCCGAACAGCGAGCCGGTGAGGCTGACGCGCTCGAACAGCGCGGCGACGGCGAGCGCGAACAGGACCGCCGAGAGCCCGACGGCAACGCCCGCGACGGCGTCCGTCTCCGTGGTCTCCGACTCGACGAGCCTGGCGTCCGTCTGGCTCGCGTCCGCCATCAGACCTCACCCCCGAGCCGCTTGTGCATTCTCCATTCGATGTACTGCGCGCCGATGGAGATGACGAGGACGGTGACGAACAAGATCACGCCCGCGACGAACAAGGCGTCCATCTGGAGGCCGTCGGCCTCGCCGTAGTTCCGCGCGATGATCGACGTCAGCGTCTCCTGCCCGTAGAAGACGTTGACGAGTGGCTCCGTGAGGCGAGGCACGCCGCGGAGCATCACCGTGGCGGCCATCGTCTCGCCGATGGCGCGGCCGACACCGAGCAGGACCGCCGCGGAGACGCCGGAGAACGCGGCCGGCAGCGTGATCGAGGTCATCGTCTGCCAGTCGGTCGTTCCCATCGCCAGCGAGCCGCTCTTCATCGACTCCGGGACGCTGCTCAGCGCGTCTTCGGCCACGGAGACGACGGTCGGGAGCGCCATCAGCCCGACGACGATGCCGACGAACAGGTACGACCCCTGCCCCGTCGTCTGGAACTGGTCGGAGGCCCACGGGCCCAGCACGGTGAACCCGATGAACCCGTAGACGATCGAGGGGATGCCGGCGAGGATCTCGACGCCGGGCTTGACGACCTCGCGGACGGTCGCGGGGGCGATCTCCGAGAGGAAGAGCGCCGCGGAAACACCGAGGGGCGCGGCGACCGCGGAGGCGATCAGCGTCACCATCACCGTCCCGTGGATCATCGGCACCATCGAGTACCGGATGGGCGGCGAGACGGCGTCCCAGTTCGGCTGGATGAACATCCGCAGGCCGGGGACCGTGATCCCGAACGCCGTCGCGCTCTCGTATCGGATCACCGGGACGGACTCGCGGAAGATGAAGACGATGATCAGTCCGAGGATGAGGATCGTCGACACCGTCATCATCAGCGCGATCGTGTACGCGGTCTCCTCCTGGTACCGGAACCAGCCGATCCCCGCCGCCGTGAGGAAGACGACGAAGGGAGCGATGGTGAGGTCGGAGACGGCGAGGAACCCGACGAGGGTGGCCAGAAGCGACAGCGTCATCGCGGAGATGATCGCCAGCGCGGGGGGTTCGGTCTCGTCGACGAACTCCCTGACCCGTCTGCGCTGCGCGCCGAGCGCGTCGGTCAGTCGCCCGCCGAGCGCGTCTGTTACCGTTGGCATCTGTCTGTTATCGAGAGCATTCGCGTGTTGTGTGTCGTAGAAGCCATGTTCGTCCGTACCGTGAGCGCCGGCGGCCGCGGAGAGACGGGCGGTCGCGGGGGGGTCAGTCGGCCGAGACGACGCTCGTCTCGGGTCGATCGACCGTCGGTCGTCGGACTACGGCGAGATGAGATCCTCCGTGGCGACGGACGAGACCTTGTCTTTCATCGACTGGAGGTCGCTCGTCGGGAGCGGGATGTAGTTGTTCCCCTCGACGAAGACGCTCTGTCCGAACTCGTTGAGGAACATATTGACGAACGCCGCCTCGCGCCGGTCGTAGCCGCCGGCTTCGGGGTTGTTCTCCTCGATGAGCGTGTACATGTGGAGGTCGCGGTTGAGCGGGTACTCGCTGTCGAAGATGGTGTTCTCCGCGTCGCGGCTGGTCTCGTACAGCGTGCCGTCGAACTCGATGGAGATCGGGATGACCGTTTCGCTGGTGAACGCGAGCGCCATGTACGCGATGGCGCCCTCGTTCTGGGAGACGGCCTGCGCGACCTGCTGGTTCTGCCCGAAGCGCGTGTCGACGCCCGACATCGAGGCGTCGGCGGCGCCGAGCATGTTCAGGCGGAACGAGGTGTCCGTCCCGGAGCCCTCGGCGCGGCCGATAGCGTAGATCTCCTGATCGTAGTCGACCCCGTCGATCTCGTTCCAGTTGGTGATCTCGTTCTGGTAGATGCCGCGGATCTCCTCGCCGGTCAGCTGCGCGACGCCGGCGTCGGAGACGTCGGAGCTGACGACGACCGGCTGGCCATCGCGACCGACAACGTTGTCGACGACTGTGTTCTGGGCCTTCTCCTCGGTCCAGTCGAGCTCCGCCGTGATCGGCCCGGAGGAGTTGCCGATGTCGACGAGGCCGTCAGTGACGGCCTCACAGCCGGTCCCGGAGTGGCTCAGGCCGACCGTCGTCGGGAACGGCGGCGAAGAGCGCTGATCGGTCGGCTCGAAGCCGAACTTCGCTGCGAAGTAGTCGGCGATGAGCATGTCGTCCGCGCCGTCGGCGGAGAGCTGGTCCCAGCCGGGCACCGAGCCCTCGTCGTTCGCGCCCCAGTACTCGCCGTCGCTCGGCGGGGCGTTGGAGTTCCAGTATGAGCTCCCCGTGTTCGAGATTGGGTACACCGTCGAGGAGCCCTCGGCGTTGAGCAGCGCCGTGCTCTGCCCGGAGCCGTCGTCGCCGTCGCCACCGGAGCCGCCGGAGCCACCGTCGCCGCCGTCGCCGCCGGATCCGCCGTCGCCGCCGTCGCTGCTTCCGCTACAGCCCGCCAACCCGGCGGTTCCGAGCGCTCCGGACGTGATGAGAACTTTCCGCCGCGACACGCCGCCGTCGACCCAGTTCCGGTCTGACATCAGGCGTGGCAACGGGCAAGTCTATTAAACTGGTTTATATTTTTAATATAGTCACCTCTTGTCACGCGAAGAGTCCACAGTATCGGTGGTGAGTACAAGAGACGGTTCTGACAGCTATATACCACCACGTACCGCTCTGTTTGCCTCTGTCCCCGAACACACCGCTCTTAGGAAGGTATACACCGTACTACGCCGAATCCGGCCGTATGAGTGAGAGCGCGCCCGCGGAGACGCCCCTCGACGAACTCGTCGAGTCTGTGGCCGACCGGACCGGCGAGAAACCGGAGTCGATCCGGACCTGGCTCGAACCCTTCACCGACGACGGGAGGGTGACGTCCGCGGCGATCGAGTCGAGCGTCACCGACGTGTCGCAGATACTCGCGACAGCGGAGACGCGGGTCGACCTCGCGACGCGGACCCACGACGAGGCGACCGCCGCCGCCGACGACGCGCCGGACCTCGAGGTCGTCACTGTCCGCCGGCGGGCGTTCGGGGACCGGCTGGACGACCTCCGTGCGGAGGTGGAGGCGCTCGGCGACGACCTCGGCGCGGCGCGGTCGGGGCTAGCCGAGCCGGTGGCGGTGTACCGCGCCGCGGTTGCCCTCCACGAGATAACCACCGAGGCGCAGGACATCGTCCGCGTCGCCCACGACCTCGAAACCGAACTGGAGGCGTTCGAGGCGTGGCTCCGCTCGGCCAACCGACGCCACGGCGCGCTCGTGGACGAAGTCGAGGCCGCCGAGGAGTCCGCTGCGGCCCTCACCGAGACCGTCGAGTCGCTGCGGGACGCGGACGACCCGGACCCAGGACGGCGGTTCGACGCCGCCGTCCAGACGCGCGTCCTCGACCTCGTCGTCGCCGACCTCCGAGCCGAGGCCGACGACCTCCGCGCGTGGGCCCACCGCGACGGCGCCCCCTTCCCGGACGACGTGGACGCGCGGATCGACGATCTCGAATCCGCGGTCGCGGAGCACGCCGACGCGCTCGGCGACCGGCCGGGCCGGGACGGCGAGTTCGGCGAGCGGCTCGACGCGCTCGACGCGGAGCTCGAGGCGGTCGAGCCGCCCGTCGCGTGGGCTCGCGTGGACGAGACCGTCGCGGAGGCTCGGTCGGCGCTGTCCGAGGACGGGGCGACCGGCGACGAGGCCGCGAACTGAGCCGGCGGCGCCCTCACCTTTTCCACTCTCCGCCGTGTGCGGTTCGGCATGACGCAGATCCCGTCGCTCGTCTCCCGCTCGCTCTCGAACTTCGTCGAGGGGCTGGTCGTGGCGGTCCCGCGGCTGCTCTCGGGGCTGATCTTCCTCGCGCTGGCGTACCTGACGGTGCGGGTCGTCCTCTCGGTCGTCCGCGGGTCGATCGAACGGCTGTACGTCGGCGACCGCGAACTGGTCGGCGACCTCATCGTCACGCTCGTCTCCGTGTTCCTCTGGTTCGGCGTCGCGCTCACGTTCCTGAAGGTCGTCGGCATGGGCGACATCGCGGCGAGCCTCGGCACCGCCGTCGGCTTCATCGCCCTCGGGGTCTCCTACGCGCTCTCCGAGATGATCGAGGACACGGTGGCGGGCGTCTACCTCCTGCGGGACCCGGACTTCAACGTCGGCTACCGCGTCGAGTCGAAGGGCGTGACGGGAACGGTCGCCGCCATCGAACTCCGGAAGACGCGGATCGACACCGACGGCGGCGACCGGATCGTGATGGCGAACCGAGAGATAGAGCCGCGGTGGACCCACGACGTGCTCGAGGAGACGACGGGCGGGGCGGTCGACGAACCGACCGACAGCGAGCCGTCGACGACCGACTAAGCGGGGGACCGGCCGACGCCCGACTGAGCGGGGGACCGACCGACGACCGATCGGTCGCAGTCGGCGACGGGCGCCGGCTCGAGCGTGGCTGTCGACTGCCGCCTCCGTGTATCCCGGTCGGTCTCCGAAAATTTATCAATCTGCTCCGAAACCGCCATCCCGCTATGTCAACCACAGCAACTGAGACCGGCGACGGGACCGTCGACGGGGACACGACGCTAGCGGCGCTGTCGCACGCCTCGTCGCTCTTCGCGTCGTTCCTCGGCCCGATTCTCTTCCTGATCCTCGCGGACGACAACGACGAACTCGTCGAGCGGAACGCGAAGAATTCGCTGAACTTCCAGATCGTCGTCTTCGCCGCGCTCATGATTGCCGCCCTCCTGAGCTTCGTGTTCATCGGCCTCCTGCTGTTCCCGATTATCGGCGTCGTCGACCTAGTCTTGGTCCTCGTGGCAACGGTGAAGGCCAACGACGGGCGGGTCTATTCGTACCCGTTCACGCCCGATATCGTCTGAGCGCGTCGCGCCGCGGATCGATTCGCCGACGGCTCTCCGAGCGGTGAACGGACGAAACAGGAAGCGTCGAAGAAAAACGCGGCCGGCTTAGAGCTCGTCCTCGAAGTCTTCGAGGGCGAACACCGTGTCGGCGCCGCGGCGGTCGAGCGTCTCGTTGGCGAGGAGCCAGTAGACGACCGACAGCGCGCGCCGACCCTTGTTGTTCGTCGGGATGACGAGGTCGACGTTCGACAGCTGGTTGTTGGAGTCGCACATCGCGATCACCGGGATACCGACGGTGATGGCCTCTTTGACGGCCTGCGCGTCGCCGATGGGGTCGGTGACCACGACCACGTCCGGCTCGATGTAGCCGGCGTAGTCGGGGTTCGTCAGCGTGCCCGGAATGAAGCGACCGGTGCGGGCGCGGGCGCCGATGGCGTCCGCGAATTTCTCGGCCGGGAACCGACCGTACTGCCGCGAGGATGTGACGAGGATCTGCTCGGGGTTGTAGTTCGCGAGGAAGTCCGCGGCCGTGCGGATCCGCTGGTCGGTCAGGCTCACGTCGAGGACGTACAGCCCGTCGTCGCGGACGCGGTGAATGAACCGCTCCATGTCCTTCGTCTTCTGCTGGGTCCCGATGTGGACACCCGCGGAGAGGTAGTCCTCGACGGGGATCAGCAGGTCGACGTCGTCGTCGGGCATGACGTCGTCGTCGAACGGGGAGGCCTCCTCCTCGTCCGCTTCGTCGTCGCCCGCGGCGGTCTCGCTCTCGGCGTCGGCGGCCGTCTCGGCCGCGTCGGCGGTCGGTTCCTCGGTCGTGTCGGCCTCCTCCTCGACCGCCGCGTCGACCGCCTCGGTCTCCGCGTCGTCGTCGAGTTCGACCGCGTCGTTGTCTTCGCTCATGCGTGGTGTGGGCCCGTCATACCGCGTCGTCCGCGATGCGGACCAGTTCGTTCAGCTTGGCGGTTCGCTCGCCGCCGACCGTCCCGGTCTTGATGTAACCGGCGTCGGTCGCCACGGCGAGGTGTGCGATGGTGGTGTCCTCGGTCTCGCCCGAACGGTGAGAGATGACTGTCTCGTACCCGTTGCGGGCGGCGAGCTCGACGGCGTCGAACGCGTCCGACAGCGTCCCGATCTGGTTCGGCTTGATGAGGATGCTGTTGGCCGCGCCGGCGTCGATGCCGTCCTGGAGCCGCTCGACGTTGGTGACGAACAGGTCGTCCCCGCAGATCAGCGTCCGGTCGCCGACCCGGTCGGTCAGGTCCGCGAACGCCTCGTAGTCGTTCTCGTCGAGCGGGTCCTCGACGTACGCGAGGTCGTACTCGTCGACGAGGCCGGCGACGTACTCGATCTGCTCGTCGGCCGACTTCGTCTCGTCGCCGTAGACGTACGCCTCGGCCTCGTCGTCGTACAGTTCGGCCGCGGCCATGTCGAGACCGAAGCGGATCTCGAAGCCCACGTCTTCCTCGACGCGGTCGACCGCCTCGTCGACGACCTCGAACGCGTCGGCGTCCGAGATGGGGGGCGCCCAGGCGCCCTCGTCGCCCTTCGCCGCGGGCACGCCGCGCTCGTCTAACACGTCCGCGACCGCCGCGTGGACCGCGGCGTTCGCGAAGACGGCCTCCGAGACGCTCGGCGCGCCGACGGGCGCCGCGAGGAACTCCTGAATGTGGGTCGCCTCCTTGGCGTGCTCTCCGCCGCCGACGACGTTGCCAAGCGGGATCGGGAAGTTCTCGCCGCGGAACGCCCCGCCGAGGTGCTGGTACAGCGGTGCGCCGAGCACGTCGGCGGCGGCCTTCGCGGCCGCCATCGAGATGGCGACCGCGCTGTTGGCGCCGATGGCGGAGAAGTCGTCCGTCCCGTCGGCGGCGCGGAGTGCGTTGTCGACCGCGCGCTGGTCGCCGGCGTAGACGCCCTCGAGGCGCGGGACCGCGTGTTCGCGGGCCTTCGCGATGGACTCGCTCGCCGGCAGTTCGATCGCTTCGTACTCCCCGGTCGAGGCCCCGCTAGGCGCCGCCCCACGGCCGAAGCCGCCGGACTCGGTGAGCACGTCGGCCTCGACCGTCGGGTTTCCGCGCGAGTCGAGCACGCGACGCAACGAGACGCTGGTAATTCGGGTCATTAGTTGGATTCCCTCCGCACGGTGAACGGGAGCGCGCCCGCGTCGTACTCCTCCGCGGCGACGAGTATCGGCTCCGTCTGGTCCGTGTCGATCAGCACGGGCGCCCCGTAGGACACCTGTAGCGCTCGCGCGCCGAGGATGCGTGCCTTCTCGTATCGATTGTATCGCTGTCCTGACATGGTTACTGGTACGGCGAGACGACGTCCACGAGGTCGCGGTGGCTCACCAGCATGCGCCGGCAGCAGTGCCGGTCGACCCCGAGGTCGTCGAGCACCTCGCCGGGGTCTTCGTCGCCCTCGCGAGCCCGCTCTTTGAACTCTTCCCAGTGTTCACCCACGACGTTGCCGCACGTGAAACACCGGACGGGGATCATCATGACTGGATCACCTCAGCGGTAGGACTTCTGGTAGCGAGCGCGCGCGCCGGGTCCGCCCCACTTCTTGGGTTCGGACTGGCGCACGTCGTTGACCAGCAGGGTGCGGTCGAAGTTCATGTACGCGTCGCGCAGCTCGGCGTCGCCGAGGTGCTGGACGAGGCCGCGGGCGATGGCGGTCCGCGTCGCGTCCGCCTGCCCGCTGAAGCCGCCGCCCTCGACGTCGATGTCGATGTCGACGCCGTCGCGGAGCTCCTCGCCCGCGATGCGGAACGGCTCCAGCATTTTGAGCCGCGCCTGCTCCGGTTCGACCAGCTCGACTGGCTGGGAGTTGATGCGAACGCGACCCTCGCCCTCGCGCACGGTGGCGCGGGCGACGGCCGTCTTCTTCTTGCCTGAGGTGTTCGTTACCATGTGACGTTGGCTCCCAGAGACTCGGAGATCTCCCCGAGCGTGGTGAATTTGATGTTCGAGAGGCGGTCGAGCGAGGTGCCGTCGAGGACGACGCTCTCGACGTCCTCGTCGCGCTCGTAGGGGTTCCCGACGTACACGCGCACGTTCGAGAACGCCTCGCGGCCGTCCTCCGACTTGTACGGCAGCATGCCGCGGATGGCGCGCTTGAAGATTCGGTCGGGGCGCTTGGGGTAGTACGGCCCGCTGTCCGAGCCGAGCTCCGCGCGCTTGTGGTACGTCTCCATCGTCGCCTCCTCGTTGCCGGTGATGACGGCGCGCTCGGCGTTGACGACGGCGACGGTCTCCCCGGCGAGGACGCGCTGGGCGACCTCCGAGGAGACGCGACCGAGGATACAGTCGCGGGCGTCGACGACGACGTCCGCGTCGATCTTCGCGAGACTCATCGGATCACCCGCACGTTGCTTCCGTCGGGGTTCTGTTCGACGTACTGTTCCAGCGTCACCGCTTCGCCGGCCTGGTCGATCTTCGTCCGGGCGGTTCCGGAGAAGTCGACGGCGGCGACGGTAACGTTCGTTTCGAGCACACCGCTGCCCAGCACCTTGCCGGGGACGACGACCGTCTCGTCTTCCTGCGCGTATCGTTCGATACGGCCCAGGTTGACCTCAGCGTGCGTGCGCCGTGGCTTCTCCAGTCGGTCGGCGACGTCCTGCCACACGTTGGCACCGGAGTCACGCGAGACCGACTTCAGATCGGCGATGAGGTTCTGTAGTTTCGGATTCGTCTTGCTACTCATAGCTGTCCCTCCTGAACGGAGAGTTCGTGGAAAACGGAGTGCAGGGAGCAGGATTTGAACCTGCGGACCTCTACAGGACAGCGCCCTGAACGCTGCGCCGTTGGCCTGACTTGGCTATCCCTGCGTGCACTCCACCGTATTCCGGCTCCCTTCAAACCACTTTCGGTCCCGGCGTCCCCGCGGTCGGCCGCGGGCGCTCCGTCGGTCGGAGCGGCGCCGCGGCTGCCGGCGGGGGCGACGGTCAGGGGGGTGGTTCGAAGGGCCGTCATTTCCTTATACTGCGACTTTCGTCTGTAGTTCGTCCGCGCGCTCCTCGATGGAGTCGATCGCGCGGAGCAACAGTTCCTCGACGTCGAACGAGCCGTCCGTCTCGATGTGGAAGACGAACGCGCCCGGCACGTCCTCGACCGCGACCTCTTTGCCGGGGAACCGTTCCGAGAGGTCGTTGTCGAACTCGTCCGTGAGCTCGATCTCCCCGTCCGGCGTCTCGATGACGCCGCGGAGGATGTTCGGCTCGTCGTCGTCGAACTCGCCGCGGTCGCCCTCGACCGAGACGCGCTGGAGGTGGCGGTAGCCGACGGAGACGCCGCCTTGGTGTTTGGCGTGCTCCTTGCCGGTGTCGAGGACCGCGTCGGCCTCGAACTCCAACCGCTGTCCCTCCTTCAGCTCGATGATCGGAACGTTCTCGTCGGCGACCTCGACGAGCGGGTCGCTGCTCTCGATGTCGCCGGAGTACGCCGTCGCCGGACCTTCGACGTCGAGCGCGAGGGTGACCTCGTCGCCGAGTTCGAAGTCGTCGAGCGGCGTCGTCAGGGGCACGAGCCCCAGCCGCAGGCCGATCATCTCGTCGAACATGACCGAGGAGTTCTCGACGAACCGGACGGTGTCGATCGAGAACGTCGGGACGTCGGCGATCATCGCGCGGCGGATGCCGTTGGCGAACGCCGGCGTGAGCCCGCGGATCAGCACCCGCGCGCTGCGTTCGTCCCGTTCGACGTACTGGACGTCGAATTCGTCTTCGGTCATGTCAGACTCGCTTGTTCTTCGGCGCCTTCGTCCCGTCGTGCGGGATCGGCGTGACGTCCTCGATGCGCCCGATCTCGACGCCCGCCCGCGAGAGCGCGCGGATCGTCGCCTGCGCACCGGGACCGGTGGACTTGTTGAGGTTGCCGCCGGGACCGCGCACGCGAACGTGCACGCCCTCCAGACCGGCGTCCTTGACGCGCTCGGCGACGACCTCCGCCATCTGCATGGCGGCGTACGGCGACGCCTCGTCGCGGTTCTGCTTCACCACGGTGCCGCCGGACGACTTGGCGATCGTCTCGGCGCCCGTCTCGTCGGTGACCGTGATGAGCGTGTTGTTGAACGACGCGTACACGTGGGCGATGCCCCACTTTCCGTCCTCGGATTCACTCATGGTTGGTTACTCCTGTGACTCCGCGCGCTCGGGGTGGAGATCGTCCGCGAGCGGGCTCGTCTCGTCGAAGGCGATGGCGCCCTCGTCGTCGACGTCCACCTTCACCGACGGGCGCGTGACGCGGGCGCCGTTGACGGTGATGTGGCCGTGGACGATGAACTGGCGGGCCTGCTGGGTTGAGGAGGCGAAGCCCTGTCGGTAGACGACCGTCTGGAGGCGACGCTCCAGCAGGTCGGTCACGTCGAGCGACAGGACCGTCGAGATGTCGTCGTTGTCGCCGAGGATGCCGATCCGGCGGAGCCGCGTAACGAACTCCGCGCCGGCGTCCTGTGCGGCGTCGACGTCACCCTGCGCCTCGCCGAGCAGCCGTCGGGCCTCTCGGCGCATGTTGCGCAGTTCGGACTGGGCGCGCCAGAACTCCTCTTTGTTCTTCAGACCGTACCGCGAGAGGAGGTCGGACTCCTCGGCGATGCGCTCGCCCTGATACGGGTGGTTCGGCGTCTCGTAGCCCTTGGTGTTCTTTCCGGTGCTCATTCGTCGTCACCGCCCTCGTCGTCTTCCATCTCCTCGCGGATCTCCTCGACGTTGACCCCGATGGTCCCCTCCGAGCGACCCGTGGACTTGGTGCGCTGGCCGCGGACCTTCTGCCCGCGCTTGTGGCGCACGCCCTTGTACGATTCGATGATCTTCATCCGGTTGATGTCGTGGCGCCGCTTCTCGTTGACGTCCGTGCCGACGAGGTGCGTCGTCTCTCCGGTGAAGAAGTCGTTCTGTCGGTTCGTCATCCACGACGGGACGTGGTCTTCGAGGTTCTCGGCGATGTCGACCACCGCGTCGATATCCTCCTCGTCGAGGAGCCCGAACGTGGCGTTTCGGTCCACGTCGGCCTTCTCGGCGACCAGCCGCGCCGTGCGCGTGCCGATGCCGTCGAGTTCGGACAGGCTTCGCTCGACCGTCTTCGTCCCGTCGAGGTCCGCGCCCCCGATCCGAACGAAGTACTGGAGGTCTTCCTCCTCCTCCGGCGAGTCGTCCTGTGGTTCTTCCGTGCTCATGTGTTGGTTGTGGTGAGCCCTACCGGCGCGATCCGGCGGTACTCGTCCGTTCGAGCGTTGCGGCGGGGATTCGAACCCCGGAGGCAGTGACGCCACAGAGTTAGCAACCCTGCGCCTTGGGCCAGGCTTGGCTACCGCAACCCGCGTTGTATCATCGCCCTCTCGGACTCGGGGCCCGACGCCCCTACAGTTCGTGCGTTCGTATGCTCCCGCTTTCGGTACTTAAACATCACGAAACGGTCGGGTCGCTGTGGGCGACTCGCACGGTGGCTGCGAGCGTCGTCCCGCGGGCCGCGCCGGTTCGATGGTCGCGTCAGTCCGGTGGCCGCGCCGGTTCGATGGTCGCGTCGCTCGTTTCCGTGAGGCGTACTGTTTAGTGGGTCCCGCGGGAGGGTCCGAATATGAAGGCCGTTCAGTTCGCCGACCACGGCGACCGCGACGTGATCGAGTACGGCGAGTTCCCCGAGCCCGACCCCGACCGCGGCGAGGTGCTCGTCGACGTCAAGGCGGGGGCGTTGAACCACCTCGACGTCTGGACTCGCCGCGGAATGCCCGGCATCGACGTGGAGATGCCGCACATCCCGGGGAGCGACGCCGCGGGCGTCGTGGAGGCCGTCGGTGAGGGCGTGACGCGCTTCGAGCCTGGGGACCACGTCGCCGTGAGCGCCGGCGTCTCCTGCGGCAACTGTGAGTTCTGCCGGAACGGCGAGGAGTCGCTGTGCGTCTCCTTCCACATCATCGGCGAACACGTCCGCGGCGTCCACGCCGAGAAGGCGTCGGTCCCGGCCGAGAACCTCGTCCCGGTCCCCGACGGCGTCGACTGGGAGGTCGCCGGCTCCGCGTCGCTCGTGTTCCAGACCGCGTGGCGGATGCTCCAGACGCGCGCGGACATCGAGGCGGGCGAGAAGGTGCTCGTCTTGGGCGCCTCCGGCGGCGTCGGCCACGCCGCGGTCCAGATCGCCGACCACGCGGGCTGTGAGGTGTTCGCGACCGCCTCCACCGAGGAGAAGCTCGCGCACGCCGAGGACTGCGGCGCCGACCACGTCATCGACTACGAGGCGAACGACTTCGCGGACGAGATCGCGGCGCTCACCGGCAAACGAGGCGTCGACGTCGTCGTCGACCACGTCGGCGAGGCGACCTACCCGAACTCGCTGAAGTCGATGGCGAAGGGCGGCCGGCTCGTCACCTGCGGCGCGACCACCGGCCCGAACCCGGGCGCGGGGCTCAACCGAATCTTCTGGAACCAGCTCTCCGTCATCGGCTCGACGATGGCGACGCCGGGCGAGGTCGACGATGTCCTGGAACTGGTCTGGGACGGGACCTTCGAGCCCCGCGTCCGGGAGGTCCTCCCGATGAGCGAGGCTGCGCGCGCACACGAGATGATCGAGAACCGTGAGGGCTTTGGCAAAGTGGTGGTTAGACCCGACAGTGAGCTCTGAGACCGACGCGGCCGACGGCGACGCGGCCGATCGCGACGCGGCCGCGGGCGCCGACGGCACTACCGACGGCGGCTATGTCCACGCCCCGGAGGGCGAGAGCGGCGGCGCCGACGGTACGGGGCCGTCGGAGTCGGCCGGTCGGGAGCCGGCGGCCGACGGCTTCGGCCGCGAGGGGTGGGCGCTGACGGCGGCGCTTTTCGTCTGCGCTATCGTCATCCCCGGGATCATCTACGCGTATCCGTACGCGGCCGGGTGGTTCGGGCTCCCCTTTTTCTCCACGTACCTCGTGCTGCCGCTTGTCCCCGCGCTCCTGCTCGGCCTCGTCGCCGTCTGGTCGATGACGGCCGCGACGGCCGACCCCGAGGCGTGAGCGAGCCGGGTCGGTGACGGCGAGCGAGTCCTCGACACGGGCGCCGACGGGCGCGCGCTCCCGCAGCCGAACGACAACCGTTTTGAACGACACCCGCGCAGTGGTGATATGTTGATCACCGTCTCCGGCCCGCCTGGAAGCGGGAAGAGCACCAACGCCGTCCAGCTGGCGGACGCGCTCGGTCTCGGGCACGTCTCCGGCGGCGACATCTTCCGCGAGATGGCGGCCGAACGCGACATGACGCCGGTCGAGTTCAACGAGTTCGCCGAGGAGGACCCGCAGATCGACCGCGACCTCGACCGCCGGCTCCGCGAGATCGCCGTCGAGCGCGACGACGTGGTCCTCGAATCGCGGCTCGCCGGGTGGCTCGCGGCCGACCACGCCGACTTCCGGTTCTGGTTCGACGCGCCGCTGTCGGTCCGCGCGGAGCGGATCGCGGAGCGCGAGGCGAAGCCGACCGACCGCGCGCGAACGGAGACGGAGCGCCGCGAGGCCTCCGAGCGCAAGCGGTACCGGGAGTACTACAACATCGACATCGAAGACCTCTCGATCTACGACGCCGCGTACAACACCGCCCGCTGGGGGCCCGAGCGCTTCCTCGACGTCCTCGTCGCGACCGTCGAAGCGTACGACCCCGACGACGACGAGGGGAAAGCGCCCGTCGACGGCGTCGTGTACGACTTCTGAACCCGCGACTGACCTCCGCATGACAGATCCTTCCGACGCCGACCCCGACCCGCTCAGAGCGCCTCCCGGAGAGCGGTCGGTGCCGGAGCTGCTCCGGTTCGGCGTCGTCAACCTCGACAAGCCCGCCGGGCCCTCCTCGCACCAAGTGTCGGCGTGGGTGCGGGACGCCATAGACGAGACGCTCGCGACGCTCGACCCCGAGGGGCCGCCGACCCGCGGCGTCGCTCACTCGGGGACCCTCGATCCGAAGGTCACTGGCTGTCTCCCCACGCTGACCGGCGACGCGACGCGCATGGCGCAGGTGTTCCTCGAAGGGGCGAAGGAGTACGTCGCGGTGCTGGAGCTCCACGGGTCACCCCCGTCGGACTTCCGGGAAGTCGTCGCCGAGTTCGAGGGCGAGATCTACCAGAAGCCGCCGCGGAAGAGCGCCGTGAGCCGTCGGCTCCGCACGCGGACGGTCCACGAGTTGGACCTGCTGGAGGTCGCCGACCGCCGGGCGCTCCTCCGGATCCGCTGCGAGTCGGGGACGTACGTCCGGAAGCTGTGTCACGACATCGGACTCGCGACGGGGGGCGGCGCGCACATGGGACACCTCCGGCGCAGCGCCACGGACCCGTTCGACGACCGCGACCTCCGCACGCTTCAGGACCTCGTGGACGCGCTCGCGTGGGCCGGGGACGGCGACGACGCGCTCCTCCGCGAGGTGGTCCGCCCGGCGGAGGACGCCCTCGCCCACCTCCCCGCGGTGACGGTCGCCCGGTCGGCCGCCCGCAGCGTCGCGACCGGGGCTCCCGTGTACGCGCCCGGCGTGATCGACGTCGACGACGCGGCGATCCCGGCGGCGGTCCGCGACGACGCGTCGAACGATAGCGACGCGCCGACCGACACGGATGGCGACGCGCCGACTGACCGCGACACGGACCCGGACCCGCCGCTCGCCGCGTGCTTCACGCCGGACGGCACCGCGGTCTGCCTCGGGCGCGTCGTCGGCGACCCGGACGCCGAGAACGGGACGGTCGTCGCCTTGGAGCGCGTTCTTTTATAAATTCGCCGCCCCCAGATGCGGACATGGACGAGCCGGACGCAGACGGAGGCGGAGTGGTAGCCGTCGGGAGCGCGAGCGCCGAGCCCGGAACGCTTGACCGCGGGTGGCTCACGGTCGGGGACCTGCCGACCGGCGGCACGGAACGGCTCCCGGTCGCGGTCGCGAACGGTGCCGCCGACGGGCCGACGCTGTGGCTCACCGGCGGCGTCCACGGCGACGAGGCGACGGGCGTCGCGGTCGTCCAGGACGCGGTCGCGACCTTCGGCGACCGCCTCGCCGACCTCGCCGGCGTTGTCGTCGTCGTGCCCGTCGTCTCCCCGGCCGGCCTGCGCCGGAACGCGCGAGAGACGTACTACGCCGACGAGGACCCGAACCGGCACTTCCCGGACGCCGACGCGGAGTCGGCCCGCCCGCCGAAGCTCCAAGAGCGGATCGACGCCCGGCTGTACGCCGCGATCACCGGCGAGTCGTCGGTCGAGGGGAACGAGTTCTCAGTCGACGCGGTCGGCACCGACGCGACCGCGGACGCGCTGATCGACTGTCACACCGCGGGCGTCGGTAGCGAGCCGTTCGCCATCCGCGACCGCGTGCTGTACGGTGACCGACGGAATGAGGCCGAGGCGGCCGCGCTCTCTGAGGACCTCGGCCGACTCGTCGAGGCGTTCGGGCTTCCGGTGGTCCGGGAGTATCCCGCCGCAGAGTACGTCGAAGAGAACCTCCAGCGATCGACCGCGGGCGCCGTACTCAACGAGGCGGGGATCCCGGCGTTCACGGCGGAGCTCGGCGCCCACAGCGTCGTCGACGACGCGCTCCTCGACGCTGGCGTCGCGGGCGTCGTCGGCGTCGCGGTCGAACTCGGGCTCCTTGACGAAGTACCCGAGTCGGCTAGCGAGCCCGGGGTCGGCGTGGCCCCGGCCCCTGTCGAGTTTCCCGTGCGGCGCTTCCGCGGGCCGACGACCGATATCTCCGGACTCGTCCGGCACCGGGTGGCGGCCGGGGACGCGTTCGACGAGGGAGATGTCCTCGCGAGCGTGGTCGACGCCGCGGGCGCGGAGCGCGGGACGGTCGAGGCGGACCGCGATGGGTACGTCCTCGGTCGCGCCGAGGGGCTGGCCGTCTACGAGGGCGACGCGGTCGGGAGCCTCGCGGTGCGGGACGCGGGCGACCTCGTGGTCCCGCGGGACGGCGACGACTGAAGCGAAGTCCTTAATTACCGGACCGTCGTTTTTCAGCGTGTAGTCAGGGACCGTGGGGTAGTGGTATCCTATGCGGATGGGGTCCGTATGACCTGAGTTCGACTCTCAGCGGTCCCATACGGAATTCTACGCGGACCGTCCGGATGCGGCTAGCGCGACCGCTGTCGCTCTTCGCGGACGGTGCGACGCGATCCGGGACAGTACACGTGCGGGTCGGTAACGGATGCGTACCTCTTTGCCCGTGTAGAATATCAACGAAACATGAAACGAACGGGCGGTGCGTTCCGGATCCTCCTGCTCGCGGGGATCATCTTCCTCGCGGGCTGTGCCGGCGCGGTACCCGGCGATCAGGCGCCGACGGGACCGGACGCGGGCGACGAGACGGCGGCCGAGGCGGCGAACGGCACCGTCGAGGTCCACTTCATCAACGTCGGGCAGTCGGTCAGCACGCTCGTCGTCGGGCCGGAGGGAGCGACCATGCTCGTCGACACGGGTCACTACAACGACGACGGCGAGTACGTGCTGGAGTACCTCCGGCGGCACGACATCACGCGGATCGACCACCTCGTCACCTCGCACAACGACGCGGACCACATCGGCGGCAACGCGGCGATCATCGAGCACTACGAGACGGAGGCCGACGGGATCGGTGCCGTCTACGACCCCGGCATCGCCGCGAGCACGCAGACCTACGCCGAGTACCTCGACGCGGTCGAGGAGCACGACGTGACGCTGTACGAGACGCGCGAAGGCGACGCGATCTCGTTCGGCGCGGTCGGCGTCGACGTGCTCGGGCCGCCCGAGCCGTACCTCGAAGGCGAAGCGCGCAACGAGAACAGCGTCGTGCTCAGGCTCACCCACGGCGAGACGAGCTTCCTGCTGTCCGGCGACGCCGAAGACGATCAAGAAGCGTACCTGATCGACGCGTACGGGTCGGAACTGGAGTCGACCGTGCTGAAGGCCGGCCACCACGGCTCGTCGAGCTCGTCGAGCGGCCCGTTCCTCGACGCGGTGGGACCGCGGGCGGTCGTCGTGTCGAGCGCGTACGACTCCCAGTACGGTCACCCGACAGAGGAGGTCCTCCGGCGGTTCGCGGACCGGTCGCTCCCGACCTACTGGACCGCGACGCACGGGACCGTCGTCCTCGTGAGCGACGGGAACGGCGTCTCCGTGCGGACGCAGCGCGACGCGCCCACCGACCCGCTCGCGGTGCGCGACGGCGAGCCGATCGAACCCGGGGCAGGCGGCGAGGTCGTCGAACGCGCTCGGCTCGGCGGCGACCCGGTCGACGGCGGTTCCGGAGGCGGAGGCGACGACGACAGCGACGCCGACGACGACGGCGGCGACACTGACGGAGGGGACGAGACGGCGTCGACCGATCCGGCCGCAGCCTTGGAAGTCGCGGCGATCAACGCGGACGCCGAGGGCGACGACGGCGAGAACCTGAACGACGAGTACGTGGTCTTCGAGAACGCGGGCGACGAGCCGATCGACCTGTCCGGGTGGACGGTCGCGGACGAGGCGGCGCACAGCTACGCGTTCCCGGAGGGATACACGCTCGACGCGGGCGCGACGGTGACGCTCCGGACGGGGAGCGGCGCAGACACCGACGCCGAGCTGTACTGGGGGGCGGGGTCGCCGGTCTGGAACAACGCCGGCGACACGGTGATACTCTCGAACGCCGCCGGGGAACGCGTGCTTGCGGTGAGCTACGAATGACCGGTATCGATCTCCCCGACGGCGAGTACACCGCGGTCGTGGACGGCGTCGAGGACGGGCTCGCGACCGTGTTCTTCGAGCGCGACGGCGACGAGGTGGGGGACGCGGTGCTGGACGCCTCGCGGCTTCCGCCGGACGGAGGGCACGCCGACGCGGTCCTGTCGGTGACGCTCGACGGCGGGCGTATCGAGGCCGCCTCGTACGAGCCCGAGGAGACGGAGCGCCGCGCCGAGGCGGCGCAGGACCGGTTCGATCGGCTCTCGGAGCGACCGCCGTCCGACGAGGGGGCGTAAGGGCGGCGCCGGTCGCTCCGCAACCACTAAACGCGGCTCGCTCCTTGCTTCGGTAATGGCCGACTGGACGGAGAAGTACCGCCCGAGCACGCTCTCGGAGGTGCGCGGCAACGACAAGGCCCGCGACGCGTTCGCGGAGTGGGCCCGCTCGTGGGACGACCATCACGAGGCGGTCGTCCTCCACGGCAGCCCCGGCGTCGGGAAGACGAGCGCGGCGCACGCGCTCGCGAATGACATGGGGTGGGAGACGGTGGAGCTGAACGCCTCCGACCAGCGCACCGCCGACGTCATCGAGCGGTTCGCGGGCCGGGCCGCGCGGAACGCCACCCTCAGCGGGAGCGCGGCCGGCGGCGGCGCGGCCGGCGGCGACACCGCCTCGCGACAGCTCGTCATCGTCGACGAGGCGGACAACATCCACGGCAACTACGACCGCGGCGGCGCCTCGGCGATCACGACGCTGGTCAAGGAGTCCGGCCAGCCCATCGTGCTCATCGCCAACGACTACTACGACATGTCGCGGGGGCTCCGGAACGCGACCCAGGAGATCGAGTTCCGCGACGTCTCCGCGCGCTCCATCGTCCCCGTCCTCCGCGACGTCTGCCGCAAGGAGGGAATCGAGTTCGACTCCGACGCCCTCCAGCGGATCGCGGAGGGGAACCGCGGCGACCTCCGAGGCGCGGTCAACGACCTCCAAGCCGCGACGCAGGGGCGCGACTCGATCGCGGTCGAGGACGTGGTCACCGGCGACCGCGACAAGGCGCTGGGGCTGTTCCCGTTCCTCGACGCCGTGTTGAAAGAGGAGTCCGCCGAGGAGGCGCTCCGGTCGGCGTACGCCGTCGACGAGACCCCGGACGACCTGACGGCGTGGATCGAGAACAACGTCCTCGACGTGTACGAGCCGGCGGCGGCGGTTCGCGCGTACGACTTCCTCGCGAACGCCGACGTGTGGCTCGGCCGCGTCCGCGCCACGCAGAACTACTCCTACTGGCGGTACGCGACCGACAACGCGGCGGCGGGCGTCGCGTCCGCCCGCGACGGCGAGAAGGGGGGCTGGACCCGGTACGGCCGCCCGCAGTTCTGGTCGTCGTCGGACGCGACCGCCGACGAGGTCGTCGGCAAGATTGCGGCCGCGAGCGGCTGTAGCGTCGCGACCGCCAGACGCGAGGTGCTCCCGTTCCTCGAGACCGTCACGCACCACTGTAAGCCCCGCGACCTGACCGTCGCGATGGCGGCCGCATACGACCTCGACGAGGCGGGCGTCGCCTTCGTTACCGGCTCCGGCGAGTCGACGAACAAGGTCGCGTCGATCGTCGAGGACGCGCAGGCCCGCCGCGAGGAACTGATCGAGGAGCACGCGGACGGCGCCTTCGCGCACGCCGCGGCCGACCGTCGAGACGACGAGAGCGACTCGGGCGCGGCCGACGACCCGGACCGCGACGGCTCCGAGGCGACCGCCGACGGGAGCGACCAGCGCGACTCGGCGGACGGCGCGGCCGCTGACGAAGCGGCCGACGAGGAGGAAGACGACGATCAGGCCGGGCTGACCGACTTCATGTGAGCCGGTCTCGGTGGGTAGTTCACCGGTTCCCGCTGCCGCTGAGGGGGGACGAACTCGGCCCCGAACCGCCGTCGCTCACGCCCGCAGGCTCGATCGCATCCACGCGGCAGAACTCGAACCGCGCGCCGCCCTCCCGGCCCTCCGTCACCGAGACGGTCCACCCGTGCGCCTCGGCGATTCGCTCGACGATGGCGAGCCCGAAGCCCGTCCCGTCCTTCGCGGTGGTGTGTCCAGCATCGAAGACGGCGTCTCGCTGGTCGGGGTCGATCCCGGGCCCGTCGTCAGCGACGTAGAACCCCTCGCGCGTCCGCCCGACCCGGACGCGGACCGCGGCCTCGTCGGGGTCCGAGGGAGTGCCGTCAGCCTGCGACCCCGCTCCCGAGGCGAACGTCCTCGGCGCGCCGCGCTCGTCTGGGTCCGACTCGTCGCCGCCGGTGCCGGCCGAGCCGGGTCCGTCCGGGGTCCCGTGTTCGATCGCGTTGCGGAAGAGGTTCTCGAGCGCCTGTCGGAGTCGGTCCGCGTCCGACCGGATCGTCGGGAGCGGTGCGTCGACGACGAGCGCGGCGTCGGCCGGTCGGCCCGTCGTCCGCCACGCGCTCTCGACGACCGACCGCAGGTCGGTCGGCTCGGTCGCCTGAACCGTTTTCCCCTCGCGCGCCAGCGTCAGGACGTCGCCGATGAGGTGGTCCATGCGGTCGAGGGCGTCGAGGGCGCGGTCCAGCTGCTCCGTCGACGCGTCGCCGTCGAGGTCGTCGGCCAGTTCGATGTTTCCGACCGCGACGGAGAGGGGGTTCCGGAGGTCGTGGCTCACGACGCTCGCGAACTCCTCCAGCCGCTCGCGCTGTCGTTCCAGCCGTTTGCGGCGCTCGACGCGCTCGTCGGCGGGGAAGAGGTACCCCGCCACGTCGCCGCGTTCGGTCGCCCGGCCACGCTCGTGGACCCACTGCGGCTCACTGTCGGACGCGACGCGGTACACCACGTCGACGGGGTCGGTCTCGAGCGCCTCCCGGAGACGGTCGCGGTCCTCGTCGGCCACGCAGTCGAGCCAACCGCCGTCCGGCCGCTCCGGGGCGTGGACCCGCGGATCGTCTCCCGCCTCGATCACGAACCGAGAGGGGTCCCCCTCGGGTCGGCGGTAGGCGATCCCGGGCCGTCGCTTCATCGGTCGTGACACGTGTCAACCAGATTACTCGGTCCACATAAACATTACTCAACTATCACTTGTCATACACTGAGATCAAGTCAAAATAACACGAAAAAATCGATCGCGGAAGCGGAACCGCCGAGAGACCTTTGTCGCGTCCGCCGATTGATCGCCGTATGCGCGCTGCGATCCTTCGAGACCACGGGGAGCCGCTCGCGGTTCGCGAGCTTCCCGACCCCGAACCGGAGCCCGACGGCGCCGTCGTCCGCGTGGAGGCCTGCGGCGTCTGCCGCAGCGACTGGCACGCGTGGGCCGGTCACGGGGAGTGGGCGGACGACCGCGTCCCGCGCGGCCAAGTGCTCGGCCACGAGCCGGCCGGCGAGGTCGTCGCGGTCGGCGACGAGGTCGACCGGTTCCGCCCGGGCGACCGCGTGGTCGTCCCCTTCTCGCTCGGCGACGGGACGTGCCCCCACTGCCGCCGCGGGGCCGGCAACGTCTGCGAGGACGGCCGCGCGCTGGGGTTCGAGGCCGCCGCCCCGGGCGCGTTCGCGGAGCGAGTGGCGGTGCCGGCCGCCGACTACAACCTCGTCGGGCGCCCCGCCTGGCTCGGCGCGACCGCGGCCGCGGCGCTCGGCTGTCGGTACATGACGGCGTACCACGCGCTCGCCGAGCGCGCGAACGTCAGCGGCGGCGACGCGGTCGCCGTCCACGGCTGCGGGGGCGTCGGCCTCTCCGCGGTCCAGATCGCCGCGGCGCTCGGCGCGCGCGTGATCGCGGTCGACATCGACGACGCGGCCCTCTCGCTCGCTCGCGAGCTCGGCGCCGACGAGAGCGTGAGTCTGGGGTCGTTGCCGGAGGAAAGTTCGGTCCCCGAGCAAATCCGCGACCTCACCGACGGCGGCGCCGACATCTCGCTCGACGCTCTGGGGATCGCCGAGACCTGTCGGAACTCCGTCCGGTCGCTGCGTCCCCGAGGCACCCACGTCCAAGTCGGGCTCACGACGGACGCCGAACGCGGCGAGGTGTCGCTCCCGACCGACTGGATGACCCGGTGGGAGATCTCGTTCCTCGGCTCGCGCGGGATGCCGCCGACGAGCTACCCGGACCTGTTCGCGCTGATCGAGTCGACGGGGATCGACCCCGGCGCCCTGGTCGCTCGCGAACTGTCACTGCCGGAGGTGTCGGGCCGGCTCGCGGCGATGGACGAGTACGAGGTGGCGGGCGTGGAGGTCGTTACCGAGTTCTGAGCGCGGCCTACAGCAGTCGCGAGAGGAACTGTTGCCCGCGGTCCGTCGACGGCTCGTCGAAGAAGGACCGCGTCTCGGTCCGCTCAACGACTCGGCCGTCGGCCATCAAGACGATCCGGTCGCCGACCTCGCGGGCGAAGCCCATCTCGTGGGTGACGAGGACCATCGTCATCCCGTCGGCCGCGAGCCCCTCGATCACGTCGAGCACCTCGCCGACGAGCTCGGGGTCCAACGCGCTCGTCACCTCGTCGAACAGCATCACCCGCGGCTCCATCGCGAGCGCGCGGGCGATGGCGACGCGCTGCTGCTGGCCGCCCGAGAGCGCGCCCGGGTGCGACTCGGCCTGATCGGCGAGCCCGACCCGGTCGAGGAGGTCGGACGCGGCCCGCTTCGCCTCGCCCTCCGGCTCGCCTTTCACCTTCTCCGGGGCGAGCGCGACGTTCTCCAGCGCGGTTTTGTGCGGGAAGAGGTTGAACGACTGGAACACCATCCCGATCTGCTGTCGGATCTCGTTGACGTCCGTCTCGATCACGGACCGGCCGTCGAGCCGGATGTCGCCGCCCTGAATCTCCTCTAGCCGGTTCGCACACCGGAGCAGCGTCGACTTCCCGGACCCGGACGGTCCGATGACGACGACGACCTCTCCCTCGTCGACGTCGACGTCGACGTCGTACAGCACCTGCGTGTCGCCGAACGACTTGTCGACGCCGTCAAACTCGACGAGCGGACCGGTCACGCCTCCTCACCCCCGTCGTCGTCGCCGGAGCCGAGCCCCGACAGCCGACCGAACATCCGGCTGTCGGACCCCCAGTCCGACCGGCGCTCCAGTCCGTTGACGAGCTGGCTCATCGACATCGTGATCGCGAGGTAGAGCACGCACACCCACACGAGCGGGGTCCACGGGTCCAGTTGGTTGCTGTTGATGTTTCGGAACACGCTCATGATCTCCGGGACGGCGATGACGGTCAGCAGCGAGGTGTCCTTCACGAGGATGATCTGGTCGTTGCCGATGGCCGCGAGCGCGTTGCGCCACGCCTGCGGGAGGACGACCTGCCGCAGCGCCATCACGCGGGACATCCCGAGCGACCGGGCCGCCTCCATCTGGCCGTTGGGGACGGCGTCGATCCCGCCGCGGATCGCCTCGCCGACGTACGCCCCGTGGTTCAGCGTGAGCCCGATGATCGCGGCCGGGATCGCCCAGTCCGTGAAGGGGAACTCGCCGGTCGCCCAGAGCCGCGGCACGCCGAAGTAGATGACGAACAGCTGGAACAGCAGGGGCGTGCCGCGGAAGAACTCGACGTACCCCTTCGCGATCCGTCCGGTGACGTTCGACGTCGAGATCCGGCCGAGCCCCACGAGGACGCCGAGCGACACGGAGAGGAGACTCGAGATCACGACGATCTGGATGACGAGGAAGAACGCCTCCGCGAACCGCCGCGCGATGAGCGGCGAGGCGAGCAGGCTGTAGTCGACCTGCGTCGAAAGGATCCAGGCCAACAGTCCCCCGATGGCCAGCACGAACCCCCCGGCGGCCACCTCGCCGACCCGCTTCACCAGCCGGTCGCGCATCAGTACGCCGCCGCCGCTCGACTCCGATTCTGTCTGTGTTGCCATGTGATATCAGGTAGAGACGGCGAGGTCCGGAGACTCAGCCGTCGAAGTACTCGTTGTAGATCTCCTCGTACGTCCCGTTCTCGCGGATCGTCGCGAGGGCCCCGTTGACCTCCTCTCGGAAGTCGTCGTCGTCCTGCCGGAACGCGATCCCGTACTCCTCGATCGTCAGCGTGAGGTACGGCGGCGCGTCGTCGCGGTCGGCCGCGACCCCGTCTCCCTCGAGGAAGACGACCTCCTCGTTCTCCGCGGCGAACGAGGCGCTCACGGTGTTGTCGTTGATGACCGCGTCCACCTGATTGTTGAGCAGCGCGTCGAACGCGCCGTTGATCTGGTCGTAGCTCTCGATCTGGAGGTCGCCGCCGAACTCCTCTTGGAGGTCCTCGGCGGCGGCCTCGCCGGTCGTCCCGCGCTGGACGCCGACGGACGTGCCCTGGAGGTCCTCGCGGGAGCCGATGTCGCTGCCCTCCAAGAGGAGGACGGTCTGGTACGCGGTGAAGTACGGGTCCGAGAAGTCGACCCGCTCGGCGCGCGACTCGTTGATCGTCATCGCGCTCATGATGACGCGGAAGTTCGCGTTGTTCAGCGACGCGATGATCCCGTCGAAGGAGGTCTCCTGGAACTCGTAGTCCATGTCGAGCTGCTCGCCGAACACGGCCTCGGCGATCTCGACGTCGAATCCGATGAGGTCGCCCGCCTCGTTGCGGTACTCGAAGGGCGCGTATGGGATGTCGGAGCCGATGGTGATCGTCTCACCGCCCCCGCCGCCGCCGCCGATACAGCCGGCGGTGGCCGCCAGTCCGCTCGCGCCGACCGCGGTCAGGTACTGTCGCCGGTTCACAGAACGGTTTTCGTCCATACACCGTTTCTCGGTTGATCACGATTTCAACGTTTCGGCCGCGAGATAGCAATATTTGCCGAACTGCGGGGGTTCGACAGGGTCGTTCAGGAGAGACGCCGCTCCGTTCGGGGCCGCGACCCGACGGCGAGCGGCCCGATCAGTCGCCGCCGATCGGGACGCTCCCGTCGCGCATCTCGTCGGCGCCGCGGAGGGTCCACGCCGCGCCCGCGGCGAGCGCGACGGCGACGGCCAAGACGGCGAGGTTGATCTGCTGCCACGTCGCGGTGTACAACACGAGGTCCCGGCCGAGCAGCAGCGTGCCCACGAGCGCGGCCAACGACCCGGCCGCCAACGCGCGAACGGTGTTGGCCGTCCCGGCGTCGAGCCCGTCGTACCCGCCCCGGACCGCCTCCGTCGCGTACGCGACGGCCGCGACGAGCCCGAGGTGTCCGGCGAGTCCGGTGATGTAGAAGGCGGCCTGCGCGGGCGGCGCGTATGTGAGGAACGGGACTGCCCGCGAGAAGACCGCGCTGGCGACGATACCGGCGACGGCGATTCCCGCGGCCGCCCGGAGCAGTCGCGCGTTCCCGCGCCCGCCGCCCCAGATCGTCGCCAGCCCGAGCAGCGTGAAGATGATCAGCGCCACGGACAGGTGCGCCGCGTGCGTGGACACCGTGTACCCGCCCGGGATGAGCCCGCTGAGGGTGACGGTGATCGCGCCGACGGTGATCTGGAGCGGTAAGATAGCGACCGCCAGCGTCGCCGCCAGCTTGGTCCGGCGCTCGAACCCGGACCCGAGCCACGTCCACCCGGCGACGCCGACGATGAGGAAGCCGGTGACCATCGCCCACGCCCGGTGGAACCACTCGATGAAGTCGGGGTTGATCGTGAGCGCCGGGATGAGCTGGTCGGAACACAGCGGCCACTGGGCCTGACACGCCAGCCCGGAGCCGGTCGCCGCGGTGTAGACGCCGAGCGAGAAGAGGACGAGCGTCATCCCCGTCGTCGCCGCCGCGTATCGCCTGAACGTTAGCCACGCGGGCCGAAGACTCATTAGCCGATTTCGGGCGCGCGCGCACTTAGACCGTTCGGCCGCTCCTCGCGATCGAGAAGGGCGCACGGGTCGACAGGCGGCGACGGACGGTCGAGGCGGTCGAGCGTCCCCCGGTACGCGACCGCTACCCGGACAGCTCTCGCTTCGCCCGCCGCGCCCGCTCGGACATCTCTTCGTCGCCGTCGACGTCCGCGAGCGTCTCGATCGCCTCCAGCTTCCGGACGGAGTCGTCGAGGAACGAGAGCACGTCGCCGGTGTACGCGTACACCATGTAATCGTCGGCCATCACGTCGACGATGGCCTGCGGGCCGAGCCCCTCGGCGCGCAGTTCGAGGACATAGCGCATGAACTTCTCCTCGGGGCAGCCGCAGTACGGGTTCGAATCGCAGTCGCAGTCGAGGAAGTCCTCGGCGAAGTCGAGGACGCGGTCGCGGGTCGTTTCGTCGAGCTTCGAGAGGCCGTCGCCGGTGAACAGCAGGTCGAGGGTGGCGCCGGCGAACGCCCCCTTCGGGATGTTCGCCTCCAGCTGGGAGGCGAGCTGCCGGTGGTTCTTCACGTAGATCTTGTCGGTAAAGGCCACAGTTAGCGATTTGTACGCCCGCAGCCCTCAAAAGCGACGCGGTGATCGAGAGACCGTCGGCGGTTCGAACGACATCGCGTCACACGCCCGTCCGGGAGTCGTAACCGTTATTTATCGAAGCGGGGTACTAGACGACGCGTGTCCGGGTTAGGGTAGTGGACTATCCTTCAGCCTTGTGGAGGCTGAGACGCGGGTTCGATTCTCGCACCCGGACCTACACGGCGGAGCCGTGTGGCGTTTTCACCGGTTCTCAACACAACGAGGACCATATGTCTCAAGTCAAAAAGGCGGGTATCCGGGTGGTCCCAAAACCGTCCGAAGAGTACCTGTCACAGCGTCAGTTGACCGACTACCGAGAACACCGAGAACGCCTCATCGGCTGGATGGTAAACATCGGGAAGGATCCCGACCACGGAGACGGATATGCCTACGATACTGCGAACGGACGAGCATATCGTCTCGACGCCTTCTACCGGTTCGTATGGGACGAAGAAGACCGCTATACTACCGAGATCACACACGATCACGCAGACGCCTACATGAGGAAGCTTGCCTACGGAGAGACCTCACAGGAGAACAAGGCAAGCCACCTGAAGGCAGTCAAAATGCTGTTCCGCTGGCGCGCACACACGCTTGACGGGGAGGAGTGGGAACCAGAAATCACGTTCACCACGAACACCGGGAATACCAACCCCAAGGACTTCCTCACCCGCGAAGAGCGTAGTGCCGTCAGAGAGGCCGTGCTGGAACACGGGAGCGTTCCGAGCTACAACAACCTCACACCCGAACAGCGCGACCGATGGAAGATACACCTCGCACAGCGCTTTGAGAAGCCTAAGAGAGATGTAGGCCCCGACGAATTCAAACAGGCCAACTCGTGGAAGATACCGAGCTTGTTCTGGACCGCACTTGATACCGGCTTACGCCCGGTAGAAGTCAAGCGGGCGAAAGTCGATTGGGTAGACGTTAGGAACTCTCTCTTACGGATTCCCAAAGAGGACTCTTCCAAGAACACCGACAATTGGACCGTCTCCCTCACGGATCGTACCGCGAACGCACTCGATAGATGGCTCACCGAGAGACAGCAGTACGACAAGTATCTGGATTCGGATTCTCTGTGGCTCAATCGGTCGGGGAATCCGTACCAGTACTACTCTCTGAACCGTCTGTTTCGACAGATCTGCGAGACTGCGTGTATTCCCTCTGAGGGACGCACGTTCTATTCGATCCGCCACTCGACGGCGACCTACATGGCCCGAGAGGAAGACTTGGGAGCGGCACAGGCTCAACTAAGGCACAAGAGCGCACAGACAACTATGCGATACGATCAGGCACCGGTAGAAGATCGACGGGACGCGCTGAACCGGATGGGATAACGATGACAGAGATCAATATTGACACCGAAGAGATCGAGGCACTCACCGAAGAATACGTTTCCTGTGGGACTCCCAAGCGGCGTCGGGAGATAGAGATAGAGCTACTGGAAGTGACCCTTTGGAAGGCACTTGAACGGGAGAACGGCCGCGCATTTGCGGAGTTCTCCAAGGAAGAAATGGAACTCATCTCTGACGCTATAGAGGGAGATGATCCCGACGTGAGTAGACTGGTTCGAAGGCCGTTCTTAGACAACCTATAAATAACCATAAGTAATATCCCAATCGGCCCAATTTTATTGGGAGAACAAGAGTTGGTGAGGCTACCTCAACACCGAGGATACGTCAAGCGGGTCTTCCGAGAGTACCGAGAGTGATGGGTCGTCCAGCACCTCCGGCTCTTCTGACGGCCCCGTGGCGGAGTTCTACGAGACGTGTAAGGAGCTGTCCATCGACACGGAGTCAGTCGTGGCTGAACAGCTCAAGGACACAAGCGACAAAAATATTATGAGGGAACCGACAACAAATTGATATTGTATGGATCCGGATTTCCCCGCTTCGGTGCCAGTTTGTAATGACATGGATGAAAAGAATGAGCAATACCAGAGAGCGAAAAATGAACAGAGACCCTTCCTCGCCGTGGTTGATGACGATGATCTTCCCGGTTGGCAAGCAATCTACGTAATGGATACTACTGGTGAAGATCGACGAAACTGGTACTATCTTACCGAAGAGGGTGTGGAAATTGCCGAAGAGCGGCGGAGTACTGCTGAGACACATCTCCAACACGATTCTTGGGTATCTACTTGTTCTAAAACTCGTGGAGAATTACACGGACTTTCAAAAGGTGACGCCGAATACCTCGCAGATCGTTTCGCAGAGATTGTTTGGAATACAGAGTATTGGAAAGAGGTAACCCCACGTGAAATATTCCAAGGTGAATATTAAAACAGTCTTTATTTGAAATACTTCGATTTGGCGAATATCTACAATTATGTCTCAATCAATTTGACAAAGCAAGATTAGTTCTTGTGCCAAGTCAGATCGGGAGGGAGCTTGTCAGCCATTCTACCCATGACCTCAGCAATCTTCTCTTCATCAAGACCGATTTTTTCGACTAATTCGACAAAGCGCTCGTCATTATTTTCCGCCGACTGAGTGGGGTGGTAGAATTTTCGAGAACCTTCAGAAATAGAATTAGGACCCATGGGGGACCATGTTGAACCTTCAGGCGTTCTACGCGCGTATGTGCCGTATCGACCGATAAAAACACAGAGACAGAACGAGGTGTACTCATCTTCACAACCCATATCTCTCAGAGGCTGAGTGTTTCTTAGATTTCTACCAGTAGATTTCTGATAGTGTGTGAAGCCTAATTGAGACGCAATAGCGTCGAACCGGTTTTTTCGATCCATCATCTGTTTTAGTGATTCATCATCACCTCGCTTTCGACGATCTCCACGGCCCGCGTCAAGCCATTTGAGATCAGCATACTCATCTTGTCTCTTGTGGTAGTTTCTATTGGTGAGAAGGCCCTCTTTAGCCCAAGATGTACTCGGTTCTGTACACTCGTTTGGGTGAAACATAGTTTCGTTCGATGTATCAAGCGAGGTGATCGGCTCGGGTTTGTTTTCGTCGAATGGCATATTGAGACGGGGAGATAGACTGAGTCGAGACTGTTCGCTCTCATGGCTGTAATTTGGAGCAGTACTCCATTAAGCTCCGATCTGACCGTAGGGTTGGTCTTTAAAAACATGTGTTCGCGAGAAGGCCCCCGTTCCAACTATTCTGACTGATCGCGGGGATCCTAATAACGAGAATCCAGCTACCGCAAATTTGATCGGAAGCCCGTTCTCGCGATTAGGTGTCCCGCAACGCATTCTGGTAAGTAGCTACGCCTAATCGGAAACAGCTGATCAGAGACAACCAATTAGAATGAACGCGTCGCTCGACTCGTTCCCTCTTTTACAGACGCGGTCTGTAGGTTTAACCATAGCGGTTTGCCTTTTAAAGAGAAATTATGCTGGTTCGCGTTTTTGACTGAACCTTCCACCCTAAGTAATACACAACGGTATATATAGGGGGGTGGGCCTTTATAAGTGGAATCTCTGAATATCTACATTAGCTCCGCAATCCCACACACGTTCTTGTATAGATCCGGCTATTTTGTAGAAATCGGCTCTCAAAGTTATTCTCGTGCGCGCTTGGGAGACAGTCGTTCTCGCGAATAGATTCGTCGATTAGAGTCCCTTGTAGCTCGTCAAAATCGGGAAAATTTCTGAGCGGGTTACCTCCGTCAGATGATGGATTAGAAGATATTCAAGTCATAACCACCTGTTTGTGAACTAAAATACGATATAATTATTTCGCATGTCCTTACCAATCTTTGATACTATATCTCCATCTACGGAGACTCTGGCTATTGAGATCATCAAATTCGTAACGATACTGTGTGTGATTGTGTGCCGTGGTACTCTCTTGACAATACATACAGCTGTTAACAGTTAATGGTAATGTTATAGAATAGTATTGTTGTTGATAGTATCGTCAACATACTTTGTCTCAGTTGGGAAAAGCCTGTAAAAGCCTGTAACGTACAGCAAATCTATTTGCGAGAAGGCGGCTTTGCTGTAGCTGTAGCTGTACTGTAGCTGTAGCTGTACTGTAGCTGTAGCTGTGGTAGTATCCTTGCTGTCTTCACAAAGATCTTGAACCGGCTATCAAGGCCTAATACAGCGGTTTTATGCTTGATAAGCACCGACTGTTGTTACGGTAGAAGCGTACCGAGTGTATGATGGAGGCTCTGCCCCTTGGCGAGGGTCGATTCTAAGGCCCCTGTCGTGTCTTCTAATAGCTTTTATGACTTCATAAGTAGGTTGATATGTCTTGGGGTTAAAAGCTCTTAGAGACAATCCTCAACCGTCTGAGAGGATCGGTGCTTTGACCGGGTTTTATTGTAGATTATTTGTCTGTGTTTTCGAAGAACGTGAACTGGTAAATCCAACCATTTTAATTTAGTTAATATATCTGATATAGGAATTATAGGAATGACAAATAAGTTGTGATATTCAAATTCTACGCCTATAGATCGCTTTCAGAGAACACCAACTGTGTGCTATTGGCGTCCAGCCAGTAAGCGTGTTTCTCGTATTCAGAGTCGTATTCAGCAACTAAAGACCAAAACTCGTCTGTGTGATTTTGCTCTTGGAGGTGGGCCAATTCGTGGATCACGATGTAATCAACGACCTCGGGAGGGGCCATCATTAACCTCCAATTCAATCCAAGGGTTCCTGTCGTTGAACAACTCCCCCACTTGGTTCGTTGATTCCTGACTTCGATCTTGTCGTACTCGACTCCCATCTCCTCCGCGAAGTGATCGGCCCGGTTCTCAAAGCGTTCCCGAGCTTTTCGACGGTAAAGTGTCTCCAAAGCCCGCTTGAGAGAGGTCTGTTCCACGTGGTGGCGTGCCAGCCAAAATTCGTTCTCGATTACCTGTGAAGAGGACCGTTGTTCTACGACAATCTTGTACTGTTCCCCGAGATATGGAAATCGTTCTCCTTCTTCAAATTCCCGATCAGGGATTTGCTCACGATAGGCGTCGTACTTTTGCTTCTTTTCCAGAATCCACACGGCGTTCTCCTTGAGAAGCTCCTGGGGGGCCGTGGTGGAGTCTTCTGGAAGAACCACCCGAACCCCATGTAAATCCACGTCTATCCGTGGTTGCGTTGCCTCAGCGCTATGGCGTACTTCGTAGGCGACGTTCTCCCGTTGAAGTGTGATTTCCCGAGTCGCCGTCTCAGACATAGTTGTTTACGAGATAATCTCGGATCGAGTCCACGAATGGGTCGTCAATAAGGTCGGGCCGGTTGTACTCAAGCGCGACCACGTCGAGGATCAGCTCTTCAATATCCTGTTCGGTCGCCTTGTTCGTTTGCCAACCCGAATACGCACGGTCAACACGGTCTTCAAACTGATCGACGATGGAATTTGCTATGTAGGTCGCCTTCTCCCGTTCAAATTCCTCGTCAAGCTCCTCTGTTAGGTGATTCTCAATAGCGTATTTGGCACGTTCGTCGGCGTCATCACCAGCTTCTTTCTCAACTTCAATGACTTCTTTTTCAACTGATTTGAGTGCCTCTACAGCCTCCGGATCAGCCACCTCACCGCCTTGGCAGCGTTCAACGATCTCAGTCACGCGCTCACTCAAACGCTGATAGCGCGGGTTCTGACCCGTTCTGGGATGTAGGTGATCTTGTGTTGCGTGGGCAATTTGAGAGGCTTTTACGCCGGGATTGTCCATTCCTTCTACGTCTTTGAGGAATTCCTCACCGATTTTGTACGTAGGGAAGTCGTCGCGGATCTCACCCACGTCCACGTTCTCGTTGATAATCTTGCGTGTCTTCTCCCGCATATCGTCTTCGGGGGCTTCCTTCCCCGAGGTCGTCCGTTCAAATGCTACCTGAATACGACTTAACCACTTGTACTGGTCCTGAATCCCTTCCTCAATCAGCCGACCGTCGGGGGCGACAGATTCATAGAGATTCTGGAGCCGGCGGAAGCCCTGTTTGAATTCGCGGCGTTCCGGGTGTTTACTGATCCGTGAGACGGCGGCGTTGGTGGCCTCTTGAGAGTCGTCTTTCGGGATCCCGTCGAAAATGTCCATAACCGTCTCCAACTGGTCAACGAGATCGTCGAATAGCTCTTCCTCGTTGCGGGCCGCGTATGCCTTCGTCTCGGTGTCGTAGTCGAGGGCGTCGGGCGAGGTCTTCGTCTCCGTACTTCTCAACGTTCTTCTTATACTGCTTCTCGTACTCGTCGGAGATCGCCTTGTAGTAGACGAGCGGGAGAATGAACTCTTTGTAGTCGGTCGGATCGACGGCGTCCCGGATTATGTCGGCACATTTGAAGAGGTGAGAATCGAGGTCGGGGAGTGACAGCGACATAGAGGAGTAGTATGTTCAGGGGGTCATATCTCCTGTGGTGGGAAATCATGCGATTTTGGTAAACATTTACGTGCTTGGAGTTACGATTAGGTGCTATCCGCTGAAAACCAGCATAAAAACAATTGACCCGCTGACTATCCCCACTGTAGTCAAGCGAGTTACGCGTTGAAATATAATATGATAAAACCCGGCCCAAACCCATCTTCGGAGATAGCCAGTCGAGTTGATTCTTGGTTGAAAGACAATTATGAGAGCTATCCAAGTGGGATCCATGAGTACCAGACAAACGAAGCTGGATTCGAAATCGAACTGGATCACGACTTCGATAGTGAACTATTCACAGAGATAGTTAACGAAGTTGTGTATCTTGAGGCGGAAGAACTTGACGATGGCTCAATAGCCGTACAAGAAGTCGAAGAAATAGGTGATGGGCTACTTCATCGACACAGTATTGGTGTGACGTTCGGTCCAGATAATATCATATCTCTCGGAGGGTATGATGAGCCAATTATGCCTTCAGGAGAACCATCCGACACTGCGGTTGAGGAAACCCTCGAATTGTTATTACTGTATCTTAGTCATCAGAGTTGATGAATCGGATTTCCGGTCATCGCCAATAGTGTAAGCGCTATCCCTATTAAAAATAAAATTACAGTAACGATGGTTAGGACCTTCTGTTGGCTTTGCTCAATTCTATATGGATCTTCTGGATCTACATCGTGAGGATCCGATAGGCCACGTTTGATTATTAATCTGAGCGGGACAATAACTCCAAAAGAGAGCGTACTTCCATAGAGAAGAATGTCACAGTTCATCTGACTCTGTGTCCCCAACAATATAAGACGCCCAAAATCGAGTGTGCGGGCGCTTCCGGTTTCTATCACGCACTTCAATATGTAGATGGTCTGTGAATGGAATATCTAAACTGATTCCATTATCTCCGCCAACATTATAACCATTTGCCAGCTTCGATGTTGTCGTGTTTCCATCATAGTGTATTCTAATCATCGATATGTCGTTATATGAATGCGCAACGCCAACGCTCTTCAAACGTCCATAGCCTTCTACTTCGGTCAGGGTTTTCCAGCAAGTACTATCCGCTGGCTCACTTTTTATAACTGGAAGCGCTGACATTTGGCAATCACATTGAACTGAAAATAAATTAATCTTTTGATATAACCCAAAGTGTAGTCATGATTAGTACCTATCTCTCAAATTAGGATGTTCGTCTAAGCGCTCATGGTGCGGCCCTTATACAATGACAGCCCATTCAGAGACAGTAGAGTGCCTGAAAGGCGCAAGACCAAATCGGGATCTCGATAGAAGTTTGCTTGAGTGAATTCCTTACCAGTCCGATTCAAACGAAGTGTTGAATCCAAAGTGCTCTGATAATCGCTGTATTTCACGTTGCTTCTGATCCGCACTCAGGTTCGTTTCAACATAATAGCTGTCTCCCAAGGGTCTTGGTTGCTTCATTTGCTTCCCATCAAATCCCGTCTCATCATGGATGATAGGGCGTGTCCGTCCTGGTATATATGGAAGTGGCTCAAGTTCCGAGATTAGATTATGGCTTCTAACGAGGTAATCCACAGCCTCGATGAACACGTCGGCCTGTTGTGACGCGCTGAACTCGGCAAGCTCGTTCTCCCCATCAAAGAACGTAATCTGATAGGCTCCGTTAGAGTTCTCTTGGTCTTTCTCAACTACAGCTTGAGGTGGTTCCTCTAAGCTGTCTCTGTCAGGTGAATCGCCGTCACTATTGATTTCGTTCTCAATATCACCGATCAGACGGTCAATCATCTCCTTTGCTTGGGACTCCGTCTGAGGAGTGATCTTACCCGAAATCCGTTCAGAGAACAGTTCCGCAACCTCCGTCGCTAAATCATCCTTCTCTCTTTCAAGTGTCGTCCGTGCTTCTCGGAGTTCCTTGATTCGGTTGAGAATCTTCTGCCACTCATTATTCTGGATCGCGTCTGTGGTGAAGGCTCTTAGTGTTGTAACCCTCTCAGGAAGACTTTGGAGGCCCGTTCTCCCGAGTGTATTCACGTTGACTTTGGTGTCAATCACTTCCCGCCGATAGAACTCGTATTCCTCTCCGTTCGTGAGTATCCCCAAATTCACGTCTTCGTTCTTGAGATAGGCTTCTAACTGCTCTCTGTGCTTGTCTGTAAGCGACGTGTCTACGCCTTTGGCTTCGAGGAAGGCTACGGGAGTACCATCCAGAATCAGGGCGTAATCAACCTTGTAGGTCTTTCCGAAGGCTTTGACAGAGTATTCCAGTTGAGTGTTGTCGGGGATCGTCCAGTCGAGAAGGTCGAGAAAGTCACGTAGAACGGCGGCTTTCGTGTTGGCCTCATCCATCTGTGGGGCCGCCTCAATAGTCGCTTGAGCGTGATCGACGTAGTCTTTCACCGCGTCCTCATCCATAGATGGTTGATGTTCAGACGGTTATCATATCAAAGTATTCGATGGGAGGCGGAGAACTCTCTGAACCTTTGTTGACCCTTGCGGCACAAAGACGGTATTTTATACCGTATGGTATCCTGTGTGTTAGGTGAGAACCGGTATAGGTCCCATCCTTCAGTTCGCGCCCGAAGATCGCATTTGCGTCAGAGGGCGCTTGTGGAGGCTGAGACGCGGGTTCGATTCTCGCACCCGGACCTTTTCCGACGAACGGAGTGAGGAGCGAAAAGTCCGGAAGGCGAGATTGAATCATGCGAGACGAGCGGAGCGCGTCTCGCCCGGGTTCGATTCTCGCACCTGGACCTTCTCGCGGCGAGCAGTATCGCGAGCTGCGAGGCTCCGTAGCGAATTGAAGCGGTGATCGAGGCGCCGGTCAGAACTCGATCCGCTCGCCGTCTTCCGGGATCAGCACGTCCGCCGTCTCCGCCCGGAGTTCCTCGCGCGAGAGCAGGCAGTGGTTGATCGCCTCCATGTGGACCACGGCGACCGGGGCGTCGGTGGCCTCGCGCACGGCCGCGACGTCCTCGACGCCCATCGTGATCGGTTCGCCGTGGTTGAACCGCGCCGCGCCGCCGTTGAGCACGACGGCGTCGGGGTCGAACTCCGCCAGCGTCTCCGCGACCGGGTCGTACCAGACCGTGTCGCCGGCGAGGTACAGCGTCTTGTCGCCGTCAAGCAGGAACCCGGAGACCGGACCCATCTGCTCGGCAAGTTCCCCGTGTCCGTGACGGCCCGGGGTTCGGCGGAGCGCGACGCCGTCGAACGACGCCGTCTCCTCGACCGGTCGCACGTCGGTGAAGCCGTCCTCGACGAACGCGTCCGCCTCCGCGGGCTGACAGAACAGCGGCACGTCGGCGTCGAGTCGCTCCGCGGCCGCGTCGTCGAAGTGATCCGGGTGGCGGTGGGTGACGATCACCGCGTCGTGCGACAGGTCGACGTCGGGAAGCGGGACGAGCGGGTTGCGCCGGTCGTTCGGGGTGTTGTCGATCGGCGGAAGCGTGCCTTCGGACGCGAACAGCGGATCGACGAGGAACGTCGTCCCGTCCACGGTCGCGAGCGCCGTGGCGTTGCGGACGAGAGTGACGGCGGGGCCGGCGCCGCGGGTGTTCGACATGTCGGGCCTTCGGCGCGCGAGGGGTTGTGCGTTGCGGCGCCGCTGTCGAGCGTCGGAATGTCGCCCGCGACACTAACGACCGGTCTCATCTCCGGCGGCGTGCCGCGTCGACCGGGAAACCCTCGTGGCGGGCGGTCGCCTGCGCGGCGACGGGCGGGTCGCGTTCGCGACCGGTGTCACGCGCCTGGGTTCTCCGCGCTGTCATCGCTCCCATCGGGGAGTACTCGGGCGGGGACTAGGGGCGCGCACGTTCGGATAGCCGTCGCGCGCGGTTAAACGGTCGGGTGAGAGGCTCACGACTTCCGGCCGGATGCCGAAGGAGAGCGAGCGGGCCGTCTCGTGGGTGACGCTCGCCAGCGTGGCGGCGGACAGGGTCGGGACGAGCGAGAACCCGTCGAACTTGGGCGTGCTTCGAACGCGCCTGACGCCCAGAACGGAACGTTCCTGCCGGATCGGCGAATATCTCCCGGACCGCGCCGGTCGGCGACGGTTCGTTGGGAACGCGCCGCGGTCGCCGACGCATCGTAGTCGGACCGACCGTCAGACCGAATCGCCGGCCGCGTTCGGCGGTATCGACGGCTATCCGAACGCACTTACGTCCCTGTCACGGACCCACGCGCAATGTCAGTACGAGTCGGCATCCTCGGTGCCACCGGCGCGGTCGGCCAGCGGTTCATCCAGTTGCTCGACGACCACCCGACCTTCGAGCTCGCCGCGGTCACCGCGAGCGCGGAGAGCGCGGGCAAGACCTATCGCGAGGCGGCCAAGTGGCGCGTCGACACCCCGATTCCGGAGGGCGTCGCCGAGATGGAGGTCGCCGAGACGAGCCCCGCAGGGGTCGCGGACGACGACGTCGACCTCCTCTTTTCCTCGCTCCCGTCGGGCGTCGCGGCCGAGGTCGAGCCCGAGTTCCTCGATGCCGGATACGTCGTCTCCTCGAACTCCTCGAACGACCGCATGGCGGCGGACGTCCCGCTCACGATCCCCGAGATCAACCCCGACCACCTCGGGCTCATCGAGGTCCAGCGCGACGAGCGGGGCTGGGACGGCGCCCTCGTGAAGAACCCGAACTGCTCGACGATCACGATGGTGCCGACGCTCGCGGCGATCGACGAGTTCGGCCTCGAAAGCGTCCGGGTCTCGACGCTTCAGGCGGTCTCCGGCGCCGGCTACTCCGGCGTCACTTCGATGGAGATCCTCGACAACGCCATCCCCCACATCGGCGGCGAGGAGGACAAGATGGAGACGGAGTCGCGCAAGCTGCTCGGCGAATTCGACGGCGCCGAGGTCTCCCTCCACGACGCCGACGTGGCCGCCTCGTGTAACCGGATCCCCACGCTCGACGGCCACCTGGAGAACGTCTTCGCCGAGTTCGCCGAGGACCCCGCGCCGGCGGACCTCCGCGAGGCGATGCGCTCGTTCGAGGGCGTCGGCGACCTCCCAAGCTCGCCCGAACAGCTCATCAAGGTGTTCGGCGACGACGAGCCCGAGCGTCCGCAGCCCCGCCTCGACCGCACGTACGCCGACGGGATGGGCATCGTCGCCGGCGGCGTCCAGACCACCGACGCCGGCGCGAAGTACAACTGCCTCGCACACAACACGATCCGCGGCGCGGCGGGCGCCTCGCTGCTCAACGGCGAGCTGCTCGTCGAGGAAGGGTACGTCTAAGCGCGCCGGCCGCCGACCGATAACCACTTTATTCTCCGCGTTCCGTCGGCCGACGCCATGGCAGAGCCATCCGCGAAACGGTCCGTCCGCCGGGGCGTCGCGGTCCTCCTCCTCCCGGTGTCCGGGGCGACGACGCTCCCCGCGTTCGTCGAGGCCGCGCTCCCCGGCGTGTCGAGTGTGGTCGGTGTCGTCCTCTTCGTCGCCGCGGTCGCGTACCTCGTCGGCAGCGTCAGTAGACAGGTGGCCGCGGCGGCCGACACGCCGCTGTGATCGGTCCCGGACGGGCACCGGACGGCACCGAATACTCCGGGGGGCCACGAGACCGCGCCGACCGAAGCGTTCAACAGTCCGTCGCGAATGTCCCCGCACATGGTCGACAGGAACGTCGTCCGCCGGGGGTACGACGAACTCGCGACGGCGTACGCGGCCGACCGCGTCGAGGACGGCCGCGGACGAGCGGTCCTCGACCGCTTCCGTGAGTCGCTGCCGCCGGACGCGCGGGTCCTCGACGCCGGCTGCGGGCAGGGCACGCCCGTGCTCCGAGCGCTGAACGACTCCGGGACCGCCGTCGGAGCGGACATCTCGCGCACCCAACTGGCGCTGGCCGCCGAGAACGTCCCCGGAGCGCCGCTCGCGCAGGGTGACCTCGTCGCGCTCCCGTTCCGCGACGGCGCCTTCGACGCGGTGACGGCGTACCACTCGCTAATCCACGTTCCGGAGGGGCGTCACCAGGCCGTCGTCGACGAGTTCGCCCGCGTCCTCGGCGACGGCGGACGGCTCCTCTGTTCTGAGGGACCGGAGCCGTGGAACGGCGAGAACCCGGACTGGCTCGACACCGGCGTCGAGATGCAGTGGCACATCGCGGGCGCGGAGGCGACTCGGCGGCAGCTCCGGAACGCCGGCTTCGTAATCGAGCGGGAATCGACCGTCGACGACTCGCTCGCCGACGGCGCCGACGCGCGCTGGACGTTCTTCGCCGCGCGGCTCACCGAGTGAGCAGCCGAGCCCTCGTTACTTCCCTTCGAACTCGGGTTCGCCGTCGCCCATGAACGCCGTGACGCCCTCGATGAGGTCGTCGGTGTTCATGACGTGGCCGAAGCCCATCGCCTCGACTTCGAGGCCGGCCTCGTTGTCGGTGCGCCCGGCGTGGATCGCGCGCTTCGTGTACTTCTGCGCGATCGGCGGGCCGCCCGCGAGCTGCGCTGCCAGCTCCCGCGCCCGGTCGTCGAGCTCGTCGCCCGGCACGACCTCGTTGACGAAGCCGTAGTCGGCCATCGTCTCGGCGTCGTAGCGGTCGGCGGTGAGGATGATCTCCTTCGCGCGCCCCTCGCCGACGACGCGCGCGAGCCGCTGCGTGCCGCCCCAACCCGGGAGCAGGCCGAGGTCGAGTTCGGGCTGGCCGAGCTCGGAGCGCTCGGAGGCGATCCGCATGTCTGCCGCGGTCGCGAGCTCCATCCCGCCGCCGAGGCAGTAGCCGTCGATGGCGGCGATGACGGGCTTGTCCGACTCCTCGAGCTTGCCGAACGTCTGTTGACCCTGCCGAGAGAGCTCGACGGCGTGGATCGGGTCCGCGCCGCCCGCGGCCATACTCTGGACGTCCGCGCCAGCGGAGAAGGCGCGGTCGCCCGCGCCGGAGAGGAGGATCGCCCGCACGTCGTCGTCGCCGTCGAGCAGGTCGATCGCGTCGGCGAGCTCGTCGAGCACGTCGCCGCTGATCGTGTTCATCCGGTGCGGGCGGTCGATCTCGACGTGCCCGACCCGCGCGTCGGCGTCGACGTCGACGTTCAGCACGTCGAACGCCGGGCCGCTCTCCGCGTCGCCGTCGGCTCCGTCGCCGCGGAAGCCGCCCGACTCGGCCGCCTCGCGCAGGTAGTCGGTCGCCTCATAGCGCTCCTCGCCGGTCTCCTCCGCGAGGGCGTCGAGCGTCTCGACCAGCGCGTCGAGCCCCTCTTCGTCAGCGAGCTTTGCCGGGCCGTCGGGGAAGCCCGCGCCGAGCTTGACCGCCTCGTCGATGTCGTCGGCGTCGGCCACGTCGTTGCCGATCAGGCCGGCCGTCTCGTTGGCCATCACCGCGAGCAGGCGGCGGCGCACGTCGTCGTCGAGCGCGTCGCTCGGGATCTGCGCGCCGTCGCCGTCCTCGTAGTCGTAGAATCCCTTGCCGGTCTTCTTGCCGAGGTCCTCCGCCTCGACCTTCTCGCCGAGCAGCGGGCAGGGGCGGTAGGCGTCGCCGAGGACCTCGTGCATGTACTCCAGCACGTGGTAGCCCACGTCGATGCCGACCTGGTCGGCGAGCTCGAACGACCCCATCGGGAGGCCCATGTCGAACTTCGTCGTGGAGTCGACCGCCTCCATCGTCGCGTCGCCGGACTCGACGATCCACGCCGCCTCGTTCATCAGGGGGACGAGGATGCGGTTGACGATGAACCCGGGGCTGTCCTTCCGGACCCGGACGGGCGTCTTCCCCATCGACTCGGCGAGCCCCTCGATCAGGTCGAGCGTCTCCTCGCTCGAGTGCTCCCCGGAGATGACCTCGACCAAGTCCATCCGCACCGGCGGGTTGAAGAAGTGCATCCCGCAGAAGCGCTCGGGGCGGTCCGTCACCTCCGACAGCTCGGTGATAGAGAGGCTGGAGGTGTTGGTGACGAAGACGGCCTCGTCGGGCGCGTACTCGACCACGTCGTCGTACACGTCCTTCTTGATGGCCATCTTCTCGGGGACGACCTCGACGACGACGTCGGCGCCGTCGAGCGCGTCCTCGAGGTCGACGAACGCGTCGACGCGGTCGAGCGCGGCGTCCGCCTCGTCGTCGCCGATTCGGTCCTTCTCCGCAAGCTTGCCGAGCGACCACTCGATCTGGTCGTACCCGTTCTGGACGAGCTCATCGTTGATGTCGCGGAGCGACACGTCGTAGCCGGCGAGGGCGGCCACTTCAGCGATACCGTGGCCCATGTTCCCGGCGCCGAGCACCGTCACGCGCTGGACGTCTTCGAGCTGCATACCTGAGAGTCGGAACCGTCATGGTTGAACGTTTTCATCTTCCAAACGTAAAACAAACTGTAAGTTTATTCGGGTGGGTTGGCGGCGGCTCGACGCGAGGTTCGAGAGACTGAGACGAGCACGAACGGTCGACGCGGGGTGCGAGGGACTGAGACGAGCACGAGCGCTCGACGCGGGGTGTGAGAGGCCGCGCGGACCGGTCCGGAACCGAACGTACTCCTCCGTGCGGTCCCTCGCTTCGGTATGGACGACGGCGTCGACGGAACGATCGACCCGGCCGCGGACGCTGACGGGCCAGCGGCGAAGAGTGGCGGTCCGGCCGCGGACGTAGACGACCCGGTGATCGAGGTCCTCCGCGAGGACCCGACGATGGCGACGCTCGTCGATCGACACGGGCCCCTCGACGTCGCGCCCGCGGACGACGAGTTCGCGCGGCTCTGTACCTCGATCGTGAACCAGCAGCTCTCGACCGCCTCTGCGGCGGCCATCCACGAGCGGTTCGTGGAAGTCGTGGGCGGCGACCCGACCCCGGAGCGCGTCCTCGCGGCCGACGAGGCGGCCCTGCGCGAGGCCGGGCTCAGCGGCACGAAGGTCGACTACCTGCGCAACGCCGCCGCCGCGTTTCGCGACGACGAGCGCGACCTCACGCGCGAGGAGTTGGCGGGCGTAAGCGACGAGGCGGTCGTCGACCGGCTCACCGAGATCACGGGCGTCGGCGAGTGGACCGCGAGGATGTACCTCGTCTTCGCGCTCGGGCGCGAGGACGTGCTCCCGCTCGGCGACCTGGCGGTTCGGAAAGGGATCGAGCTGGTGTACAACGGTGGGGAATCGCTGTCGCGCGCGGAGATGCGCGAGATCGCCGAGGCGTGGCGCCCGTACCGGAGCTACGGGACGCGATACATCTGGGCCGAGTACGAGTCCTGACCGCGCTCTCGTGGAGGAACGACGGGCCGAGCTATCGGGTCCGGGTCGACTGCTCCGGTTCGGGCTCGGGGTCGCCGGCCGTGGCTCGGTCACCGCTCGCCGCGTCCTCGCGGTACAGCCGGAGGATCTCCTCTAAGAGGACCGCGTGCCGATCACCGGGGACGTACTGGTGGTCGATGAAGTCCTCGGCGTCGCTGAACTTCTCCCGGAGCGCGAGCTTCCGCACGAACGCGACGGACTCGAAGAACGGGGGGCCGTCGGTCTCCTCGTCCGCGCCCAGCGTCCGGTCCGCGTCCGGGATCACCTCGGACTCGATCGCCTCGTAGTCGATCGTCTCCGGGTCGTACTCGTCGAGGGTCCGGGAGAGCACGTAGTCGGCCGAGAAGCGGTAGAACTCCGACTTGCTCTCGAACTGCCCCTCGTCGACGAGCGATTCGATCTCCTCGACCACCGACTCGGGAAACCGGACCGTGCTCTTCACCATGTGTCGTGTCCTCGACAGCCTCGGTCTTATACTTTTGTCAGACGCGCGTGAGCCAGATTTCGGCGGCGCCGGACGGGTCTACTCCTCCTCTTCGAGGATTTCGCCCGCCTCGTCGCGCTCGGCCTCGTCTCTGTCGGCGCGCCGCCGCACGTCGACTCGGTAGTCAGTGAGGATGTCGCGGCCGAGCAGCAGCGGGTACTCCATGTGCTCGCGGTCCTCGACGCTCGCGGTGACGGTGTGCTGGTTGCCGCCGATACCGATGACGAGGTCGACGACCGGCCGGGCCTTCCCGCCCTTCACGCTGCCCGACTTGACCCGCGTCATGCTCTTGATCGGACCCGCACCGATCTCGGCGGCCAACTGGGTGTCGATGCTCGTCCGGGTCGCGCCCGTGTCCGACTTCGCGAGCGCCTGCGTCGAGCCGGAGGTGCCCGTGACGACGACCTCCTCGATGTAGCCGATGTCGGGCTGCTCGGAGGGGGTCGGCTTCGGCGCGGGCGCGCAGGACGGCCGCGAGTCGTCGAGGGTCGCGGCGACGCGCTCGACCGCCTCGTCCTCGACCTCGCCGCCGACCGTCTCGATCGCCAGCTTCGCGATGTGCGGGGCCGGGCTGGTGCCGGTCGCCTCGAACAGCCCCTTGAACCCGGCCGTGGGGTTCACTTCGAGGACGTACCAGCCGTCGTACCCCTCGACGAGGTCGACGCCGGCGTAGTCGAGCCCCATCACCTCGGCCGCGTAGAGGGCGGTGTCGGCGGCCTCCTGCGGCATGTCGTCGGTGGCGTCCTCCACCGCGCCGCCCAACGCGACGTTGGTGCGCCAGTCGCCCTCGGGCGCGTAGCGGTACATCGACCCGACGATCTCGTCGCCGACGACGTACACCCGCAGGTCGCGGTGCTTCTCGTCGTCGCGGTCGATGAGCCGCTGGAGGAACGCCTGCCGGTTGCCGACCTTCGGGTTCACGCGCTCGGTCAGGTCGACCTTCCACGTCCCGCCGCCGTGGGTGCCGATCGCGGTCTTATACACGCCCACGTCGCCGAACCGCTCGCGGCCCTCGTTGAGGCGGTCGTTCGACAGCGCGAGCAGCGCGTCGGGCACGCGGATGTTCCAGTCGGCGAGCGTCGCCGCCGTCGCGAACTTGTGGATCGACGCCAGCACCGCGTTCGGCTCGTTCAGCATCGGCCGGATGCGCTCGAACGTCGCCGCCAGCCCGAGCAGCTCCGCGGGCTGGTCGGTGTTCGATAAGAGCAGGCGGTTCGCGATCACGTCGACCGCGGGCTCGACCGCCACCTCGCCGTCCTCGACGCTCACCGCGGCGTTCTCCTCGCGGAGCCACACCGGCTCGTGGCCGAGATCCTCGACGGCGTTACAGATCGCCTTCGTCTCCTTGCTGTTGTGCAGCGACAACACTCCCACCCGAACCGAGTCCGAACTCATACCTCTCACTGCGCGGGCCGACGTAAAAGACGCCCCGATCGTTTCGGCCGGACGAGATCCGGAGTCTCCGGGTCGCCATATATATACCCGACGCCGCGCTCCGGTCTGCCATGAGCGAGGACCGGGCGTTCACGTACAACGGCGGGGCGGTGCCGCCCGGCGAAACGCAGAACATCCGCTACGGCATCAGCGAGACGTACCTCGGCGACCCCGTCCGTATCCCGGTCACGATCGTCAACGGGGAGCGCGATGGGCCGACCGCCTTCCTGACCGCGGCCGCCCACGGCGACGAACTCAACGGAATCGAGGTCGTCCGCGAGGTCGCCCACGAGTGGGACCTCTCGGCGCTTTCGGGCACGCTCGTCTGTCTCCCCGTCCTCAACGTGCCCGGCTTCCTCGCCCAGCAGCGGTACCTCCCCGTCTACGACCGCGACCTGAACCGGTCGTTCCCCGGGAAGCCCGGGTCGACCAGCTCGAAGCGGATGGCCCACCGGATCTACGAGAACTTCATCGCGCCGTGCGACTTCGGGCTCGACTTCCACACCTCCACCCGCGGCCGGACGAACATGCTCCACGTCCGCGCAGACATGACCGACGAGTCGGTGTACCGGCTCGCGATGGCGTTCGGCTCGAAGGTGATCATCGACAGCGACGGGCCGAGCGGCACGCTCCGCGGCGAGGCGACCGACGCCGACATCCCCACGATCACGATCGAGATGGGGGAGGCCCACCGGTTCCAGCGCCCGCTCATCGACGACGCGCTCGACGGCGTCAAATCCGTCTTCGCGGAGTACGGACTCCTGGAGACCGACACGGTTCGCTGGCCCGGCTGGCGCACCGTCGTCGCCGGGGCGGGCGAGAAGACGTGGCTGCGCGCCGACTCCGGCGGCATCGTCGACACCCACTTCGAGAGCGGCTCGCTCGTCCGCGAGGGCGAGCGCATCGCGACGATCACCAACCCGTTCAAGGAGGACGCGGTCGCGGTGGAGGCCCCGTTCACCGGGCTCCTGATCGGCCTGCTGGAGAACCCGGTCGTCTACCCCGGGAACCCCCTGTGTCACCTCGTCGAGATCGGTGAGTCGACCCGTCGGGCGATCGAGGCCGGCAGCGCGCCGAAGCCCGTCGGCCAACCGACGCCGACGGCCGGGAAGTGAGGTCGCCCTCTGTGGTCGACGGGTCGCGCTCTGGGTTCGTACGTCGCCGTCGTGGCCGTGACACCGACCCGTCACCCCTCGCCGAGCCGCTCCCGTAGCCCGACCGCGGCCCCGGCGACAACCGCGAGGAAGCCGCCGAGGAACGCCACCGGCTGGAGGACGACCCGCTGGGCGACGACGGCGCCCGGCTCGCGCTCGACGGTCCGGGTCCAGAACTCGTACCGCTCGCCGTCGAGCTCGACGATCAGCAGTCCGTCGCCGAGCGTCGGGTCGGTCGGGTACGACAGCGAGTCGACGCGCTCGTCGGGGCTCTCGACGCCGAACGCGCCCTCGGGGGCGTCGCGGGCGCGGTCGAACGCCGCGCGGGCGGCGGGGTCAAGGTCGGCGTACGCGACGACGGCGTTCGAGTCGTCGAGACCTTCGTCGGTCGGAGCGTCGAGACCCACCGACGACCCGGCGGTCACCGACCGAACGGTGTGGGTGTAGGCCGGGTCGGCCTCGCCGACCGAGACCGGGAGGAACAGCGGGTTCGCCATCAGGAGGACGCCGAGCGCGACGAGCGCGGCGGCCGCGAGCGGGGCGCGCATACGCCGCCTTCGGCGGGCCGGGAGTTGAGCCTTTCCGAGCCGCGCGGCCGGCCGCAGCCGAACAGCTCCGCCATCGGCCGAGACGTGGCGCCGGGCCTCAGATCAGCCCGAGCGCCGTGAGGATCTGGTTGCCGAAGATCATCGCGATCAGTCCGGTCAGCATGACGAGGCCGGACGAGACCGTGATCGTCCGCACCGCGGCGTGCCGGTCGCTGATCGGGACCCGGCTGATCACCGCCTCGGCGACCATCCGGAGGATGCGGCCGCCGTCGAGCGGGAACGCCGGCAGGCAGTTGAACAGCGCCAGCTGGATGTTGATCCACCCCGACCAGAACAGGAGGTTCGCGAGCAGGAACGTCCCGCCGCCGAGCACCGCGAGCGGCCCCTCGACAACGAAAAAGTTGGTCAGGTCGCCGGTGAACCCCGCGAAGTTGAACGGGAGCCCGAACAGGCTGCCGAGCGGCAGGATGAGCGCGACGAACACCAAGCCGAGCGGCGAGTCGGTGACCCCGCCGAGCGGGACGCCGCCGGCGGTCCCCTCGCCCCCGTCGCCGCCGAGCAGTTCGAGGTACGCGCCGGCGGGGTACTCGGTGACGCCCACGTCGTCGAGCGCGAGCCCGCTCGTCCCGGGGAAGACGCTGACGCCGACGAAGCCGCCGTCGCGGTTCGGGTGGGCGTCGAGTTCGACCTCGTACGTGTCGCGTTCGCCGTCAGCGTCGTAGACGGTGACGGGGACGGTCTCCCCCGGCTCGCGCTCGCCGAGGACCGCGGAGAGCGCCCCGTTGTCGACGACGCGCTCGCCGTCGACCGAGACGATCGTCAGCGGCTCGCCGAGGGCGGCGCCCGCGTCGTGGATCGGCCCGTCCTCCTGAACCCCGACGACGTACGCGCCGATCGGCACGTCCGGGACGGTGACGGCGGCCTCGTCGTCGGCCGTTTCGACGCCCGAGGCGTCCTCGGCGCCGGGCGCGTCGCGGACCTGGTCGACGACGGTCGCGTTGCCGGTCACCGTCAGCGCGGCGCGCTCGTCGTCGCCGACCGCGGCGAAGAGGTCCGACTCGGTCGCGACCGGCTCGCCGTTCACCGCCGCGATCGTCACCGGTGCGCCCTCGATCCTCACGCCGAGGGGGTTGCCGCCGGCGGACCCGACCACCTGTAGCTCGCGGTCGACCCGCACCGTCTCCCGCGCGTCGCCGTCGTCGACCGTGAGCGCAACCGAGTCGCCGGCGTCGGCGATCGCCGACTCGAACTCGGCGCTCGTCTCGATCGGCGTTCCGGCGACCTCGACGACCCGGTCGCCCTGCGAGATGTCGGCCGCGGCCGCCGGGGAGCCGGGGTTGACCTCGCCGACCGCGTAGCCCGCCGCGGGCGAGATGGCGCCGACCACGGGGCCGAAGAGGAGCGCGAAGACGACGATCGTGAGGACGGTGTTCGCGGTGACGCCGGCAGCGAACATCCGTGCGCGCGCGCCGCGAGACGCCTCCTGCGTCGCCTCCTCGTCCGGTTCGACGAACGCGCCCACCGGGAGCAGCGCGAAGAAGACGAGTCCCATCGAGTCGATGTCGATGCCCTCGACCCGGCAGAGGAGCCCGTGTGCCCCCTCGTGGATCACCATCGCGGCCCCGAGCCCGGCGACGATCTCCGGCGCGACCGACAGGGGAAGGAAGTCGTTGACGCCGGGGATGATGAGGAAGTTCTGCGGCTGCTGGATCGCGGCGGGCTGTGCGTTCGTGAACGCCGACATCGCCGACGAGAGGATGAGCGCGAACGACGCCACCATCGCCACTAAGGCCCCGCCGAGGCCGAGGTTGGCGACCGCGCGCCAGAACCGCTTCGGCGCCGCCAGTCGGCCGAGGAAGGCGCGCCCGCGGAGGGTCCGGAGCGTCAACACCGGTCCGGAGATCCTGACCGCGTCCGGGAGGATCCCCTCGTTCCGCAGCCACATCGCGACCGCGGAGTACGCGAGGACCCCCGTCAGCACCCAGAACAACGTGTTCATTACCACGCCGTTGGGCTCGCCCGCTCGTAAGGGGTTCGGTTCCCGGAACCCTCGGCCGCACCGCGCGCACCGATACGGCCCGCCGCGGCCGTCGGGGAGGACTGATACGCGTCCGGTGCGTGCGTCGGACCGATGGCCGACGCCGACCGGTCCCACGCCGCAGACGCACAGCCCGCGCGCCGACGGCCCGATCCCGTCGAGTCGGACGCCGCCGAACGCTCGCTCGCGCCCCTCATGGGCGCGGCGTACGTTACCGCCGGGGTCGCCCACTTCCTGATCCCGGATCGGTTCGCGGAGGCGATCCCGCCGTCGTTCCCCCGGCCCGTCGGGCTGGTGTACCTCTCCGGGATCGCCGAGATACTCCTCGGGGTCGGCGTCGCGATACCGCGGACGCGGCGCCCGTCCGCGTGGGGGATCGTCGCCCTCCTCCTCGCCGTGTTTCCGGCGAACGTCCACCTCGCCCGGCGCGACACCCTCGACGACCTCCTCCCGGACCGACTCGTCGCTCCGGCGCGGCTCGCGGCGCTGGTCCGCCTGCCGTTTCAGGGCGTCCTGATCGCCTGGGCGCTGCGGTACGCGCGCGACGACGACCCGTCGGAGCCGTGTTCGGAGGCGTAGTTCCGGAGCGATCGAGGTCCCGCCGCGAACTCAACACCCAAGTACCCCCCGGTACAAGCGTGACCCATGATGGCGCTCATCGACTTCGTCTCCCGGCTGGTCGGCGACGTCGGGCGGTTCGTCGACATCTTCCTGAACGACCTCATCCTCGGCGCCGGCGACCCGCTGTCGGCGCTGCTCGTCCTCGTCGGACAGGTCCTGATTATCGCTTCCGTCGGCGCGCTGGGCTACGCCGCCGTCGGCGCGCTGCTCGGTGAGATTGGCGTGAACCTGCCCTCGCTCGGCGGACGCGGGCGCTCGGAGTAGTCGGCGGCGCCGGTCGCCGACCTCGTCGCGCCCAGACCGTCCTCAGTCGTCGTCAGCACCGATCGCCGACCGCACTTCGGCGCCGGCCCCCGGACCGTCGACGGTTTCGGCACCGTCGCCCCCGTCGGGAACCTCGAACTCGTTCAGCCGCGCCAACAGGTCGTCGGACCGGTCCGAGAGCGTGTGGACCCGGCCGGTCACCTCGGAGACGGTCGCGGTCTGCTCCTCGGCCGCGGCCGCGACGGTCTCCGCCTCGGTCGCGGTCTGTCGGCTCACGGAGGCGACGCCGTCGACCATGTCGACGACCTCCTGCGTGGTGCGCGCCTGGTCGTCGGTCGCGTCGCTGATCTCTTGGACCGTCTCGTCGACGCTCGTCACATCCTCGACGACGCCCTCGAACTCCCGCAGCGTCGACTCGATCGTCTCGACCCCCTCGGCTACCTGGGCCTCCATCGCCTCGGCGTCGGCGGCGGTCTCCGCCGACGCGGTCTGGACCTCCTCGATCCGCCCGGAGATCTCCCCCGCCGACTCGCGCGTCTCCTCGGCGAGCGACTTCACCTCGTCGGCGACGACCGCGAACCCGTCGCCGGAGCCGTCGGCGCGCGCCGCCTCGATGGAGGCGTTCAGCGCGAGCAGGTTGGTCTCCTCCGCGATTTCGTCTATCACGGCCGCGATCTCGTCGATCTCGCCGACCCGGTCCGCGAGGTCCGTGACCGCGGCCGCCGTCTCGCCGATCCGCGTCTCCAGCGTCTCAAGCTCCGCGATCGCCTCGGCCGCCTCCTCGCGGCCGGAGCGACCGCGTTCGGCGGCGTCGCGCGCGGTCTCGGCCGCGTCGTCGGCGCTCGCCGCAATCTCCTCGACGGTCGCCGACAGCGTGTTCATCTCGCTCGCGATCGCCTCCAGCTCGTCCGTCTGCTCGGCCGCGCCGTCGGAGATCTCCTGGACCGAGCGCGCGACCTCGCCGCTCGCGTCGTCGACCTCGTCCATGCTCGCGCGCACCTCGTCCGCGGCCCCGGCCACGTCGGCGGTGAACCCGCCGACCTCGCCGACCGTCTCGCCGAGCGTCGCGACGAGCCGGTTGTAGTTGTCGACGATCTCGACGTACCGGCCCTCGTCGGTCGCCAGCGCGTCCCCGTCGATGGTCGCCGTCAGGTCGCCGTCCTGCGCGCGCTCGGCGGCATCGCCGAAGGCGTCGACGAGCGCCTCCAGCTCGGTGGTGTAGGCCGCGAGATTCTCGGCCATCTCGTCGAGCGACGCCCCGAAGGCGCCCGGGACCTCCTCGTCGAGCGCGGGGTCGTCGAACTCTTGATCGGCGAGGGCCTCCGCCTGCGCGGAGACGGTCGTGAGGTACCCGTGGACCTCGCCGAAGGCGCCGACGAGGCTCCCGATCTCGTCGGGTTGGGTCGGGTCGAGGGCGCCCGCGGCGTCGCCGCCCGACGACCCGGTCGCGTCGGGCTCACGCGCGTCGTCGATATTCCCCGCGGCGATCGCCTCCGCCTGACGCTCCAGCGCGCGTATCGGGCCGACGAAGTCCTGTCGAACGATGAGCAGCGTGTTGTAGATGGCGACGACCGCGCCGAGGAACAGCGCCCCCGAGACGACGTACGCGGCGGTCCCCGAGATCAAAAACTGAGTGAGAAAGATGCCGACCGTGACGAGAAACTGGATGCCGACCGCCGTGACGACCTTGCGCTCTATCGATTCGGTGACGCCGAGCGCGTCCATCGTCCGCCACAGGAGGGCCTCGTACCGCCCGCGGACACCCGGGCGGCGCTGTCGTGTCGTGGACATACTTCGCCCTCGACGAGAACGGGTTATGAACCTCCCGCCGGCGTTATCAGCAGCGATTCTCGATTGTCAGCGGGCGAGAATCCGCCGCCAGCGTGCGTGAAAGCAGTGCGGGCGCCGCCGACGCGGCCCGGAACAGCCCTCGTCGACGCGGCCCGGAACAGCCCCCGTCGACGCGCCTCGGGAACCCAGTCGACGGACCTCAGAACAGCCCGTCGACCGCCTCGGCCGCGAGGTCGACGGCGGCCTCGAGGTCCGGGCCGAGCGGCGAGCCGACGACGAGGCCGTCGGCGTGCTCGGCGACGGCGGCGGCGCGCTCGCGGACGGTCTCGGGGGTGCCCGCCATACAGAAGGCGTCGACCATCTCGGGGGTCACGCGCTCGAAGGCGGCGGAGAACTCGCCGGCCGAGACGCGGTCACCGATCTCGCTCGCGGCGTCGGGGTCGATCCCGTGGCGCTTCAGGACGGGCGGGGCCGCGCCCGCGGCAATGAACGCGACCGGCGGCCGGGCAGCCTCGCGGGCGGCGGCCTCGTCCTCGGCGACCGACACCGCGGCGTAGGCGATCAGGTCGAACTCGCCCCGGCTATCGGGCCTGTCGTCGAGGCCGTCGTCGACCTGCTCGCGGGCCCACGCGAGGTCTTTCGGATGCGAGCCGTTGTACAGGAGGCCGTCGGCGTGCTTCGCGGCCATCCGACACATGTGCGGCCCCTCGCCGCCGACGTGGACCGGGATGTCCGCGCCCTGCGGCGGCTCGTAGTTGAGCCCGGCGTCCGCGGCGTCGAAGGTGCCCTCGTGGTCGACGCGCTCTCCGGCCCAGAGCCGCTGTGCGGTCTTGAACGCCTCCAGCACCGAGCGGAGCCCGCGCTCGTCTTCGAGGCCGAGGTTGGCGAGCGTCGAGGGGTCGCCCGGGCCGAGCCCGAAGACGGCGCGCCCCTCGGAGGCCTCGTCGAGGGTCGCGACCTTCGACGCGAGCGTCACCGGGTGGGTCTCGTAGGGGTTGGCGACCCCCGGACCGAGCCGGACCGAGTCGGTGGCGGCCGCGAGCCGCGAGAGAAACGCCCACGGGTCGCGGTTGTTGTAGTGACACGTCGAGTAGACGGCGTCGTAGCCGGCCTCCTCGGCGCGGACGCCGAGGTCGACGAGGCGAGACAGCTCGTGTTCTGGGGTGAGTTCGATTCCGAGCATGGTTACTCCTGAAAGGTCCACTCCCGCAGGGCCTGCCGGACGAAGTCGCCCTCGACCTCGCGGAAGTGATTGTCCGAGCCGTCGTGGTCGCCGAACTCCCAGTCCCGGACGACGACGACCGGGGTGCCGCCCGCGCCCTCGCCGGCGACGAGGTTGGCGGCGGCGGCGAGCTCGTCGATCACGTTCTGGACGGTGACGCCCATCTCGCGGCCGTCGCGGTCGCGTTCGCCGCGCCAGTCGCGGCTGGCGGGTAGCCCGGCCCAGCCGATCGCGACCCCGCGCTGGCCGTGCCGGAAGGGACGACCGGAGGTGTCGCTGACGACGACGCGGTCGGCCGCGAGTCCGTCGCGGATGCGCTCCGCGCTCTCGGTGGGGCGCTCCGGGAGCAGCAGCAGGTCGCCGTCCGGGACGTTCGAGCGGTCGATGCCGGCGTTGACGCCGACGTGCCCGAAGCGCGTCGCGGTGAGGAGGAACGGCGCCTCCATGACCAGCTCCGTCGACTCCTCGATGACCGCCTGCGCGAAGCGCGGATCCTTCTCCTCGTCCGCTATCTCGGCGAGCCGGTCGGCGACCTCGCGGGCCCGGGGGCCGGCCGGGAAGTCGTCGAGGTCGAAGACGCGTCCCTCGGCCTTCGAGACGACCGTGCTGGCGACGACGACCACGTCGTCCTCGCGGAGGTCGACGCGCTCGCCGATCATGGCCGCGAGGTCGTCTCCCTCCCGGATCTCCGGGAGGTCCGGAACCGCGAACAGCTCCATACGATCACCTGCGCGGCGACGAGGAAAAACCCCGCCGGTACCGGGCCGGTTTGACGGTATCGGGACGAAGCGGCGGAGTCCGATTCGCGGCGGACTGGCGAATAACTGGCGCGTTAAATCAGGCACAAAAATAGCATTTGCTAAAACATTCGTTGGTATAATATCGAAAAACCATGTTTATATAAGGACAAAGGGCGGATAATAGGTATTTCAGCCAAAATTTTTTACACACCGAGTAAATACTGTAAAACGCGATGAAGGAACTGACAACCGAAGGCGAATCGGCTCCGATCGGGACGCGGACGCGCGTCCCCGAAGAGGCCGACGACGGCGAACCGATCGTGACGCAGACCCGCGCCCCGTGACGGCGCGCGGGCGTCGACCACCCGCATTTTTTCTGCCGACGGCGTCCGTACGGCTTATACGCGACTCCGTCGAACGCCAAGTGTGGACCTCCACGTCCGGTACGAGGGCGACGACGACCCCGACAAGTGTACGGCCCGGAAGCTCGCGCGCTTCGACCTCGCCGAGCTCCACCGCTCGGACCGAGCCACGCCGTATGGGGTCGTCCTCAACCCCCACGCCGAGCGCGCGCTCTCGCCCGTCGACGCCGAGCGGGCCGCCGAGACCGCGCTCGTCGCGCTCGACTGCTCATGGGAGTCGGCGGGCGAGAAGATGTTCTCGCTCCCCGGCGAGCACCGCGCGCTGCCCTACCTCGTCGCCGCCAACCCCGTGAACTTCGGCCGTCCGATGCGGCTCACCACCGTCGAGGCGTTCGCCGCGGCGCTGGTGATTCTCGGCGAGCGCGACCGCGCCGAGCGCGCCCTGTCGAAGTTCACGTGGGGCGAGACGTTCCTCGAACTCAACGCGGAGCCGCTCCGCCGGTACGCCGACTGCGAGGACTCCGGCGAGATCGTCGACATCCAACAGGAGTACCTCGACCGCGAGTGACTCGGTGCGGGTTCGGCCCGAGACGGTAGCGGGCCAATACCGGCACCGAACGAGGTCGCGACAAGGCTTTTGCGTGAATCAGCCGTATCGAGAGCCGATGGTATCCACAGGCGACGACGCACCCGCGTTCACCGCGACGGTCGGCACGAGCGATCACGAGCCGTTCGACCTCGACGAGGAGATCGGCGACGGGCCGGTCGTGCTCGCGTTCTTCCCCGGCGCGTTCACGCCGCCGTGTACGAACGAGATGATCGCCTTCCAAGAGCGCGCCGACGCCTTCGCGGAGGCCGGCGCGACTCTCTTCGGGATCAGCGCCGACTCGCCGTTCTCGCAGGGCGCGTTCCGCGAGGAGCACGGGATCGAGTTCGACCTCGTGAGCGACATGGCCGGCGACGCGATCCGCGCGTACGACCTCGAGATCGACATCGCCGAACTCGGCCTCCACGGCATCGCGAACCGCGCCGTGTTCGTGATCGACGACGACGGCGAGGTCGTCTTCGACTGGGTCGCCGACGACCCGACCAACGAGCCGGACTACGAGGCGGTCCTCGACGCCGTCGAGAGCGCGTGAATTCCGGTCGCGGGGCGGCCGGTCCCGTCGCGTCCGCGGTTCTATTGTAATAAGATACCGGAGCCCCGCAGCGACGGACCGCTTCGAGCCGATCCCGCTATCCGAGGACGCCGCCGATAGCACCCGCAAGCGCCGAGTCGACCGCGAACAGCAGCGTCAGGAACAGTCCGACGACGAGGACCCCCGCGCCACCGAGCAGGCTTCCGAGTGGGCCACCGGCCAGTCCGACGAGGCCGCCGAACGCGGCGAGCAGGAGCGTGACGGCCACGCCACTCACCGAGCCCGCGAGCAGGCCGTGCCAGAAGCCGGAGAGCAGCCCGCCGGCGGCGACGTAGCCGGCGACGAACCCGCCGATGAGTCCCGCGCCGACGTGGCCCACGACGGGGACGAGCGTGGCCAGCAGCCCGGCGATCAGCATCACGACGAAGCCGTAGCCGACGGCGCGCCAGTCTGTCATACCCGCGGGTAGCCGGCTCGGAGGTAAATACTTCCTCGTCGAATTTGTTTACTTCGAATCTATTTTTATTAATCTCTTATAAAATAATGCCTCTATGTGGTAGCTAGATTAATAACGCTCCGGGAGCGACGTTCAGCTAATGAGCGAATCGAACCCGACAGCCGATCCCGACGAGTCGGACGGGAGCGCGCCGACGGGAGCGCAGCTCCGGCTCGCGGTGCCGGACATGGACTGCTCGTCGTGCGCGGGGAAAGTCGAGGGCGCGCTCGATCGGGAGGGCGTCCGCTCGGTCGACACTCGGCCCACGACGGGCGTCGTCGTCCTCACGTACGATCCGGAAGCGACGGACGTGGAGGCGCTGACGGCCGCCGTCGAGGGCGCGGGGTACGCGGTCGCGGATGCGGAGTCCGACGGCGTCGCCGACGGCCTGTTCACGAGCCCCCGCGCGATCGCCACCGCGGTCGGCGGGGCCTTCCTCGCGGTCGGGCTCGCCCTCGAGTGGCTGCTCCCCGGGCTCGACCCGACGTTCGCGACGATCGGCGGCGTCGGCTTCCTCGGGCCGTGGGCCGTCACGGGCGCCTCGGTCGCGTACCTGCTGGCGGTCGGGGTCGCCGGGCCGCCGATCCTCCGGAACGGGTTCTACTCGCTGCGGGGGGTGAGCCTCGACATCGACCTGCTGATGAGCGTCGGGGTCGTCGCCGCGCTGCTCGTCGACCTCCCGTTCGAGGCGGCGACGCTCGCGGTGCTGTTCTCGGTCGCCGAGCTGCTCGAACGCTACTCGATCGACCGGGCGCGCACCTCCCTCCGCGAGCTGATGGAGCTGTCCCCCGACGAGGCGGTCGTGATCCGGGACGGCGAGGAGGAGACGGTCCCCGCCGAGGCCGTCGCGACGGGCGAGCGGCTCGCGGTGCGACCCGGCGAGCGCGTCCCGCTCGACGGGGTGGTCCGCGAGGGCTCCGGCGCGGTCGACGAGTCGCCGATCACCGGCGAGTCGGTCCCGGCGGAGAAGGAGCCCGGCGACGAGGTGTACGCCGGCTCGATCAACGAGGCCGGCTACCTCGAGGTTGAGGCCACCGCGCCCGCCGAGGAGTCGACCATCGCGAGGGTCGTCGACCTCGTCGAGGCCGCCAACGGCGAGGAGACGCGCGCCGAGCGGTTCGTCGACCGCTTCGCAGGCGTCTACACCCCGATCGTCGTGGTCGGCGCGGTCGCGACCGCCGCGCTCGGCCCCGTCCTCGTCGGCGGCGGCGCGGAGACGTGGTTCGTCCGCGGACTCACCCTGCTCGTCGTCGCGTGCCCCTGCGCGTTCGTCATCTCGACGCCCGTCAGCGTCGTTTCCGGCGTGACCGCGGCCGCCCGGAACGGCGTCCTGATCAAGGGCGGCGAACACCTGGAGGCGGCCGGCGACGTCGACGTCGTCGCGCTCGACAAGACCGGGACGCTCACGCGCGGCGAGCTGTCGGTGACCGACGTGGTCCCCCTCGGCGACCGCGAGGCCGACGACGTGCTCGCGTGCGCGACCGCCATCGAGCGACGGAGCGAACACCCGGTGGCGGAGGCGATAGTGGTGCGGGGCACTGACACCGCCGGTTCCGAGGCCGCCGGTACCGGGTCCAGCGACGAGACCGAGGTCACCGACTTCGAGACGCTCACGGGCGAAGGCGTCCGCGCTGATATCGACGGCGAGACCCACTACGCCGGCAAGCCCTCGCTGTTCGAGGACCTCGGTTTCGACCTGAGCCACGCCCACGTCCGCCCTGACGGAGGGGTGGTTCGGGAGCGCGACGACGCCGACGACGCTGGCGGAGACGGAGCGCGCGGGAGCGAGGCGAGCGCCGCCGCGGAGCCCGAGCCCTGCGACCACGGGCAGTACCTCGACCTAGCGAGCGAGACGATTCCGCGGCTTCAGGCCGAGGGGAAGACGGTCGTCCTCGTCGGGACCGAGGCGGAACTGGAGGGCGTCGTGGCGGTCGCGGACACAGTCCGTCCGGAGGCGGCGTGGGTCGTCGACCGCCTCCACGAACTCGGCGTGGACCGGGTCGCGATGCTCACCGGCGACAACGAGCGGACCGCGCGGGCGACCGGCGACCGCGTCGGCATCGACGAGGTGCGCGCGGATCTGCTCCCCGACGAGAAGGTCGCGGCGGTGCGTGAGCTCGCCGCCGAGACCGACAGCGGCGTCGCGATGGTCGGGGACGGGATCAACGACGCCCCGGCGCTCGCGGCGGCGGACGTGGGGGTCGCGATGGGCGCCGCCGGCACCGACACCGCCATCGAGACCGCGGACGTGGCGCTGATGGCCGACGACCTGACCAGGCTCCCGTACGTCGTCGACCTCGCCTCGCGCGCGAGCTCGACGATCCGAACCAATATCGGGGCCTCCCTCGCCGTGAAGGCGCTACTCGCCGCGGGCGCTCCCCTCGGCTACGTGAGCGTCGCGATGGCCGTCGTCGTCGGCGACATGGGTATGAGCCTCGGCGTCACCGGGAACGCGCTCCGGCTCGGCAACGTCGAGCCCGCGGAGCCCTCCGGGGCGGCGACGGACGCGGCCGAGCCGAACGCGGACGCCGCCGCGTCGGAGCAGTAGCCGGTCAGTCGACCCGGAAGCCGGCCTCACGCTTTTTATTACCGCGGCGGTAACTGCGCTCGTATGCCCTCCGAGCGCGGGACGCCCTCCACCTCCGAGGAGGCGATGGACCGCACGGAGTCCGCGGAGGTCCGGGCCGACCCCCACGGCGACCGGAGCGTCTCCGAGACGGTCGCCGAACCCGACCCGATCGAGTGGGGGCCGGTCCGCCACGAGCGACTGCGCTCGCTCGCGATCGGGGTGTCAGTCGGAATCGCCGGCGCGGTCCTCGTCGTCTTCGGCACCGTCGCCGCCGGGGGGATCGCGGGTATCGCGTCCGGCGACCTCGCGGTCCCGAGCGTCGGGGCCGAGGCGATCGCCGTCGGGGTCGCGCTCTTGCTCGCGCTTCTGCTCGGTACCGTGCCGGTGCTGTACGCCGTGTACCGCGAGAGTTCGGTCGGGGAGCCGTCCGTCGCCCGACTGCGCGAGGCCGCAGAGACGCTTCGGCCCGGCTGGACGCTGGCCGGGCTCGGCGCGGTCGTCGCGGCGGCGCTGGCGCTGCCGACTGACTTCCTGCCGGCCCTCTGGCCGGTGTTCTGGGCCGTCTGGTTCGTGCCGGCGGTCGCCGAGTCGTCGGGGGTCGCCGTTCGGCTCGACCCGGCCGAGCGGGCGATCGCGCGGACGTATCCGGCGCGCGACCGGACTCGGAGCGACGACCTCGGGGCGGTCGTCAGGACGCGCCGGATCGACCTCCCGTGGACGACGGTGTTCCTGCTCGCGTACCGGGGGAACGCGTGGTTCCGGTCGACGCCGTGGCTGTTCGTCCCCCGCGACCGGGCGGACGCGGTCGAGTCCGCGCTCGGCGCGGTGCTGGCGGAGAGCGACGGGCCGGACCGGGCGAGCGTCCCGGAGCGGCTCACCCTCGCGACGCTGGGATCGTCCTCGCTCGTAGTCGGCCTCCTCATGGCCGTTGCGGCCGGCGAGGGAGCGGGCGGACTGGCGCTGGCGCTGCTCACGGCCCCGTTCTCGCTGCTGTTCCTCGCGCTCGCGGCGCGGTTGTGAGTCGCCCGCGGAGTCGACGCAACCCCGTCGCGACACCGGACCTGACACCCCCTACCACGCGACTCATATACCTGCGCACCCAAACTCGTTCATGGACAGACAGCGTCTGGAACGCGCGCTCGAAGACGAGTTCGGCGGGACCGAGGCCGAGCGGCGGGCCGTCTCGCGGGCGGCCCGCGACCTCGTCGACTCCGGACGGCCCTCCGAGGACCGCGGCCACGGCCTGACCGTGACGGGGGTGATCGGACACATGGAGGACGCGCCGGACGACTCCTCGCTGGTGGAGCGGTGGAACTGGTGGATGGGCGCGCTCGATGCTGCCTACGGCGGCTACGACTACTTCACGGTGCGGTTCGTCGAGGACGACGAGGCGACCGGCCTCCGGCGGTAGGGCGACAGCGGACCGCCGAGAGGGGCGACAGCGGACCGCCGGCGGCGAGCCCGACTGTCCGAATCACCGGCGAGCGGCAGCGGATCGTCCACTTTCACTTTCACTCCGCGGATGGCTCGGTTATAGGAGCGTTCCGGGCCGAACTAGGTGTATGAGCGCAGTCACCGCCGACCGACCCCGGTACGCGACGCCCACGCGCGTGGACATCACCGACTGTCGAACCGACCGCCTCCCGGACCGAGTCCGCGTGAACCGCGTCGACGGGAGCGAGGTCCACCTCGAACGCCGCGGCGGCCGGACGTTCCTCGTCACGCGACCGACCGAGTGACGGCGGCTTCCGGACGGTAGCGACCGAAAAGACCGCGACTACGGCGTCAGTCGTCGGCCGTCAGTTCCGCGCGCGCCGGCCCGTCGTTCCCGAGCCGACTTTCGAGACCCACGCCGAGCGTCTCGTTCGTCCGCGCCACCGACTCGGCCGCGTCGACGTCGGTCGTCATCGCGCGGATCGCGTCGACGTTCTCCGGGACCACGTCGGCCTCTTGGTGGACGTTCTGGAAGAGGTACAGGTCTCGCCCGGTGACGCTGATCGACTCCTCCCAGACGCAGTTCTCCCAGAGGTCGCCGCGGGGCCGCCCCGCGTCGGCGGCGTACTCCTTCAGCGCGCCCGCGCCGTCGATGCCCGCGGCCTCCGGCACGAGGAAGATCCGGTCCTCGTCGGCGAGGAGGTCGCGGACGGCCCCCGAGTCGGGGTCGCTCTCCAGCGTGACGTTGACGCTGTGGGTGTGCATCCCCGTGACCGGCGCCTTCAGCGCCGCGGTGTCGACCGGCAGGTCGGGAAGAATCTCGTTCACGTCCGGACCGTGATGAGAGGGGACCGCCGCGGGGTCGGGAACGATGTCGTTTATCGGGCCGCGGTCCGTCTCGCTCGGATCGCCGCCGCGGCGCACGAGCGTGACGCGCGCCTTCTCGACGCCGTAGGTCTCGTCGAGCGGCGCGAGCAGCCGCGAGAGCGCGGTCGTGTTACAGGAGACGACGCGGACCGCGTCCGCGCCGCGGGCCGCCTCGAACCGACCGCGGGCGTTGAAGGAGGCCTCGGCGACGGCGGCGTCCTCGCCGCCTTGGAAGATCGCCGGCGTGTCGTGGGCCTCGTAGACGGGCGCGTTGCGCTCGCCGACGCCGGAGGGCGCGCAGTCGACGACGACGTCGACGGCGTCGAGCAGGTCGCCGAGGATCCCGGACAGGTCGACGCCGGCGGCCGCGAAGTCTTCGACGCGGTCCTCGACCGCCGCGTACAGGTCGTAGCCGCGCCGCGCCGCGGCCTCGACGCCGTAGTCGGGCGACGCCTTCGTCACGCCGACGAGTGTCATGTCCGGCTGGGCCGCGACGGCGTCCGCGACCCGTTTCCCGATCGTGCCGTAGCCGTTGACGCCCACGCGTATCATATCTGCCCCTCGCTCGGGAATCGGTATAATCTTTTCGAGGTGGGTGAAATGAAATTAACTACCCCACGAGTAATCGATCGGTTAATTCGACGCCGATCGGCACCGGACGTAAATAATTCAATTACGGAATAGAGTAAACTCAGCGATGACAAGGCCTAACGCCCGGCCGAACGGAGACGCTGGCATGGCAGCCGATCTCTCCGACGCCGCGACGACCGCGGTCGAACAGTGTCTGAACGTCGCTCCCGACGAATCGGTCGCGGTCGTCACCGACGACGAGCGCGAGCCGATCGGCGAGGCGCTGTACGCGGCCGCGAGCGCCGTCACCGACGACGCGACGCTCCTCCGGTACCCCCCGACCGAACAGCACGGGACGGAGCCGCCGGCACCGGTCGCGGCCGCGATGGCGGAGGCCGACGCCTTCCTGGCCCCGACGACGAAGAGCCTGAGCCACACCCGCGCCCGCGGCTCGGCCTGCGACGCCGGCGCGCGCGGCGCGACGCTGCCCGGGATCACCGAGGACGTGTTCACGACGGGGCTCGACGCCGACTACGCCGCCATCGAGGCCGCCTGCGACGACGTGCTGGGGCAGATCGGCGACGCCAGCGAGGTCCGCGTCACCGCGCCCGCCGGCACGGACATCACCTTCGAGGTCGGCGACCGCGAGTGGCTCGCCGACACCGGCATGGTCCGCGACCCGGGCGATTTCTCGAACCTCCCCGCCGGCGAGGTGTTCGTCGCGCCCGCGAGCGCGACCGGGACCTTCGTCGTCGACGGGACGATGATGCCCCACGGCCTGCTCGACGACGGGCGGGAGCTGGCGTTCGAGGTGGAGGACGGGTTCGTGACCGAGATCGCCGACGACGCGATCCGCGCCGACGTCGAGGCCGCCGCCGACGAGGTCGGCGACGCGGCGTACAACCTCGCGGAGCTCGGCATCGGCACCAACGGCGGCGTTGCGGAACTCGTCGGGTCAGTCCTCTTAGACGAGAAGGCGGGCGGGACCGTCCACATCGCGATCGGAGACAACGTCGGGATCGGCGGCGAGACGGACGCGCCGCTCCACCTCGACGGGATCATCCGGGACTCGACGGTCTACGCCGACGGGGACGAGATCGACCTGCCGAGCGCGTGAAACGTCCGTGAGCGAAAATATTCCCCACTTACAAACTATCGAGGCGCTGGCGCGTGCCGACGAGCGGCCGCCATCGGCGACCGCGAGACAGCACCGCGCGAGGGAGTCGGTGGGTCGGAGCGAAGCGGAGAGCCACCGACGAGGCTGGGGAGGCGTGAGGTGCGGTGCGGGGCGGGATTCAAACGGGCAGCCGCGAATCGGGCGCAGGCGAAGTAAGGACCGCAGAGAGCGAGCGAAGCGAGCGACTGAGGACCACAGCGAGCGTGCGCCCGATTCGCGGCTGGGGCTTTGGGAGTATTCACCGCCGACCTGCTGAATCCCGTTTATAATCCGACGGGGAATTTGGAGGGAGCTCCCACCGAGCCGTCAACATCGACGTACTCTGCCTATTCTACGACCGCGAGCGCCACGCCCGCCACGTCGCGAACGCCGACCACCTGGTGTCGCCACCCGTCGCCGGCGTCGACGCAGAGCGTTCCCGCGTCCGTCACCCCGACCGAGACGCCGGGGCCGTAGCCGAGCGCGACGGGCGTCTCGTCCACGGGCAGGTCCGCGGGCGTCCACGTCTCCTCGCCCCACTCGCCGGCCCCGTCCGAGTGAACGAGCAGGTCACCGCCGACGACCGCCATCGCGTGCCCGTCGCCGTCGGACGCGACCGCCTCCGCGACCGCCTCCCGGGCCGTCATCCAACCGTTGCCAAGCCAGTAGAGCCCCGCACCGGTCGCCGCGAGCGGCATCCCGGCGCCGGCCACGTCGCGCGCGTCGTCGAGGCCGACGTCGGTGATGCCGCGCTCACCGACCCGGTACACCGCCTTCGCGCCAGCGACGAGACCGCCGTCGACCGCGCGCGGGTCCGTGACGGTTCCGATCCGCGTCGTCGACGAGACCGTCGCCTCGTCGCCCTCCCCGACGTTGATGCGCTCGATCGCCCCGTCCTCGCGGGCGACAAGGAGCGCGTCGTCACGGTCCCTCGCCGCGCCGACCGCGACCGCCGGCTCGTCGTCGACCGACTCGAACGCCGGGTCGTCGCCGACCGCGGCGACCGAGAGCCCGTCGGGCGTGGCCGCGACGGCGAGGTCGGGGCCGCCGCCGCGAGCGAGGACGGTGACATCGCGGGCGGGGTCGCGGGCGACCATGTCGAACGCGCCGACCTTGTCGGCCGACAGCGAGACGCGGACGATCCCCGTCCCCGTCGCGACGTAGGCGTCGGTGCGGCCGGCGCTGCCCGCGTACACGCGCTTTTCATCGATCGAGATGTCATCCTCGGCGGGAGCCATCGGAGGGCCGTTCTCCGCGGCGGGACATAAGCCCCGCGCGGCGGCGCGCGTTCCGACCCTCCGGGAACGCCCGCCCGTTCCGACGGCCATTTGAGCGCCCCTCGCGTACGCTGATTCGTGCAATCGGTCGCCGCCGAGTTCTCGACGCTGCTCGCGGAGGTGGCCCCCCGACTTGCCCGGATCACGGCGTTCATCGCGGGGGGCGTCTTCGCCGCCAACGTCGCCGTCGCGTTCGGGCTGGTCCGGTACGTCGCCGGGCTCGCGGGGTGGCTCACCCGACCGGCGAACCTCCCGGACGAGGTCGGCACGGCGATCCTCACGACCGCGGCGTCGACGACCGCGGGCTACGCGACGCTCGCGGAGTTCCGCGAGTCGGGGCTGCTCGACGACCGCGCGACGCTCGTCGCGGTGACGATGAACACGTTCTTCGGCTTCGTCCAGCACGTGTTCACCTACTACGTCCCGGTGTTGATCCCGATCCTCGGCGTCACCACCGGCGCCGTCTACGTCGGCGCGCGCGCCGGCATCGCGCTTTTGATCACCGTCACCGGCGTCGTCGCGGGCGGGTTCCTCCTCTCCGAGTCGAACGTCGACCGCGCCGCGCTCGCCGACGTCGAGGCGACCGGGCCCGAGGACGACGACCGTACCGACCGGGAGCGCGTGCGCGACGCGGCCGGGAAGTCGTGGCGGACCCTCCGGCGGATCGTCCCGCGGCTCGCGGTCGTGTACACGCTGGTCATCTGGCTCGTCACGACCTACGACGTGGCGGCCCTGACGAGCGTGGCGGAGCCGATCACGAGCGTGCTGGGCCTGCCGGGTGCCGCGGTGCCGGTCATCGCGGTGTTCACGCTCGACACGACCGCGGGCGCGGCGACCCTCGCCGGGACGGAGGCCGGGATCTTCACGACGCGGACCGCGGTCGCGTCGCTGCTCATCGGGAGCATCCTCTCGTTCGCCGTTTCCACGTTCCGGCGCTCGATCCCGTTCCAGTACGGGATCTGGGGGCCTTCGTTCGGGACGAAGGTGATCGCCGTCAACACCGCGCTCAAGCTCGTCTTCATTTCGGCGACGGTCGCGCTACTGCTCGCGCCGGTGTGGTGACAGGGCCGGCGGAGCCCGAATCAGTAGGTTCAACACCGGCCCGGATCGATCGGCGCACATGGCGCTCGAAAAGGACGTGGACTGTCCCGACTGCGGCGGGTCTCGTTCGTTCTACCGGACCGCGGCGATGACGCTTCACCTCGGCGAGAAGACGAAGTGGCGCTGTCCCGACTGCGGCTACGGCTACGTCGAGATCGACGGCATCGACACGCTTCCGGCCTGACGAAACCGTTCGCCGGCGCCGCCTCCTCGCCGGCCCCGGGTTTCCGTCCGCGACGCCGCCGCAACACTCAGTACCCCCGGGACTGACCCGGGACACATGAACCGAATTCGGCGACGGTCCGCGGGGGTGAACGCGCGTGGTCGGTGAGGCGCGCGATCCCGACGGCGACACCGGACCGCTGGATGGCGTCACCGTGCTGGACCTCTCTCGCGTGCTCGTCGGCCCGTTCTGTACCATGCAGCTCGGCGACCTCGGCGCCGAAGTGCTCAAGATCGAGCGGCCCGGACAGGGCGACCAGACGCGGACATGGGTCCCGCCGGCGTTCGGCGAGGGCGAGGGCGAAGAGAGCGCCTACTACGTCAGCGTTAACCGGAACAAGCGGTCGATCCAGTTGGACCTGACGACCGAGTCGGGGCGCGCGGTCGCGCGGGACCTCGCCCGCGAGGCCGACGTGCTCGTCGAGAACTTCCGGGTCGGTAAGACCGCCGAGTGGGGCCTCGACTACGGCGACCTCGTCGACGAGAACCCCGGGCTGATCTACTGCGGCATTTCCGGCTACGGCGAGTGGGGCCCCGACCGCGACAAGCCCGCCTACGACATCATGATACAGGCGCGGGGCGGGTTCATGTCGTTCACGGGCGTCGAGGACGGCCCGCCGGTCCGGATCGGCGTCGCGCTCGCCGACGTCGGCGCGGGGATGTACGCGACGCAGGCGATCCTCGCGGCCCTCCTCGAGCGCGAACTCGGCGACGGCCGCGGCCAGAAGATCGACGTGAGCCTGCTGGACGGGCAGGCCGCCTGGACCAGCTACATGGCGACGAACTACTTCGCCAGCGGCGAGCCGCCGGGACGGATGGGGAGCAAACACCCGAACATCGTCCCGTATCAGGCGTTCGAGACGAGCGACGGGTGCGTCGTCGTCGCCTGCTCGTCGGACCCGTTCTGGCCGCCGCTGTGCCGCGCGATCGACCGCCCGGACCTGCTCGCGGACGAGCGGTTCGAGACCAACGAGGGCCGCGTCCGCCACCGGGAGGAGCTCGACCGCGAGCTGAGCGAGACGTTCGCGTCCATGACGACCGCCGAGGCGACCGCGGTCCTGGAGGAACACGACGTGCCCGCGAGCCGCGTCCGCGACGTGAGCGAGGTGTTCGC